>NZ_JBSFVY010000001.1:0-28336 GCF_053592555.1 Streptomyces sp. NPDC002643
GTTGATAGGCCAGGTATGGAAGCCCGGTAACGGGTGGAGTTGACTGGTACTAATAGGCCGAGGGCTTGTCCTCAGTTGCTCGCGTCCACTGTGTTAGTTCTGAGACAACGACCGTTGTCGGTTTGAGCAGAACGCATAAGTAAAGAGTGTGCTTGTTCGCTCGAAACCATTAGGGTTTCGGTGGTCATAGCGTGAGGGAAACGCCCGGTTACATTCCGAACCCGGAAGCTAAGCCTCAAAGCGCCGATGGTACTGCAGGGGGGACCCTGTGGGAGAGTAGGACGCCGCCGAACAATATTTGGAGGACCCCTGGTCCCAGCGTTCAGCTGGGACCAGGGGTCCTTTTGTTTTTACTATGCTTGCGGTACCGAAGACAGGAGTCATCATGTCCACCAACTCTCCCGACGACCGACCGGAGCGCGACCAACGGCGACGGGACAGTGGTGACCGTGGTGGCTACCGCGGCGGACCGCGCCGGGACAACGACCGGCGCGACAACGACCGTAACGACCGCGGTGGTTACGGCCGCCGCGATGATCGTCGTAGTGACGACCGCCGTGGTGACGACCGTCGTGGTGGCGAACAGCGCGGTGGGTTCCGTGGGCGGGACGACCGCCGTGACAGTGACCGTGGCCCTCGCCCGGCGTTCCGTCGGGACGACCGTTCCGGCGGCCCACGTCGCGATGACCGCGACCGGGATCGTGACCGCGACAGCGGCTTCCGGAGGGACGGAGACCGTCCCGGCTTCCGCCGTGACGATGAGCGTGGTGGCTTCGGCCGGCGTGATGACCGGCCCGCGTTCCGGCGTGATGACCGTAGGGACGACCGCCGTGATGGTGGGGACCGGGGAGGTTTCCGTCGGGACGACCGGGACCGCGATCGGGACCGTGACCGTGATCGGGGCTTCCGGCGTGACGACCGTGGTGACCGGCGTGAGGGCGACCGTCCCTCGTACCGCCGCGACGACGACCGCAGTGGCTTCCGGCGCGACGACAGCCGTGGCGGCGAGCGCGGCGGCTTCCGTGGGCGGGACGACCGGCGCGGGGACGACCGCCGCGATGACCGACGTGGGGACGACCGTGGTGCGCGTCCGGCGTTCCGCCGTGACGATGAGCGTGGTGGCTTCGGCCGACGTGATGACCGGCCCGCGTTCCGGCGTGATGACCGCAGGGATGACCGCCGTGATGGTGGGGACCGGGGAGGTTTCCGTCGGGACGACCGGGACCGCGATCGTGACCGTGACCGTGATCGGGGCTTCCGGCGTGACGACCGTGGTGACCGGCGTGAGGGCGACCGCCCCTCGTACCGCCGCGACGACGACCGTAGCGGCTTCCGGCGCGACGACGACCGCAGTGGCTTCTGGCGCGACGACAGCCGTGGCGGCGAGCGCGGCGGCTTCCGTGGGCGGGACGACCGGCGCGGGGACGACCGTGGGCGTGGGCCCCGGCGTGACGACCGGGGCGGTCGGCCCGGTGGCTTCCGGGGGCGTGACGGGCGTGACGACCGTAGGGGCGACGACCGGCGCGGCGGTGGGCGTTTCCGGGATGAGCGGGACCGGGATCGTGAGCCGATCAAGCGGCTGCCGATCCCCGAGGACGTCACCGGCGAGGAGATCGACAAGGACGTACGGCAGGAGCTGCAGAGTCTGCCCAAGACACTCGCGGACGATGTCGCCAAGAACCTGGTGATGGTCGCCCGGCTCATCGACGAGGACCCCGAGGGTGCCTACGGGTACTCCAGGGTCGCCCTGCGGCTGGCGTCGCGTGTCGCCGCCGTGCGTGAGGCGGCCGGCTTCGCGGCGTACGCGAACCAGAAGTACAGCGAGGCGCTCGCCGAGTTCCGGGCCGCGCGGCGGATGACCGGCAACGTCGACCTGTGGCCCGTCATGGCCGACTGCGAGCGTGGTCTCGGGCGGCCCGAGAAGGCGCTGGACATGGCCGGGGCGCCCGAGGTGCACAAGCTGGACAAGGCCGGGCAGGTCGAGATGCGGCTGGTCGCGGCCGGTGCTCGGCGGGACATGGACCAGCTCGACGCCGCCATCGTCACCCTGCAGAGCCCCGAGCTGGCCTCCAACTCCGTACAGCCCTGGACCGCGCGGCTGCGGTACGCCTACGCCGACGCGCTGCTGGAGGCCGGGCGTGAGGGTGAGGCGCGTGAGTGGTTCGCCAAGGCCGTCGAGTCCGACAAGGACGGCAGCACGGACGCCTCGGACCGGCTCGCCGAGCTGGACGGCGTGGAGTTCGTCGACGCCCTGGACGAGACCGAGGACGCGGCGCCGGCCGACCGCGAGAGCGGGAACGAGAGCGGGAACGAGACCGAGGACGCGGACGACGCCATCGACGTCGTCGAGGCCGACAAGGACGACGACCGTGACGCCGATGTCGACGACGAGGATGACAAGGCCGACAAGGCCGACGAGGCCGATGAGGGCAGCAAGGACGACTGACGTGTCGTAGGCATGTGGGTGTGACGAAGGGCGGGTTCCGTTTGACGGGACCCGCCCCTTTTCCGTCTCCCCGTGCCGCTATGGCCCGGCGGTCAGAACGCCAGCGTGCGGAGGACCAGGCCCGATGCCGGTTTCGGGCCGAAGGACGTGGACTTGCGGGGCATGGTGATGCCCTGGCGGGCCAGGTCGCGTACGACGTCCTCGTGGACCGGGTGCATCAGGACCGCTGTGCCGCCGTCGCGTTCGGCCTTGGCGACGGTGGCCGCCGTGTCGTGGATGTAGGCGATGTGCGCTGGTGAGTCCTCGGGGATGTGCCAGATGTGGTCGAGGAGCGTGGCGTGCAGGACCGTCGCGTCGAGGGTGCGCCAGGCGGGCGGGCGGTCGGCCGGGATCGTACGGGTGAGGAGGGCCGGGTCCGGGCCGTCGACGAGGTGGAAGGTGCCGTCGCCGGCGAGGAGGAAGGCGTTGCCGGTGGAGGCCGCTTCGGCGAGGGCGTCCAGGGCCTTCGGGAGCGGCACGTCCAGGTGTCGTACGCGGAACAGGCCGTCGAGGGCGGTCAGGGCGTCGGCGACCGGGAGTTGGTGCAGGAGGCGGTGGATGGCGCGGACGCGCAGGGGGTAGCGGGCGGTGTCCACCAGGAGGACCAGGCCGTAGTCCCAGGGGCTGGGGGAGGGGTGCTCCGCGCGTAGCCGGAGGTAGGTGGCCCAGCGGTGGTGGCCGTCGGCTATGAGGGCCTGGTGGTGGGCGAGGTCCGACTGGATCGCGGCGAGGTCGGCGGGGTCGGTGACCGCCCACAGGCGGTGGCTGAAGCCGTCCTCCGTGGTGGTGGAGAGGAGGGGCGGGGCCTCGGTGGTGCGCTCCACCACGGAGGTCGCGCCGGTTGTCGGGCCGTTGCCCCGATAGGTCAGGAGCAGGGGTTCGAGGTTGGTGGAGGTGGCACGCATCAGGTCCGCGCGGTCCGCGATGATGTGCGGCATGACGTCCTCGTGGGGCAGGACCACGCCGTCGGAAGGCTCCGAGAGGCGCAGGGCGCCGATCAGGCCGCGCTGCAGGATGGTGCCGTCGGCCTGCTCGTAGACGTAGAGGCCGGGCTCGGTGTCGGGGGCCAGGACGCCCTTGGCGAGCCAGTCGCGCAGGGTGTCGGCCGCCTGTTCGTTGCGGGCCGCGGGAGTACTGGCCTGGGGGAGTATCAGACGGACGATGTTGTGCGGGTCGGCGGATTCGAGGTGGAGCAGACCGTCCGGCCGTACGACCACGTCGTACGGCGGTGATGTCACGGCGGCCAGGCTGCCGACCCGGTCGGGGTCGTAGCGAAGCCCCCGGAACGGGGTCAGTTCGAGGCCGCTGCGTGCCGGGATCTCCTGCGCGGGACCTGCGTTGTTCATTGATGCATCGTAAGTGCGCGGGCGTCCTTCGGGTGGCTGTCAGTGGGATGCGCGATGATCGGGGGCAGCGATCGAGACGATTATCGAGACGATTGATGGACGAGTGCGTACGCGTCGTGAGAGCGGCGGTCGAGCGAGGAGCGGTGAGCGATGAGCCAGGCAGTCAGGACACGGCCCGACGGCAGCGGGCGAGCCCTGAGCGAGGCGTACGACACGGCGCTGCTCGATCTGGACGGGGTGGTGTACGCGGGTGGGAGCGCGATCGCGTATGCCGTGGAGTCGCTGGGGACGGCTCGCGCGGGCGGGATGCATCTCGCGTACGTGACCAACAACGCGCTGCGGACGCCCGAGACGGTTGCCGCGCATCTGACCGCGCTGGGTATACCGACCGACGCCGGTGATGTCATCACGTCCGCGCAGGCCGTGGCCCGGCTGATCAGCGAGCAGGTGCCCGCCGGGGCTCGGGTGCTGGTCATCGGGGGTGAGGGGCTGCGGGTCGCGTTGCGGGAGCGGGGGTTGGAGCCGGTCGAGTCGGCCGAGGACGAGCCGGTGGCGGTGGTGCAGGGGTACGGCGGGCCCGAGCTGCCCTGGGGGCGGTTCGCGGAGGCCTGCTATGCCATCGCGCGCGGGGTGCCGTGGTTCGCGTCGAACACCGATCTGACGATTCCGAGCGCGCGGGGTATCGCACCGGGCAATGGGGCCGCCGTGCAGGTCGTCCGGATAGCGACCGGTGCCGAGCCGCAGGTGGCGGGCAAGCCGTTGCCGCCGATGCACCGGGAGACGATCCTGCGGACCGGCGCCGAGCGGCCGTTGGTGGTCGGGGACCGGCTGGACACGGACATCGAGGGGGCGTTCAACGGGGAGGTCGACTCGCTGCTCGTCCTGACCGGCGTCACGGACGGCGCCCAGCTGCTGGCCGCGCCGCCGCAGCACCGGCCGACGTATGTCGACGCCGATCTGCGGGGGCTGCTCACCGGGCAGCCGGAGGTCGTCGAGGCGGGCCCCGGCTTCCGCTGCGGCGGCTGGACGGCGACGGCGGGCGCGGACCGGCTCGAACTGGACGGTGACGGCGAGGCCTTGGACGGGCTGCGGGCGCTGTGCGCGGCGGCTTGGACGGCGGCCGGGGAGGGCTCGTGCGAGCTGGACGGGGAGAAGGCGCTGGCTCGGCTGGGGTTGTGAGCCCGCGGAGGCCAGGGGAGGGACGGTTCGGTGCCCTGGGGCCAGATCCGGTGGAGCGGGATCGAGTCAAAATAGGAGGATAGGCTAACCTAACCGGGTGTTGGTCGACAGTCCCCCTGAACCGAGCGCGGAGACCGCTCCCGCGCCCCCGAGCCGTCGGGCGATACGTCCTGTCGGCCTCCTCCTGTCCGTTCTCGTCCTGGCCCTGGTCGCGGCGGCCAGCATCGCGATCGGCGCCAAGTCGCTGTCGTTGGAGCAGGTCTGGCACGGTCTGTTCCAGGACACGGGGACCTACGGCGATGTCGTCGTCGGGGAGCGGATCTCGCGCACCCTCCTCGGGCTGCTCGCCGGAGCCGCGCTCGGCCTCGCCGGTGCCGTGCTCCAGGCGCTGACCCGGAACCCGCTGGCCGACCCGGGGCTGCTCGGCATCAACGCGGGCGCGTCCGCCGCCGTGGTCACCGCCATCACCTACTTCGGCGTCACCTCGCTGACCGGATATGTGTGGTTCGCGTTCTTCGGCGCGGCCGGGGTCGGGGCACTGGTGTGGTTCCTCGGCGGCAGCCGGGGCGCGACACCGGTGCGGCTCGCACTCGCCGGTACGGCGCTGACCGCCGCGCTCTACGGTTATCTCCAGGCCGTGATGATCATGGACAACGCGGCGCTGTCCAAGATGCGTTTCTGGACGGTCGGTTCGCTGGCCTCGGCCACCGACGAGACCATCGTGCACGTCCTGCCGTTCCTCGCGGTCGGCACGGTCGTCGCGCTGCTCCTCGCCCGGCCGCTCAACGCCGTGGCCATGGGCGACGACACCGCCCGCGCCCTCGGCGCCAACCTGGCCCGCACCCGTGCCCTCTCCATGGCCGCCGCCACCGTGCTGTGCGGTGCCGCGACCGCCGCCTGCGGGCCGATCGCGTTCGTCGGACTGATGGTCCCGCACGCCGTACGGTCCTTCACCGGGCCCGACCTGCGCTGGATTCTGCCGTACGCGACCGTCCTGTCGCCCGTGCTGCTGCTCGGCGCCGATGTCATCGGCCGGATCGTCGCGCGCCCGGCTGAGCTCCAGGTCGGCATCATCACCGCGATCATCGGCGGGCCGGTCTTCATCTTTCTCGTACGACGGCGGAGGACGGCACAGCTGTGAAGACCCAGGTCATGAGCAAGCCGGCCCCGCGGAACCGGGCCGTGCGGACGCCCGGTGGGCTGTCGGTCCGCCTCGATGTACGGGCGCTCACCGTCGTCGTGCTGCTGGTGGTGGCGGGGCTCGCCGCGAGTGTCGTACTGATCGGCACCGGCGACTTCCCGATCCCGGCCGGCGACGTCCTCAGGACGTTGCTCGGCCATGGGGACGCGGGCCAGGAGTTCATCGTCAACGAGCTGCGGCTGCCGCGCGTCCTCGTCGGGCTGCTGGTGGGGGCCTCGCTGGGACTCGGCGGGGCGCTGTTCCAGTCCATCTCCCGCAATCCGCTGGGCAGTCCGGATGTCCTCGGCCTCTCGCAGGGTGCCACGGCCGGGGCGCTCGTCATGATCGTGCTGTTCTCCGGGAGCGCGGGACAGGTCGCCCTCGGCGCGCTGGTGGGCGGCCTCGGCACCGGGTTCGCGATCTACCTGCTGGCCTGGAAGCGCGGAGTGCACGGCTACCGGCTCGTGCTGGTCGGCATCGGTGTCTCCGCCGTCGTCACCGCCGTCAACGGCTATCTGATCACCAAGGCCGACCTCGTCGACGCGGCCCGTGCCGTCGTGTGGATGACCGGCTCACTCAACGGCCGTGACTGGACCCAGGTCTGGCCGCTGCTCATCATGTGCGCGATCCTCGTGCCGCTGGTGCTCGGCAACGCGCGCGGGCTGCGGATGATGGAGATGGGCGACGACGTGTCGTACGCCCTCGGGGTGCGTGTCGAGCGGGTACGGATGCTGCTGCTGGTGTCGGCCGTACTGCTCACCGCCGGGGCCACCGCCGCAGCGGGCCCCGTCAGCTTCATGGCCCTCACCGCGCCCCAGCTCGCCAAGCGGCTCACCCGCTCCCCGGGCCCCAACCTGGTTCCCTCGATCTTCATGGGCGCCACCCTGCTGGTCGTCGCCGACTGGGCCTCGCAGCGGGCATTCGGCGCCGATCAGCTGCCGGTGGGCGTCGTGACCGGCGTACTCGGCGGTGTCTATCTGCTGTGGCTGCTGGTGACCGAGCGGAAGGCGGGGCGGATATGAGCGCGTCGGCGAATGTGAACAAGGCGAATGTGAACAAGGCGAACGCGAACAACAAGAGGAGCACTGTGAACCGCCTGTCCGCCGAGAACGTCACCCTCGCCTATGACCAGCGGGTCATCGCCGAGCAGCTGTCGGTGGAGATCCCCGACAACTCGTTCACCGTGATCGTCGGCCCCAACGCCTGCGGCAAGTCCACGCTGCTGCGCGCCCTTTCACGGATGCTGAGGCCGGCCCAGGGCCGGGTGCTGCTCGACGGACAGGTCATCCAGTCGATGCCGGCGAAGAAGGTCGCCCGGACGCTGGGTCTGCTGCCGCAGTCGTCGATCGCGCCGGACGGCATCACGGTCGGCGACCTCGTCGGGCGTGGCCGGTATCCGCATCAGGGGCTGCTGCGGCAGTGGTCCACCGAGGACGAGCGGGTCGTCCGGGAGTCGATGGAGTCCACCGGGGTCGCCGAGCTGGCCGACCGTTACGTGGACGAGCTGTCCGGCGGTCAGCGGCAGCGCGTCTGGATTGCCATGGCCCTCGCCCAGCAGACCCCGCTGCTGCTGCTCGACGAGCCGACCACCTACCTCGACATCCAGCACCAGATCGACGTACTCGACCTGTGCGCCGAACTCCACGAGGAGCAGGGCCGCACGCTCGTCGCCGTGCTGCACGACCTCAACCACGCCGCCCGCTACGCCACCCATCTCATCGCCCTGCGCGGCGGCGAGGTCATCGCCGAGGGCGCCCCCTCCGAGATCGTCACCGCCGAGTTGGTGGAGGAGGTCTTCGGACTGCGCTGCCAGATCATCGACGACCCGGAGACGGGCACGCCGCTGGTGGTACCGGCGGCGCGCAAAAAACGCGAGGGGCGGCCCAAGGCCGACGAGAAGGCCGAGACGAAGGCCGAGAAGGTGGCCGTCAAAGAAGCTTCCTGAGCCGGAGCAGGTCGCGGAAGCCGGCCTCCAGCTTCACCCGGCCCGCACCCCAGGCCCTGGCGAAGTTCAGCTCGCCGTCGACCATGGCGACCAGATCGTCGCCGGTCATGGTCAGCCGGATCTCCGCCTTCTGCGGCGGTGGGCCCTGGAGGGTCTCCAGCACCTCGATACGGCCGTCCTTGAGGCGGCCGACGAAGGTGGTGTCCAGGTCGGTGATACGGCAGCTCAGCGACCGGTCCAGGGCGGCGGCTTCGCGCACGTCCCCGTCGGCCCGCTGCATGTTGTCCGAGAGCTTGTCGAGTGCGGCACGGCACTCCTCAGTGGTGGCCATCGCGATCGACGGTACAGCAGGGCTTCGGGGTAGCGTCTGGGCATGAACGACTCTGTGCCCGAGCGCGAGGCCCGGGCGGAAGCGGTGATTCCGGAGGGTGAGGTTCCAGCTACGGAAACCGTGGTTCCGGCTATGGAATCCAACGTTCCGGCGGTGGAGGCCGAGGCTCCGGAGGCCGTCGTCGAGGACGAGTACGACCCCGCCGCCCCCGCCCCGCTGAACGTGCCCCGGCCCGCCACCGGGCACCCGGAGGTCGATGCCGCGCTGGCCCGGCTGACCGACGCCGACCACCTCGCCACCGACGGCCATGTCGAGGTGTACGAGGATGTACATCGGGGGCTGCGCGACACGCTCACAGCGCTCGACGCCCGCCCGGGACCCTCGGCGCCCCCAGCACCGTCCCCCTACCCGCACGACCGCAGGAGCTGAACCCACCGTGGCAGGAGTCGCACGCCGCCGTCTGGACGCCGAACTGGTCCGGCGGAAGCTGGCACGGTCGCGTGAGCACGCGAGCCAGCTGATCGCCGCCGGGCGCGTCACCGTCGGCAAGACCGTCGCGACCAAGCCCGCCACCCAGGTCGAGACCGCCGCCGCGATCGTGGTCCAGGCCGACGACGGCGACCCCGAGTACGTCTCGCGCGGCGGCCACAAGCTCGCCGGAGCCCTGGAGGCCTTCGTTCCGCACGGGCTGGAGGTCAAGGGCCGGCGGGCGCTGGACGCCGGCGCCTCCACCGGCGGTTTCACCGACGTACTGCTGCGCGCCGGTGCCGCGCACGTCGTCGCCGTGGACGTCGGATACGGACAACTCGCGTGGACTCTCCAGAGCGATGAACGCGTCACCGTCAAGGACCGTACGAACGTACGCGAGTTGACGCTCGAAGCGATCGATGGGGAGCCTGTGGATCTAGTCGTGGGGGATCTGTCCTTCATCCCGCTCGGCCTGGTACTGCCCGCCCTGGTGCGGTGCGCGAAACCGGATGCCGATCTGGTGATGATGGTCAAACCGCAGTTCGAGGTGGGCAAGGAGCGGCTGGGCAGCGGGGGCGTCGTACGCAGCCCCGGGCTGCGCGCCGAAGCCGTGCGTGGAGTCGCCCTGAAAGCGGGGGAGTTGGGGCTCGGCGTGAAGGGCGTGACAGCCAGCCCGCTGCCCGGGCCGTCGGGCAATGTCGAGTACTTTCTGTGGCTGCGAGCCGGGGCACCCGAACTGGACCCGGCCGACGTCGACCGAGCAGTGGCGGAGGGGCCGCGTTGACCACCCAGGACCGAACTCGAACTGTTTTCCTGCTCACCCACACCGGGCGGCCCGCGGCCATCCGCAGTGCGGAGCTGGTGGTGAAGGGGCTGCTCCATCACGGCCTCGGTGTACGCGTGCTGGCGCACGAGGCCGAGGACATCCCGGTGCCCGAGGAGGTGGAGCTGGTCAAGGAGGCCACTCCGCAGTGCCTCGACGGGTGTGAGCTGCTGATCGTCCTCGGCGGTGACGGGACCCTGCTGCGCGGCGCCGAGTTCGCCCGCGCCTCCGGGGTGCCGATGCTCGGCGTCAACCTCGGCAGCGTCGGCTTCCTCGCCGAGGCCGAGCGCGACGACCTCGACAAGGTCGTCGACCGGGTCGTCAGTAAGTCGTACGAGGTCGAGGAGCGGATGACCGTCGATGTCGTCGTTCACCAGAACGGGGACATCGTTCATACGGACTGGGCGCTCAATGAGGCGGCCGTGCAGAAGGCGGGCGCCGAGAAGCTGCTCGAAGTCGTCCTTGAGATCGACGGGCGGCCGGTGACCGGGTTCGGGTGCGACGGGATCGTGCTGTCCACGCCGACCGGGTCGACCGCGTACGCGTTCTCCGCCGGTGGGCCTGTGGTGTGGCCCGAGGTCGAGGCGTTGTTGATGGTGCCGATCTCCGCGCACGCGTTGTTCGCGAAGCCGTTGGTGACTTCGCCGAATTCCGTGTTGGCGGTGGAGGTGCTGCCTCATATTCCGCCTGGGGTGCTCTGGTGTGATGGGCGGCGGACTGTTGAGCTGCCGCCGGGGGCGCGGGTTGAGGTGCGGCGGGGGGCTGTGCCGGTGCGGTTGGCTCGGCTTCATCATGCGTCGTTCACTGACCGGCTTGTGGCGAAGTTCGCGTTGCCTGTTTCTGGGTGGAGAGGGGCCCCGCACTAGACGCTCTGTGGGGGATGGTGGGGACTCGTCAGCGGCTGCGGGCTCGTCGTGGTTGCTCGCGCCCACGCGGCGGAGCCGCAAATCGACACAGCCCCGCGCCCCTTAAGGGGCGCTGTAGCTCGCCGGGGTGACATTGGTGACGGGGGGCGTCGCGGTTTCCCTGTCCGACCTCGTATGGTCGTGTCCGTGTTGGAGGAGATGCGGATACGGTCGCTCGGAGTCATCGACGACGCGGTCGTCGAGTTGTCGCCCGGGTTCACTGCCGTGACGGGTGAGACGGGTGCCGGCAAGACCATGGTCGTCACCAGTCTCGGGCTGTTGCTCGGCGGTCGGGCGGACCCGGCGCTCGTGCGGATCGGTGCGAAGAACGCGGTCGTCGAGGGGCGTATCGCCATGCCCGAGGGCGCGACGGCGGTCGTCCGGGCCGAGGAGGCCGGGGCCGAACTCGACGACGGGGCGCTGCTGATCAGCCGTACCGTTTCCGCCGAGGGACGGTCACGGGCGCACCTCGGCGGGCGTTCCGTCCCGGTCGGCGTGCTCGCGGAGCTGGCCGACGAACTGGTCGCCGTGCACGGGCAGACCGACCAGCAGGGGCTGCTGAAGCTGTCCCGGCAGCGGGCCGCGCTCGACCGGTACGCCGGGGACGCGGTGGCCGGGCCGCTCGCCAAGTACGGGGAGGCCTACCGGCGGCTGCGGGCCGTCTCCGTCGAACTCGACGAGATCGTCACGCGCGCGCGTGAGCGGGCCCAGGAGGCCGACATGCTGCGCTACGGCCTCGACGAGATCGCCGGGGTCGAACCGCGTGCCGGTGAGGACGTGGAGCTGGCCGAGGAGGCCGAGCGGCTCGGGCACGCGGAGGCGCTGGCGTCCGCCGCGACGGCCGCGCACGCCGCGCTCGCGGGCAACCCCGAGGACCCCGAGGGCGTGGACGCCGCGACCCTCGTCGCGGGCGCGCACCGGGCGCTGGAGGCCGTACGGTCGCACGACCCGGCGCTGGCCTCGCTCGCCGACCGGATCGGGGAGATCGGCATCCTGCTGGGCGATGTGGCCGGGGAACTGGCCGGATACGCCGATGACCTGGACGCCGATCCGCGCCGGCTGGCGGCCGTGGAGGAACGGCGGGCCGCGCTCACCGCCCTCACCCGCAAGTACGGCGAGGACATCGCCTCCGTGCTGGCCTGGGCCGAGCAGGGAGCCCAGCGGCTCACCGAACTCGACGGCGACGACGAGCGGATCGACGAGCTGACCGCAGAGCGGGACGCGCTGCGGAGCGAACTGGGCGGTCTGGCACAGACGTTGACGGATGCCCGGACGGAGGCCGCCGAGCGGTTCGCCGCCGCCGTGACCGCCGAACTCGCCTCCCTCGCCATGCCGCACGCGCGCGTGACGTTCGAGATCCGGCAGACGGGCGACCCCGAGGGCATCGAGGTGGGCGGGCGGCCCGTCGCGTACGGCCCGTCGGGCGCCGACGAGGTCGAACTCCTCCTCGCCCCGCACCCGGGCGCCCCGCCCCGGCCCATCGCCAAGGGCGCCTCGGGCGGTGAACTCTCCCGCGTGATGCTCGCGGTGGAGGTCGTGTTCGCGGGCACCGACCCGGTCCCCACGTACCTCTTCGACGAGGTCGACGCCGGTGTCGGCGGCAAGGCGGCGGTGGAGATCGGCCGCCGTCTGGCCAAACTCGCCAAGTCCGCCCAGGTCGTCGTTGTCACCCACCTCCCCCAGGTGGCCGCCTTCGCCGACCGCCAGCTGCTCGTGGAGAAGACCAACGACGGCTCGGTCACCCGCTCCGGCGTCAAGGTGCTGGAGGGCGAGGAACGCGTCCGCGAGCTGTCCCGCATGCTCGCCGGCCAGGAGGACTCCGAGACGGCCCGCGCGCATGCGGAGGAACTGCTGGCGACGGCGAGGGCGGACGGATGACAACGCCTCGGGGCGCGTGAACTGGGCGCGAACTCACGGGGCGGGAGCGGCGTAGAAGGGCAACCCCATACGGGGGTTCACTCGTGTGGGTGACCTCGGTGGTGGGGTTGTCCGGTGGTCTCGGATTCGTCGGGTGCCGTGGTCTCGGAATGGTCTCGGAGCCTGGCATCCTTGGACAGGTACGACTTAGCGAGACGTGCTGCGCAGACCACGCAGAAGGGCACCACGCGGGAATGGCCTGACGCGGTCCGCTCTCGCCGCCGGACCGTTCTGTACGTTTCTTCGTGACTGTCCACCCCGAACCAGGAGCCCCGGCCACGTGAGCCACGTGAGCAGCCACTCACCACACGGCCAGTCACCGCTGCGGACCGTGCAAGTGCTCGGCGGCGGCAGCGCGGTGAGCAGCGCGCATGTGCGGTCGTTGGCCTCGGGGCTTGTCGCCCGGGGCGTGCGCGTCACCGTGTGCGCCCCCAGCGAGACCGACGGCGAGTACGACTTCACCGGCGTCGGCGCCCAGCACGTGCCCGTCCCCCGCAGCAGCGACCCCGCCTCCGTGGCCGCCCTCCGCAGCGCCTGCGCCGACGCCGACCTCGTCCACGCCCACGGGCTGCACGCCGGGTTCCGGGCCACCCTCGCGCTCGGCCGTAGGCGGACGCCCCTCGTCGTCACCTGGCACACCCGGTCGCACGCCGAGGGCGCGCGGGCCCATCTGCTGAAGCTGCTGGAGCGGAGGGTCGCCAAGGCCGCCGCCGTCGTGCTCGGGACCACCTCCGAACTCGTCGACCGGGCCCGCAGCCGGGGCGCGCGGGACGCCCGGCTCGCCGCCGTCGCGCTGACCGCGCCGCGCCGGGCCGCCGGCGACGACGACCCCGACCGCTCCCGTTCCAAGGCCCGCGCCGAACTGGGCGCCACCGACCGGCCGTTGCTCATGGCCGTCGGCTCCCTCGACCGCCACCGGGGGTACGACACCCTCCTCGACGCCGCCCGCGAATGGCGGTGGCTCGACCCCGCCCCGCTGGTCGTCGTCGCCGGTGAGGGGCCGTTGCGAGGGGTGCTCCAACAGCGGATCGAGGACGAGGAGTTGCCCGTACGGCTGGTCGGGCGGCGCGACGACATCTCCGAGTTGATCGCCGCCGCCGACCTCGCGCTGTTGCCCGGCGGCCCCGAAGCCCGCTCCGTCCTCGCCCAGGAAGCACTCCACGCGCGCGTGCCGCTTGTCGCCGCCGCTGTCGGTTCCGTGCCCGAACTGGTCGGCGACGGTGCCGAACTCGTCCCGTACCAGGACGCCGCCGCCCTCGCCGACGCCGTCGTACGGCTGCTCGACGACCCCGACCTCCGCGAAGCCCTGCGGGCCAAGGGCACCCACCAGACCACCACTTGGCCGACCGAGGACGAGACGGTGGCCCAGGTGCTCAGCGTCTACGACGAGTTGACGCAGTTGAGGCCGCTTTCGTAGGGAGGGCCGCCGCCCCCGTCCCCTCGTCTCCCCGTTCCTCGGCCCCCTTCCGTCCCCGGGTCGCTCGTCGGCCGTCCCGCCCCGTCTCGGCCCTACCGCAGATGCCTGCGTGCCTGTAGGGCCAAGCTCAGGGTCAGTACCGTTCGAGGGTCGTCCAGGTCTGTGCCCAGGAGGTCGGTGATGCGGGCCAGGCGGTTGTAGAGGGTCTGGCGGTTGAGGTGGAGTTCGCGGGCCGTTTCCGCCTTGCGGCCGGCGTGGGCCAGATAGGTCTCCAGGGTGGGCAGCAGGGACGGCTTGGAGCGGTCGTCGTGGGCGAGTACGGGGCCGAGCGCGCGGTCCACGAACGCCGACAGGTCGGGGTGGTCCCGCAGACGCCACAGCAGGAGGTCGATGTCGAGGCGGCGGGCGTCGTGCCAGGGGCGGTCGGCCAGGACCCCGGCGGCCGTCGCCGTCTCCGCCGCGTGTCTGAGACCCGCCGAGGCCGCCGCCCAGCCGCCGGGGACCCCGACCACGACAACGGGCGGCCGACCACCGGGGCGGCGCATTCCGGCCCGCTCCACCCCCGCCCGCAGCGCCGTCGCCACCTTGTCCGCCACCGCCGACCGGTCGGACTCGGTCCGCAGGCCCAGCAGAAGGGGCACGCGGCCCTCGAACGGCCGTACGCCCAACAGGGCCGGCACACCCACCGAGGCCAGCTCCTCGGCCACCGCGCGGGCGAGTACGGCCCAGCCTCCGCCACTCCCGGCCCGGCCCGGCCGGGCGGTACCCCCCTCGGGAGACAGGCTGTCGGCGAGGCGCATCACCACCGGCAGCAGCGGGCCGCCGCCCGGCTTGAAGCCGAGGACGCGGGCCTGCGCCGGGGCGTCCTCCGCGCGGATACGGCCCTCGGCGAGATCGGTGAGGAAGTCCCCGCGCCCGCGCGCCGCCAGCTCCTCCTCCTGCCGGGCCTGCATCAGCACCACGGCGAGAAGACCGGCCGCCCGCTCCGCCGCGAGCCGGTGCACGGGGGCCGGCGGGGCGAGGACGGGCAGGAGGACGAGCCTCGCCCGTACCGAGCCCGTGGCCGACCCCGTACCCGAGGTCGAGACAGGCCCTCTGCCCGTGCCTGAGCCCGCTCCTGTGCCTCTGCCCGTGCCCAGGAGTGGGCCCGGGCCGCCGCCCGGTACGTCGACGAGGACCGTCCCGGCCGGTGGCTCGTCCTTGTGCTGCCCGCGCATCCCCTCCCACACCTGCAGCGGATCGGTGGCCGCCGGTCCCGCCCCGGAGGCGTACAGCAGCTGCCCGTCGGCGGTCTCCAGGAACACCGGGTTGCCGCTGAAGTCGGCCAGGATGCCCAGGACTTGGGGCACCCCGCCCCCACCGAGCAACGCCTCCGTGCAGCGCCGGTGGACCTCCTCGGCCTGCTGGAGCAGCGCGTAGTGGCCGTTGACGATCTCGGTGTGAACCTCCTCGGTGACCGTCACGAACGCCACCTCGCGGTGCAGCTGGACCAGCGGCAGACCGGCCGAGCGGGCCGTCTCGACGAGGGCCGGGGGCAGCCGGGTGAAGCGCGGGCCCAGCTCGACGACCAGGGCGGCGATACCGCGCTCGGCGAGCGTCCGGACGAACGCCCGCTGGTCGGCGGGGCGCGTACCGAGGCCGTAGCCGGTGGTCAGCAGCAGCTCGCCGCCCTTGAGCAGCGAGGCGATGTTCGGGACCTCGCCCGCGTGCACCCAGCGCACGGTTCGCTCCAGCGCGTGGGTGCCGGCCAGGACCTCCGGCAGTCCACCTCGTAGTGCGGGCAGCTCCAGTGCTCGGCGCACTGTGATGCCGGCGCCGGCCTGCCCGGTCTCATGACCGGTGCCGGGTTCGCGGCTGTCACGGGTGGTCATGACAGGACGGTACCTGGGTGGGGGTTTCTGCCGCGCCGTCGTGGCTGGTCGCTCCCCCACGCTCGGCTTCGCTCGCGCGGGGGGACCCCCATCGCGGCGGAGCCGCACAATGTTCCGCCCCGCGCCCCTTTGGGGCGCGCCCCCCTCGGCGGTCACGTCGGCCGGATGTTGTGGTTGTAGCGGAAGACATTGTCCGGGTCGTACTCCCGCTTCACCGCCGCCAGTCGTCTCGCGTTCTCCTCGCCTAGGCCCGCCTCCACACGGCCCGAGCCCTCGTCGCCGATGAAGTTGAGGTAGACCGCGCCGGTGCTCCAGGGGCGTATGTCGGCCCTGACCTGCCGTACCCACTCCACGCATCGCTCGTCGTCGGCGGGGTTCTCCCAGATGCCGAAGGGATGGACGGCCCACGGCGCGTCGCGGTACGGCACGGGGTAGTCGGTGGTGCGGTCGGCGACCGCACCGCCCAGCGGGAAGAGGATGTGCTGGGTGCCGGTCGGCACGGGCATCGTCCACGCGCGCGTGCAGAACGCGTCGACCGCGGCGTCCGGGAAGCCCGTGAAGTACTCGGCGGACCAGTAGTTCCGCATGCCGGGCGGGTCGTCGATCATGCACTGGACGTCCGCGTACGGCATGGCCCCGACGATCTCCGCCTCGTGCGGCAGCGCCAGCAGTGGCTGGGCGACCTTGCGCATGTCGTCCTCGGTGCCCGCGTACGTCAGCAGCACCCCGCACGCCAGCTTGCCCACCAGGTGCTCGGGGACGAACTCCTCCGGCGGGGCGGTGAGATAGATGACCCCGCCGCCGGCCTCGGGCGGGCCGCTCTGAAGGACCTCGCGGAAGACGCGTACGACGTCGGGGCCGTGCTCGGGCGCGTAGAGCAGCAGGGCGATGGCGAAGGCCGGCAGTTCGTGCAGCCGGAGGGTGAGGGCGGTGGCCACCCCGAAGTTTCCGCCGCCGCCGTGCAGGGCCCAGAACAACTCCGGGTTCTCGGCCGCGGTGGCCGTGACGGTACGGCCGTCGGCGGTGACCAGTTCGACGCCGAGGAGGTTGTCGACGGCGAGGCCGTAGGCGCGTTCCAGCCAACCGCTGCCGCCGCCCAGGACGAAACCGCCGACGCCGGTGGTCGAGGCACGGCCGCCGGTGGTGGCGAGGGCGTACGGCTCGGTGGCGCGGTCGAGATGGCTCATGGTGGCGCCGCCCTCGACCCGTACGCTCATCGATCCCGGATGGACCGTCACCGCGTGCATTCGGCGCATGTCGATGACCAGACCGCCGTCGTTGAGGGCCATTCCGGCCACGCTGTGGCCGCCGCCGCGGATGGCGATGCTCAGGTCCAGTTCGCGGGCGAAGCGGATCGAGTGGACCACGTCCGCCTCGGTCTCGCACTGGGCGATCACCGCCGGGCGGCGGTCGATCATCGCGTTGAAGACCGCGCGGGCGTCGTCGTAACCGGGGTAGCCCTCGGCCAGGACCTCACCGGTCAGGTCCTCGCGGAGCGCGGCGAGTGCCGCGCCCGCCTTGGAGGAGGGAGCCATGATGGCCGCCCCCTTTCGGCCCAGGGGACAGGACCATTCCAGGCTAGGTGGGTATGGCGGAATGGTCCTGTTCGTGGGTGACGTACTGGGGCGGCGGGGCCGGGGGCTGGTTGTGGCGCGGCTTACGGGTGGGCGGGAGGCGCAAGCGCTTGCTCGGCGCGCTTGCCCGCGCCTCCAGCCGCCGTCGTGCGCGCTGTGGTCGGAGGCGCGCACTCAGCCGCCGTACGCCCCCGAAGCCGTAAGACGCAGGGCCGTGTCGATCAGGGGGACGTGGCTGAAGGCCTGGGGGAAGTTGCCCACCTGGCGTTGGAGGCGGGGGTCCCACTCCTCGGCGAGGAGGCCCAGGTCGTTGCGGAGGGCGAGGAGCTTGTCGAAGAGTTTGCGGGCCTCGTCGACGCGGCCGATCATCGCCAGGTCGTCGGCCATCCAGAACGAGCAGGCGAGGAACGCGCCCTCGTCGCCGGGGAGACCGTCGACACCCTCGTCCTCGCCCTGCGTCGGGTAGCGCAGGATGAAGCCGTCCGAGGTGGACAGCTCGCGCTGGATCGCCTCGATGGTGCCGATGACGCGCTTGTCGTCCGGCGGCAGGAAGCCCATCTGGGGGATGAGGAGCAGCGACGCGTCCAGTTCCTTCGAGCCGTAGGACTGCGTGAAGGTGTTGCGCTCCTTGTCGTAGCCCTTCTCGCAGACGTCCCGGTGGATGTCGTCGCGCAGCTCGCGCCACTTCTCCAGCGGGCCGTCCGCGTCGCCGGACTCGATGAGCTTGATCGTGCGGTCCACGGCGACCCAGGCCATGACCTTGGAGTGCACGAAGTGCCGGCGCGGGCCGCGGACCTCCCAGATGCCCTCGTCGGGCTCGTCCCAGTGGTCCTCCAGGTAGCGGATCAGCTTCAGCTGGAGGAGGGAGGCGTAGTCGTTGCGGGCGAGCCCGGTCATGTGGGCCAGGTGCAGGGCCTCGGTGACCTCGCCGTAGACGTCCAACTGGAGCTGGTGCGCCGCGCCGTTGCCGACCCGGACCGGCGCCGAGTCCTCGTAGCCGGGCAGCCACTCCAGCTCGGCCTCGCCCAGCTCCCGCTCACCGGCGATGCCGTACATGATCTGCAGGTTCTCGGGGTCGCCGGCGACCGCGCGCAGCAGCCACTCGCGCCAGGCGCGGGCCTCCTCGCGGTAGCCGGTGCGCAGCAGCGAGGACAGGGTGATCGCCGCGTCACGCAGCCAGGTGTAGCGGTAGTCCCAGTTGCGGACGCCGCCGATGTGCTCCGGGAGGGAGGTGGTCGGCGCCGCCACGATGCCGCCCGTGGGGGCGTACGTCAGGGCCTTGAGGGTGATCAGCGAGCGGACCACCGCCTCGCGGTACGGGCCGTGGTACGTGCACTGCTCCACCCACTCCCGCCAGAACTCCTCGGTGGCCTGGAGGGACGGTTCCGGCTCCGGCAGCGGCGGGGGCTGCTTGTGCGAGGGCTCCCAGGAGATCGTGAACGCGATCCGGTCGCCCGGCGTCACCGTGAAGTCGGCGTACGTGGTCAGCGCCTTGCCGTAGGTCTCGCATTCGGTGTCGAACCACACCGAGTCCGGCCCGGCGACGGCCACCGTGCGCCCCTCGTGCTTGTGCACCCAGGGCACGACCCGGCCGTACGAGAACCGCATCCGCAGCGCCGAGCGCATCGGGACGCGGCCGCTGACGCCCTCCACGATGCGGATCAGCTGGGGGGCGCCGTCACGCGGGGGCATGAAGTCGGTGATCCGGACCGTGCCGCGCGGGGTGTCCCACTCGGACTCCAGGATCAGCGAGTCGCCGCGGTAGCGGCGCCGGGAGGCCGTCGGGGGCTCGGCGTCGGCCGCGTGTGCCGGGCCGAGGCGCCAGAAGCCGTGTTCCTCCGTGCCGAGCAGCCCCGCGAAGACGGCATGGGAGTCGAAGCGGGGCAGGCACAGCCAGTCCACCGTGCCGTCCCGACAGACCAGGGCAGCGGTCTGCATGTCTCCGATGAGTGCGTAGTCTTCGATGCGCCCGGCCACGTGCAACTCCAGTCGAACGGCCACGTCGCCCCCCGAGGGGCGGTCGCTGTGCGGTGTGCGGTCTAGGGGACCCATGGGATCGACAAAGGAACCAGTTTCCAGAGTGATCCAAGGGACGGTGTCATGCGATGTCGCTCAACGATCCTCAACGCATATGAGGCGACCGTTGCTCAACGAACTGACGAGCTCTCGTGTTTCCGGAGGCGGGCGGGGGTGGTGCCGTTTCGCGGGCCGGGCTCGGCAGCGAGTGTCCGAAGAGGATACGACGCAGCGGAGGGCTGCGCGTGCCGCTCCCGGCAACGCGAGTGCGCCGAACGAGTGAGCCAAGTGTGAAGGCTGACCGAGATTCGCCGATCGTCGTACGAGGTCCGTGGCAGACCGTACGAGCTCCGTGGCGGCCCGTGCGCGGAGCGTGGCCGGAAGCGATCGTGTGTGGTCGCTGATACCCTGGTAGCCCGTGGACCGGTGGGTGCCCCAGCTCGAACGGGACCCCCGAACCGCAGCGACGGCACCCCCGACGAAAGAGATCGGGCGGCGGCCGACCCGCACACCGAACCGCGACCACGGGAGTCCCGTCTTGGCCATGCCGCCCGCTGCTTTTCGAAACACGACGACAAAGCACATCTTCGTCACCGGGGGTGTCGCCTCCTCGCTCGGCAAGGGTCTGACCGCCTCCAGCCTCGGCATGCTGCTCAAGGCCCGTGGCCTGCGCGTCGTGATGCAGAAGCTCGACCCCTATCTGAACGTCGACCCCGGCACGATGAACCCCTTCCAGCACGGTGAGGTGTTCGTCACCAACGACGGCGCCGAGACCGACCTGGACATCGGCCACTACGAGCGCTTCCTCGACCGCGACCTCGACGGCTCGGCCAACGTCACCACGGGCCAGGTCTACAACACAGTCATCGCCAAGGAGCGGCGCGGCGAGTACCTCGGTGACACCGTGCAGGTCATCCCGCACATCACCAACGAGATCAAGCACCGCATCCGCCGTATGGCCTCCGACGAGGTCGACGTCGTGATCACCGAGGTCGGCGGCACCGTCGGCGACATCGAGTCGCTGCCCTTCCTGGAGACCGTCCGCCAGGTCCGGCACGAGGTCGGCCGTGACAACGTCTTCGTCGTCCACATCTCGCTCCTGCCGTACATCGGTCCCTCGGGAGAGCTGAAGACGAAGCCGACGCAGCACTCGGTTGCGGCGCTGCGCAACATCGGTATTCAGCCAGATGCGATCGTTCTGCGCTGTGATCGTGAAGTTCCCGCCGCGATCAAGCGCAAGATCTCCTTGATGTGCGACGTCGACGAGGCCGCCGTCGTCGCCTGTCCGGACGCCCGTTCGATCTACGACATCCCGAAGACCGTCCACGGCGAGGGCCTGGACGCCTATGTCGTCCGCAAGCTGGACCTGCCGTTCCGTGACGTGGACTGGACGACCTGGGACGACCTGCTCGACCGCGTCCACAACCCGCGGCACGAGATCAACCTGGCGCTGGTCGGCAAGTACATCGACCTGCCCGACGCCTACCTCTCCGTCACCGAGGCGCTGCGCGCGGGCGGCTTCGCCAACAAGGCCCGGGTGAAGATCAAGTGGGTCACCTCCGACGACTGCCGGACCCCGGCCGGGGCCGCCGCCCAGCTCGACGACGTCGACGCCATCTGCATCCCCGGCGGCTTCGGCGACCGAGGTGTCTCCGGCAAGGTCGGCGCCATCCGGTACGCCCGCGAGAACAAGATCCCGCTGCTGGGCCTCTGCCTGGGTCTGCAGTGCATCGTGATCGAGGCCGCGCGCAACCTCGCCGACATCGCGGATGCCAACTCCACCGAGTTCGACCCCGCCACCGCCCACCCGGTCATCTCCACCATGGCCGAGCAGCTCGACATCGTCGCCGGTGAGGGTGACATGGGCGGAACGATGCGCCTGGGCATGTACCCGGCCAAGCTCGCCGAGGGCTCCCTCGTGCGCGAGGTGTACGACGGCAAGGAGTACGTCGAGGAGCGCCACCGCCACCGCTACGAGGTCAACAACGCCTACCGCGCCGAGCTGGAGAAGAAGGCGGGCCTCCAGTTCACCGGGACCTCCCCCGACGGCAAGCTCGTCGAGTACGTCGAGTACCCCCGTGACGTCCACCCCTACCTGGTCGCCACCCAGGCCCACCCCGAGCTGCGCTCCCGCCCGACCCGGCCGCACCCGCTCTTCGCGGGGCTGGTCAAGGCCGCGGTGGAACGCAAGACCGGCGAGTAAGACCGAGAGCGCGAGAGCTGTACGGTGGCCGGGGTGCGCGTCTTCGGTATGCGCGCCCCGGTTTCTTGTGCACGTGTGGGAGGACGAGTCGACATGACCATCAAGGACACCGCCGAGGAGTGGCAGGTCCGCGCGAGCGACACGCCGTTCACCGGCAAGAAGACCGCCGTGCGTGCCGACGACGTGGTCATGCCCGATGGCTCGGTCGCCCGCCGCGACTATCAGGTGCACCCCGGTTCCGTGGCCATTCTGGCCCTCGACGAGCAGGACCGTGTCCTGCTCGTCCGCCAGTACCGTCACCCCGTGCGCCAGAAGCTGTGGGAGATCCCGGCAGGGCTGCTCGACATCCCGGGCGAGAACCCGCTGCACGCCGCCCAGCGTGAGCTGTACGAGGAGGCGCACGTCAAGGCGGAGGACTGGCGTGTGCTGGTCGACGTGTACACCAGCCCCGGTGGTTGCGACGAGTCCGTGCGGATCTTCCTCGCCCGCGATCTCTCCGAGGCCGAGGGCCGGCGTTTCGAGGTGGAGGACGAGGAGGCCGACATGGAGTTGGCCCGCGTCCCCCTGGACGAGCTCGCGCGGGGCCTCCTCGCCGGGGACCTGCACGCCAACTGCCTGGCGGTCGGGGTTCTCTCGCTGCTGGCGGCACGCAACGGCGACGGCGTCGAGGCGCTGCGGCCGGCCGAGGCGCCGTGGCCCGCGCGGCCGTTCGTGTCCTGAACCCGTCTCACGGCAGCCTCACCTCACCAGTCCTACGATCGTTTGATCCGGTCGGGCGACCTCGCGGCCCTGCTCCGCCCAGATCGTTGCAGAGCGTGAACTAGGCTCGGGAGATGCCCGGTCCGGAGTCCCGGCGGGCTTGCTCGTGCGGTGGGACGGGAGTGTGGCCCGTGGTGGATCAGGCGGTGGACACCGGGGGTGCCCGAGTGACCGGAACGGGGCGGCCCCCGGCTGTCGAGGCCGCCCCCACGGACAGTCAGTTCCTCGGCCGCGCAAGAGAGTTGAAGGAACTGCGGGCCGATATCGACCGGGCCGGGCTCAACACCATCGCGGGCCGAAAGGCGCCCCACGCGCGCGTGCTGCTCATCGCGGGCAGACCCGGCTACGGCCGCACCGCGCTCGCCGAGGAACTGGTCCGGCAGGTTACCGAGGGTTACCCCGACGGTGTGCTGAGGACCCGGCTCACCGAGCCCGACGGCACCCGCGTCCCGATCGAACGGGCGGTCCAGGAACTGCTCGGCGCACTCGGACTGCCCACCCCGGCCGGCGCCGACGAGGACGACCTCAGCGAGGCGCTGCGGGACGCCCTGGCCGATCGCCGGGTGGTGCTCCTGCTCGACGACGCGGCCGACGCCGAGCAGGTCGACGCGCTGCTGCCGGACAACCCCGACGCCTTGGTCGTGGCGGTCTCCGAGGGGCCCCTGACGGGTATCTCCGACGTCCGCCCGTGCACCCTGGGGCAACTGGACACCAAGTCCGCCGTGCGGCTGCTGGAACGCTTCACCGGCTCGGTGCGCATCACCGTCGACCCGCGCTCCGCCGAGGTTCTCGCCGAGGTGTGCGCCGCCCAGCCCGCCGCGCTCCGGCTCGCGGGCGGCTGGCTCGCCGCCCGGCCCACGGCCGCCGTCTCCGACCTCGCCAAACAACTGCGCGCCGACGAGGACGACACCCCGGCGCTCACGCGGGTCTTCAAGCTGTCCTACGCCTCCCTGCCGAGCCCCGCCGCCCGGATACTGCGACTGCTCGCCCTCGCCCCCGCCGGGCTGATCGACCCGCACATCGCCTCCGCGCTCGCCGGATGCTCGATCGGCGCGGCCCGCGACGCACTGGACGACTTCGTGGCCCTGGGCTTCCTGCACCGCGTCGACTCGCCCCTGCCGCAGTACGAGGTCCCCGGCTGCCTCCAGCCGCTGCTGCGGTCCATGGCCGAGACCCAGGAGAAGCCGGGCGAACTCCGGCTGGCCCGGGCACGGATGCTGGAGCGGACGGTACGGCTGCTGCAGTCCTGCCGGGCCATCACCGAGACCGACAGCCCGCTGGCCCGCGAGAAGCTGATGGAGCTGCCCAAGGCCCTGCGGTTCCCGAGCCCCCGGGCCGCCGAGGAATGGCTGAGCATCCGCCGCCCCGCGCTGCTCGCCGCCGCCAGGCTCGCGGTCGCCGACGGGGAAATGGACACCCTGGCCCGGCGGCTGATGTCCCAGCTGGTGCGGGCCATGGTCGCCCATTTCGGGACCCGGGCCGCCGCCCCCGACCTGTACGGCATCCACCGGCTCGTCCTCGATGTCGCCGTCCGCCGGCACCTGCCCCGCGAGCAGGCCGCCGCCCTGCTCAACCTCGGCGACCTGGACGCCCGTACCGGCCGTACCCAGGCGGCGCTCGCCCGCTACCGGGCCGCGCTGGACGCCGGGCGGTCCGCGCGCGACCCGTACGCGACCGGCCGCGCGATGGAATCCGTGGGCGGCGCCCATCAGGAGCTGGAGGACTACGAGCGGGCCGCCGACTGGTACGGCAGGGCGCTCGCCCAGCGGCTCGCCCGGGACGAGCGCGAGGACGCCGTCCGGCTGTACAGCCGTATCGCCGCCGTACACACCTGCGCGGGCCTCTACGGCGAGGCGCTGCGCAACTGGAGTTCGGCGCTCACCGGTTACCGCAGGCTCGGCGATGTGGGCGGCCAGGCAAGGGCGTTGAGCGAGATGGCCCGCGTCCAGGAGTACGCCGGGGAGCCCGAGGAGTCGCTGCGGACCTGCCAGGAAGCGGTGGAGTGGGCCCGGCGGGCCGAGGACACCCGGCTGCAGGCCGCGCTCCAGATGCGGCTCGCCGACACCCTGGAACGCCTCGGCGACCCGGCGGCGGCCCGACTGCACCGCGCCGCCGCCGAACGGCTGCTCGACGAGGAGCCCGGGCCCCCCGAGGACGTCACTGACGAAATCTCGCCAGAACGCGGCTCTAACGCCTATGAAATCGATAGCGCATCACCAAAAGATTGATGCATTGAAAGGCTAGACAGCGGGAACACCTTCATTAGACTGGCTGCACCGTCGGTTCTCCTGCGGTGTATCCCAGTGCGCTCCACCGCGTATGGGTATGTCATGTATTGCCCGTGCGTGTACCTCCCTGTGCATGCGGGCCCCACACCCCTCCGATCCAAGGACCGTGATCGACGTGAAGGTCGGTATCCCCCGCGAGGTCAAGAACAACGAGTTCCGAGTGGCGATCACCCCGGCCGGAGTGCACGAGCTGGTGCGCCACGGCCATCAGGTCGTCGTCGAGAAGGGCGCCGGGATCGGCTCCTCGATCCCGGACGTCGAGTACGTGACCGCCGGGGCCGAGATCCTCGCCACGGCCGACGAGGTGTGGGCCACCGCCGATCTGCTGCTGAAGGTCAAGGAGCCCATCGCCGAGGAGTACCACCGCCTCCGCAAGGACCAGACGCTCTTCACCTACCTCCACCTCGCCGCCTCCAAGGAGTGCACCGACGCCCTCGTCGAGTCCGGGACGACGGCGATCGCGTACGAGACGGTCGAGTTGCCGGGCCGGACGCTGCCGCTGCTCGCGCCCATGTCCGAGGTGGCGGGCCGGCTCGCCCCGCAGGTCGGCGCCTACCACCTGATGCGCGCCAACGGCGGACGCGGAGTGCTCCCCGGCGGCGTGCCGGGCGTGCCGGCCGGGCGCGCGGTCGTCATCGGCGGCGGGGTGTCCGGCTGGAACGCGGCCCAGATCGCCATCGGCATGGGCTTCCACGTGACCCTGCTCGACAAGGACATCACCAAGCTCAAGGAAGCCGACAAGATCTTCGGAACGAGGATTCAGACGGTCGTCTCCAACGCCTTCGAGCTGGAGCGCGCCTGTCTGGAGGCCGACCTCGTCATCGGCGCCGTCCTCGTGCCGGGTGCCAAGGCGCCGAAACTGGTCACCAACGAGCTGGTCTCCCGGATGAAGCCGGGAAGTGTCCTTGTCGACATCGCGATCGACCAGGGCGGCTGCTTCGAGGACTCCCGCCCCACCACCCACGCCGAACCGGCCTTCCGCGTCCACGAGTCGGTCTTCTACTGCGTCGCCAACATGCCCGGCGCGGTCCCCAACACCTCCACCTACGCCCTCACCAACGCCACGCTGCCCTACATCGTCGAACTCGCCGACCACGGCTGGGCCCAGGCGCTGCGCCGCGACCCCGCGCTGGCCAAGGGGCTCAACACCCATGACGGCAAGGTCGTTTACCGCGAGGTCGCCGAGGCGCACGGCCTGGAGCATGTCGAGCTGGCGTCGCTGCTCGGCTGACCGACCTCTCGGGGCCGCCCGTCCATCGTCCGCCCGACCGGCTGCTTTAAGTCACCTTTCAGTAAAAGGCGATACGTCAACACGGGTCGTCAACAGCACAATCGCGGCCGGATCTTGCCCGACAAGGTCCGGCCGGATGTGTGTATGGTCACTTTGCGACACTCGTGCAACTCGCCTCGAACGTAACCCTTCGGATGTTTCACGCACCGGTGAAACCTGCTGTGCGACGGCCCTACGCCCTTGACAGCCGCATGTTTCATTGCCGACACATCGGGCCGGGTCCGGCGGATTGTGTTGCTGCGGACGCCCGACACGCCATAGAGTCGCCGACTGTCGGCATGGTGCCACGCTGACCTGTCTAGAAGTTTCCTGGTCACCAAGGAGGTAAGACGACTTGTGAATGAGTCGACATTTACTCCCGGGGGTGGTCAACCAGGAATGCCTGTGCGGGTCTCGGAACCCGCGGGGTTCACGGCTGTCGGCTCCGTCGCTGTCCGCACCTTCGCAGCCCACCAGGGTCACCCGTCCCCGGGGATGGCCCAGCCAGCACAGATGAGCATGGATGGCCAACACGTGAACGCCACGGCCGGCGACGGAAGTGGTGGGGTCCACAACCACTTCGCCGACTACGACGAGCTGCCCGACGGGCACTTCTACGACCCCGACGCCGAGTACGAACCCGATCCGGAGTACGCGGCGACGCTCGCGCCCGACGCGGCCCGCCAGCGCCGTGAGCGCATCGGTCCCACCGGTCGCCCGCTGCCCTACTTCCCGATCCCCGGTCCGCTGACGGACCACGGACCGGCGAAGATCTTCGCCATGTGCAACCAGAAGGGCGGCGTCGGCAAGACGACGTCGACCATCAACCTGGGTGCCGCGCTCGCGGAGTACGGCCGACGGGTCCTGCTCGTCGACTTCGACCCGCAGGGCGCCCTCTCGGTCGGCCTCGGTGTGAACCCGATGGAGCTCGACCTCACGGTCTACAACCTGCTCATGGAGCGGGGCATGTCGGCCGACGAGGTCCTGCTGAAGACCGCGGTCCCCAACATGGACCTGCTGCCGAGCAACATCGACCTCTCGGCGGCCGAGGTCCAGCTGGTGAGCGAGGTCGCCCGCGAGTCCACGCTCCAGCGGGCCCTGAAGCCGCTGATGGCCGACTACGACTACATCGTGATCGACTGTCAGCCCTCGCTCGGCCTGCTGACCGTGAACGCGCTCACCGCCGCGCACAAGGTGATCGTGCCGCTGGAGTGCGAGTTCTTCGCCCTGCGCGGGGTCGCGCTGCTGACGGAGACCATCGAGAAGGTCCAGGAGCGGCTCAACCCCGAGCTGGAACTCGACGGCATCCTCGCCACGATGTACGACTCGCGCACCGTCCACAGCCGCGAGGTGCTCGCGCGTGTCGTCGAAGCGTTCGACGACCACGTCTACCACACGGTCATCGGGCGCACGGTCCGCTTCCCGGAGACCACGGTCGCCGGTGAGCCGATCACCACGTACGCCTCCAACTCCGTCGGTGCCGCCGCCTATCGCCAGCTCGCCAGGGAGGTGCTCGCCCGGTGTCACGCCGAGTGAGTCTGCCGGGGGCCGACGAACTCTTCCGTACGACAGGGGGAACGGCGCTCCAGCCGTCCACTCCCCGGCGGGGGGCCAACGGAGAGGCCCGGGTGCCCGCACCCGCCGGGGAGAGTGATGCGGCTGCCGCCGATGACGCGCCGCCGTCCGTGCCCGTGCAGGGTGGTGACGGCGAAGGGGCCGAGCATGTCGCGGCGGACTCCGGGGCCGATGGCGGGGAGCAGCCGCGCAGCCGCTCCACCGGAGCCGGGGCCGGGGTCGATCGGATCGCCGGTGCCGCCCGACGCCAGGGAGCGGCGCAGGAAGGTTCTGGCGCCGCCTCCGCCGGGGGCGGCGGTGCTGCCGCCGGTCAGCCGCGCAAGCGGGGGCGGGCCGGGGGGCGTCGGCCCAGTGGGCGGGAGCGGCACGACGAGAAGATCACCGTGTATGTCTCCGCCGAGGAACTGATGGATCTGGAGCACGCGCGGTTGGTGTTGCGCGGGGAGCATGGGCTTGCCGTCGACCGGGGGCGGATCGTGCGGGAGGCTGTCGCCGTGGTGCTGGCCGATCTGGAGTCCCGGGGGGACGCGAGCATCCTGGTACGGCGGCTTCGGGGGCGGTAGGGGTAGCCTTCGGGGGCTATGACCTCGAATGACACTTCGGCCGTCGGCGGTTCTGCCGGTCGTCGGCGTGCGCTTGGTCGAGGGCCAGGGGGTGCGTCTGGGGCTGAGGAGAGTACTTCGGCTGAGCCCGGTGGTGCGTTGTGCCCACCCGTTCCGCCCTGCGGAACGCCTGCCCACAACGCGAGCGGCAGCGACGAGGAGCCCCCCGCTGTCGTTACCGC
>NZ_JBSFVY010000001.1:28434-299262 GCF_053592555.1 Streptomyces sp. NPDC002643
GCCGAAGCCGAAGCCGAAGCCGAAGCCGAAGCCGAAGCCGAAGCCGAAGCCGAAGCCGAAGCCGAAGCCGAAGCCGAAGCCGAAGCCGAAGCCGAAGCCGAAGTGCCTGGGGGTGTCGACGAAGCCGATGACGGGGTCTTCAAAGTTCGGCTCTCCAACTTCGAGGGGCCGTTCGATCTGCTTCTGCAGTTGATCTCCAAGCACAAGTTGGACGTCACCGAAGTCGCCCTCTCCAAGGTCACCGATGAGTTCATGGCGCACATCCGGGCCATGGGGCCGGACTGGGACCTCGATGAGACGACCGAGTTTCTCGTCGTTGCCGCTACTCTGCTCGATCTGAAGGCGGCTCGGTTGCTGCCGGCCGCCGAGGTCGAGGACGAGGCCGATCTGGCGTTGCTGGAGGCCCGGGATCTCCTCTTCGCGCGGCTGCTTCAGTACCGCGCGTACAAACAGATCGCCGAGATCTTCCATCAGCGGTTGGACGAGGAGGCCCGGCGGTATCCGCGTACCGTCGGGCTGGAGCCTCACCATGCCGAGCTGTTGCCCGAGGTCGTCATCAGCATCGGGGCGGAGGGGTTCGCCAAGCTCGCCGTGAAGGCCATGCAGCCCAAGCCCAAGCCTCAGGTCTACGTCGATCACATTCACGCGCCGCTCGTCAGTGTGCAGGAGCAGGCCGGGATCGTCGTCGCGCGGCTTCGGGAGTTGGGGGAGGCCAGTTTCCGTGTGCTGGTGGAGGATGCCGAGGGCACCCTCACCGTCGTCGCCCGGTTTCTCGCGTTGCTGGAGCTGTATCGCGAGAAGGCCGTCGCCCTCGACCAGGAGGACGCGCTCGGCGATCTGATCGTCCGCTGGACCGGTGGGGACGAGGACATGGGGCAGGCGGTCACGGACGAGTTCGACCGGCCCCCCGAGCTGCCGAAGGAGGAGAAGGCGTGAGCAAGAGCACCCGAGAGCCCACCGAGGTGCCCGCCGGGCTGCTTTCCGTCGCGGATCTCGATCTCAAGCCCGCCCTGGAAGCCGTCCTCATGGTCGTGGACGAACCCGCGACCGCCGAGCATCTGTCGAAGATCCTTGAGCGGCCGAAGAGGACGATCACCAAGGCGCTCAGGGAGTTGGCCGAGGAGTACGACGGGCAGGGGCGTGGGTTCGAGCTGCGGCTGATCGCGGGTGGGTGGCGGTTCTACACGCGGCCCGAGTACGCCGCCGCCGTGGAGCGGTTCGTGCTGGACGGGCAGCAGGCCCGGCTCACGCAGGCCGCGCTGGAGACGCTGGCCGTGGTCGCGTACCGGCAACCGGTGAGCCGTAGCCGGGTCTCGGCCGTACGAGGGGTCAACTGCGACGGGGTCATGCGCACCCTGCTTCAGCGGGGTCTCGTCGAGGAGGCGGGCGCGGAACCCGAAACAGGTGCGATCCTGTACAGGACGACGAACTACTTCCTGGAGCGGATGGGCCTGCGCGGCCTGGACGAGCTCCCGGAGCTCGCGCCCTTCCTCCCGGAGGCGGAGGCGATCGAGGCCGAGACCCAGGAAGCCGTACCCTCGTTCGATCCGGACGCACCGGACGCGGACGACGGTCACACGTCGGCCATGACGGACACGACGACGACGGAACTTTGATGCGAAGCAGCGGCAGCGGTAGGGATAGCGGCAAGAGTGGCGGGCGCGGTAACTATCGCGGTGCCGGCAACAACCGGGATCAGAGGCAGGGCAGCGGCCAGGGCGGCCAGGGGCGTCCCCGCAAGCCCCGCCCCGAGGAGCGCCGTTACGACGTGGGCCCCGGGGCGACGCAGGACGGACCGAAGTCCGGGCGCGGCGCCTCCGCGCGCGGCGGTGCCAAGGGCGGGCCCAAGCAGTCCCAGCAGCCGCGCGGGCGTGGTCGCAGCGCCCCGGCGACCTCGCGTGAGTACGACGCGCGGGCCGAGGAGCGCAACCGGGAGCGGTACGCGGGCAAGAAGGAGATCAAGCTGCCCAAGACCTTCCCGGGCGCCGAGCAGGAGGGCGAGCGGCTGCAGAAGGTGCTCGCGCGGGCCGGTTACGGTTCCCGGCGTGCCTGCGAGGAGCTGATCGAGGACGCGCGGGTCGAGGTCAACGGCGAGATCGTCCTGGAGCAGGGGCTGCGCGTCGACCCCGAGAAGGACGAGATCAGGGTCGACGGGCTGACCGTCGCCACGCAGTCGTACCAGTTCTTCTCGCTCAACAAGCCCGCCGGGGTTGTCTCCACCATGGAGGACCCGGAGGGGCGGCAGTGCCTCGGTGACTACGTCACCAACCGCGAGACCCGGCTCTTCCACGTGGGCCGTCTCGACACCGAGACCGAGGGTGTCATCCTGCTCACCAACCACGGCGAGCTGGCGCACCGGCTGACCCATCCCAAGTACGGCGTCAAGAAGACGTATGTGGCGCACATCGTGGGTCCGATCCCGCGTGACCTGGGCAAGAGGCTCAAGGACGGCATCCAGCTGGAGGACGGGTACGCGCGCGCGGACCACTTCCGGGTCGTCGAGCAGACCGGCAAGAACTACCTCGTCGAGGTCACCCTCCACGAGGGCCGCAAGCACATCGTGCGGCGCATGCTGGCCGAGGCCGGCTTCCCCGTGGACAAGCTGGTGCGGACCGCCTTCGGCCCCATCACCCTCGGCGACCAGAAGTCGGGCTGGCTGCGCCGGCTGTCCAACACCGAGGTCGGCATGCTGATGCAGGAGGTCGACCTCTAGGCGATCTTCAGAGGTCCCTCAGCGGCGTACACGGCTTTGTGGCGGCTGGTCCAGGAGTGTCTGGACCAGCCGCTTGTGTGTTTCTTGGCGTTGCTTTCCCTGTCAAGGGGTTGTCCTCCAGCAGCCCGGCTCTTTATAGTCGTCATGACTATTAGTCGAAGTGACCATAAAGCAGTGACCGCACAGAAGGGGGTGGGTGTGAGCGCGCCCGCGGGCTACGACAAGTACGCCTTCGAACCCTTCGCCGTCACCGTCGACCTGGCCGTCTTCACCGTCCGGTCCGGCAGCCTCCAGGTGCTGCTCGTCGAACGGGGGCAGGAGCCGTACCGGGGGCGCTGGGCGCTGCCCGGGGGGTTCGTGCTGCAGGACGAGTCGGCGGAGGAGGCCGCCTGGCGGGAGCTGGCGGAGGAGACCGGGCTCACCGACGCCTCCGGGCTCCATCTGGAGCAGCTGCGGACCTACAGCGAGCCGGGCAGGGACCCCAGGATGCGGGTCGTCACCGTCGCGTTCGCCGCACTGCTCCCCGACCCGCCCGTGCCGCACGGCGGCGGTGACGCGGCCCAGGCCCAGTGGATCGGGTTCAACGCAGTCGGCCCGCTCGCCTTCGACCACGACCGCATCCTCGCCGACGCCCACGACCGCATCGGCGCGAAGCTCGAATACACCTGTCTCGCCACCGCCTTCTGCCCGCCCGAGTTCACCCTCGGCGAGCTGCGGCAGGTCTACGAGACCGTGTGGGGCACCCCGCTCGACCGGCCCAACTTCCGGCGCAAGGTCCTCACCACGCCGGGCTTCGTCGAACAGGTGCCCGGCGCCGCCCGCCTGACCGGCGGTCGCGGCAAGCCCGCAGCGCTGTACCGAGCGGGCGGGGCCACCGCCCTGCACCCGCCGCTGTTGCGACCCACCTCGGAAGGACGGCCCTGATGACCATGACCATCACCGACAAGCGCGCCGCCACCGGCGCCCTCCTCGGCCTCGCGCTCGGGGACGCGCTCGGCTTCCCCACGGAGTTCGACGACGTACCGCAGATCCTCGCCAAGTGCGGCCCCTGGCGCACGATGCCGCTGCCCAGGCCCGCGATCGTCACGGACGACACCCAGATGACGCTGGCCCTGGCACACGGTCTGCGGGCTGCCATGGACCGCGGTTCGCTCAGCCCCGAGGCCCTGGTGCGGACCGTCCGCAAGGAGTTCGTCGACTGGGCCGAGTCACCGGAGAACAACCGCGCGCCCGGCCACACCTGTATGACCGCCTGCGGCCTCCTCGCCTCCGAGCGCACCCCCTGGCAGTTCGCCAGCCAGGTCCACTCCAAGGGCTGCGGTGCCAACATGCGCGTCGCGCCGCTCGGTCTGATCGGCCCGCTCAGCGACGAACAGCGCGCGGGCGCCGCCCAGTTGCAGGCCGGCCTCACCCACGGCCACCCCACCGCCCTCGCCGCCGCCGACCTCACCGCCCACGCCATACGACTGCTCGGCCAGGGCGTCGAACCGCTCGGCCTGGTCGGCCGGCTGCGGTCGTACGCGTACGAGAACCGCACCCGCTACCACGCGCGCTGGCTCGGCGATCTGTGGGCGTATGCCAAGGCGCCCTCGCCGGAGCAGTTCATCGCCACGGGCTGGGACGACTGCCTGGACGCCCTGGACCGGCTGCGGCAGGCCCTCGTGCAGCCCTCCCAGGAGACGGACCCGTGCCTCGCCACGGGGGAGGGGTGGGTCGCCGAAGAGGCCCTCGCCACCGGGCTGTTGTGCTTCCTGCTCTTCGTCGACGAACCCGTCACCGCGCTGCGCCGCGCCGCCTGCACCAAGGGCGACTCCGACTCCATCGCCTGCCTCACCGGAGCCTTCGCGGGCGCCTACCACGGCCCCTCCGTCTGGCCCACCGAGTGGGCCGACCGCATCGAGTACCAGAGCGACCTCGTGTCGCTGGGGGCCCTCTGGGACGCTTGAGGCATGACCGACATCCTCGACATCGACCTGGCCCCCGTCGTCGCCGAACAGCCCGACCCCCTGCTGTTCGCCACCGTCTCCGGAGCCCACCTGTACGGCTTCCCCTCGCGCGACTCCGACGTCGACCTGCGCGGCGTCCATCTGCTGCCCACGTCCGAACTGGTCGGGCTGCGCGAGCCGGAGGAGACCCGGTCGAAGATGTGGGACCGCGACGGCGTCGAGATGGACCTCGTCACCCATGACCTGCGCAAGTTCGTACGCCTGATGCTGCGCCGCAACGGCTACGTGCTGGAGCAGTTGCTCTCGCCGCTGGTCGTGCACACGACTGAGGCCCACCGCGAGCTGATCACGCTCGCCCCCGGCGTCCTCACCCGCCATCATGCCCATCACTACCGGGGGTTCGGCGTCACCCAGTGGCGGCTGTTCGAGAAGACCGGTGAACTCAAGCCGCTGCTCTACACGTTCCGGGTGCTGCTCACCGGCATCCACCTCATGCGGAGCGGCGAGGTGCAGGCCCATCTGCCCACCCTGCTGCCCGAGATCGCCGAGGCCCCCGCCTATCTGCCGGACCTCGTCGCCGCGAAGGCCGCGCAGGAGCACGGGAAGGCCGATGTCGACCAGGAGCGGGTCGCGGAGGATGTGGAGCGGCTGCAGAAGGTCCTCGACGAGGAGCAGGCGCTGTCGGTGCTGCCGGAGAACCCGTCCGCCCACGACGGTCTCCATGACTTCGTGGTGCGCGTGCGGCTCGGCTGAGCCCGGCTCTACGACCGCAGGGCCGAGGCGCGCCGGGTCCGGACGAGGAAGTCCTCGACCCGGGCGCGGTCCGGCTCCGGCGGCAGGGGGGAGCGGGCGGCCGCCTCCTCGGACTCGTCGGCCAGCCGGGCCATCCAGGACTCGACCCGCTCCCAGGAGACCTCGCCCCGCTTCACCGCCAGCAGGGACTCGCGCCGCTCGCCCACGTCCACGGTCAGCTCGCCCGTGCGCAGCAGGTCCCGGCAGCTCATCAGCAGCCGGAGCAGATGCATCGCGTGCTTCCAGCGCGGGGCGCCATGCGTACGGATGTCCGCGTCCAGCTTCTTGCGCTGGCCGAGGGCGTAGCGGGCGAACGTCTCCTGGGCCTGCCGGGACAGGAACGCGCCGCGCAGCGACAGCAGTTCGCGACCGGTGGCGTCGATGTGCTCGACCAAGGGGGAGTGCAGACACTCCAGGATGTTGGGGTTGGCGCGCAGGGCCAGCTGGCAGAAGCGCTCCAGCTCCCAGCTGAACTGCTCCTCGGCCGGCCCCTCCACATGCGTCGGCGGCTTCTCGAACCGCCAGAACAGCTCGGTGGGGGCCAGGAAGACACCCCGGCGGTCGGTGTCGCTGCCGTCCGTGGCCAGTCCGAAGGCCCGCGAACCCATCACACAGGAGTAGATCGTGTGGTCGCGGACCAGGGAATGTGCGGGCGCGGGCTGCATCCCCGGAGCGTACGGCGTGGGATCAGGCGAGCCGAATCGAATTTCCCGAGACCGTGATCTCCTCGGCGGGCAGCGGCCTCGTCGCCGGGCCCCTCTCCACCGCGCCGTCCGTGATGGTGAACCTGCTGCCGTGGCAGGCGCAGTTGATCGTCTCGTCCGAGACCTTGGCGACGATGCAGCCCTGGTGGGTGCAGACCGCCGAGAAGGCCTTGAAGTCGCCCTGCTCGGGCTGGGTCACCACGACCTTCTGGTCCTTGAAGATCGTGCCGCCCCCTACCGGGATGTCGGCCGTCCGGGCCAGCACCTGGCCGCCGTCGCCGGGGGTCTGCTCCTCGACGGTCGTGCCGTCGTTGTCGTCCCCGTTGTCGCCGTACTCGCCGCACCCCACGAGCAGCGCCGCCGTGCCCGCCGCGCCGGTCGCCAGGACCGTGCGCCGGGTCGATCCCATCGTCATGTCGTCACTCCGAACGTGCGGAAGAACCAGAGGGCGGAGGTCAGCCAGACGACCGTGAGAGCGGCGAAGACGAGGCCGCCGACGATCGGCAGGAGCCAGCCGGGAAGTCGCTCCGAGCGGAGCAAAAGCATCTTTGCACTGAAAGCGCCGAAGAAGAAACAACCCAGGATGGAATGCCACAAAACACGCGGCTCATAGGTCTGGTAGCCCAGCGCGTACAGACAGTGGACCGCCACCGGTACGGCGACAAGGAACGCCACCCGGCCCGACCAGCGGTGCAGCACCCCCGACCAACTGGGGCCGGGCAGCCTGCCGTACATCATCAACGCCGACGTCAGCTGGACCAGCGCGAAGGCGAACGACACCGTCGCCAGCCATGACTTCACCGCGCCCGTGCTGCTGAAGCCCGCGAGGTTGAACGCGGTGCCCGCCGGGTCGTGCGCCCTGCCGTAGACGCCGAGGCCGACCGCGACCGCGCACGCCACCAGCGCGGGGACCAGATAGCGGCCGGACCCGCCTGGCGACCGGCGCGGGTCGGGCCGCGGGGACGGGAAGTCCTGGGTGGCGGCGTTCGGGTCGACGGTCATGCGCTGCTCCCTGCCGTGAGCGGGTTCAGTGAGCCGGTTCCGAGGTTCTGTGAGCGGGTTCAGGGGTTCGGTGAGCGGGTCGGGGGGTGTCAGGGGGTGACGGGGCGGGCGGTGAGCCGTCGGCCGTCGATCGTCACCGTGCCGGCGCCGGTGCCGGTGCCGAGGTCGATCTCCGGGGCCGGTGCGGGCCTGCCGTCGCGCTTGACGATGCCGACCTGATCGCCGCCCGGCAGTACGATCCAGCCGCCGTCGACCTCGGCGCCGCGTACGTCGGCCCTCGCGCGGTACAGTCCCGCCGGCTCGGCCGTCTCGTCGGCCGTGAAGCCGTACTCCTGGCCGTCGATGTCGACCGTGCCCCGGACACGGCCGTCTTCCAGCGTGCCGTTCAGTTCGGCGCCGTCCTTGCTCGTGAGCTTCATGCCGCCGTCGTCCTCGACATCGCCCTTGAGCCAGGCCTCCTTGGCGCGGCCGTCGCAGAAGTACGCCACCGCCCTGCCGTCGCGCAGTGAGAGGGAGACCGCCGCGGAGTCGTCGTCGGTACGGCCCGCGTAGTCGGCGTCCGGCGGCGGGGTGGGCGACGGGGGCGGGGCGGCCTTCGTCGGGGACGGGGTGGCCGAGGCCGGTGGCGGATCGTTCCTCGTGGACGACGAGGCGGCGCGTGTCCCCGTCGTCGCGTTGAGCGACAGCAGGAACACACCCAGCACAAGGCCGGCGAGAAGGGTGAGAAGTGGTCCGGAGCGCTTCATACGAGCCTCCCCCGAGGCGTGGCGCGGACGGCCTCCGCCCATGCAAGCGGACACGCGGGACCGCGTCCAGGGGCGCACGGGGGCTTTTCCTCCCAAGTGACGTGACAGTGGCGTTCATGTGACAATGTCGGATTCTTGGGGCAGGGGAGTGGCAAGGGCTCGGCAGCGGCCGGGGCGTCTCGGCAGTCGGGCGGCGCGCACTCCTCCGACGGGCGCTCACTAGGCTGGAGGGACATCAGGTCGGCGTCGTATGTGAGGAGCACAGTCGTGGCGGTACGAGCGGTCCGGGGCGCCGTCCAGCTCGAACGGGACGAGGCGGGGCACATGGACGAGCGGGTGGGCGAGCTGCTCACCGCGGTCCTGGAGCGCAACGGGCTCACCCATGAGGACCTGATCAGCATCTGGTTCACGGCCACCCCCGACCTGCACAGCGACTTCCCGGCCGCCGCGGCCCGCAAGCTCGGCATCGGTTTCGCCGACGTGCCGCTGATCTGCGCCCAGGAGCTGGACATCGAGGGCGCGATGCCCCGGGTCGTCCGCATCCTCGCGCACGTCGAGTCCGACCGGCCCCGCTCCGGGATCGCGCATGTCTACCTCGGCGCCGCCGCCGCGCTCCGCAAGGACATCGCCCAGTGAGAACCGCACTCGTCATCGGCACCGGACTGATCGGCACCTCCGCCGCCCTCGCCCTCGCCCAGCGCGGCGTCACCGTCCACCTCGCCGACCACGACCCCGAGCAGGCCCGTACGGCGGCCGCGCTCGGCGCCGGCACCGACGAGGCACCCGAGGGCCCGGTGGACCTGGCGATCGTCGCCGCCCCGCCCGCGCATGTGGCCGGGGTGCTCGCCGACGCGATGCGCCGGGGCGTGGCCCGCGGCTACCTCGACGTGGCCTCCGTCAAGGGCGGCCCCCGCCGTGAGCTGGAGGAACTCGGCCTCGACCTCACCTCGTACATCGGTACGCACCCCATGTCGGGCCGTGAGAAGTCCGGTCCGCTGGCCGCCAACGGTGATCTCTTCGAGGGGCGGCCCTGGGTGCTGACCCCGACCCGGGACACCGACACCGAGGTCCTGAACCTCGCCCTGGAGCTGGTCTCGCACTGCCGGGCCCTGCCGGTGGTCATGGACGCGGACGCCCACGACCGTGCCGTGGCCCTCGTCTCGCACATGCCGCACCTGGTGTCCAGCCTGGTCGCCGCGCGCCTGGAGCACGCGTCGGAGGCGGCCGTACGGCTGTGCGGGCAGGGCATCCGGGACGTGACCCGGATCGCGGCCTCCGACCCGCGTATGTGGATCGACATCCTCTCCGCCAATCCCGGCCCCGTCGCCGACCTCCTCTCCGACGTCGCCGCCGACCTCGACGAGACCGTGGCCGCGCTGCGCGCCCTCCAGGCCTCCGACGACGCCAAGCGCCGCGAGGGCGTCACCGGCATCGAGGACGTGCTGCGCCGGGGCAACGCCGGGCAGGTCCGCGTCCCCGGCAAGCACGGGTCCGCGCCCCGGGCCTACGAGGTCGTCGCCGTCCTGATCGACGACCAGCCCGGCCAGCTGGCCCGCATCTTCGCCGACGCGGGACGGGCCGGCGTCAACATCGAGGACGTACGCATCGAGCATGCCACCGGGCAGCAGGTGGGGCTGGTGCAGTTGATGGTGGAGCCGAAGGCCGCGGTGGTGTTGACGGGGGCGTTGCGGGAGCGGGGTTGGGCGATCCGGCAGTAGGCACCCGGCGCCGAGGCCGTCGTCCCCGGGGGCTCCGCCCCCGGACCCCCGGCCTATGCCCACCCACCACCCGACTCGGTCGGCCGAGAAGTGAACGTAGTGGGCAGTGATGGCCACCGGTGTTGAGCACGGGCCGGACGAGTGATGAGCACCCAGTACCCTTGTCCGGGGCGCTTTCCGTCCCGCCCCACCCATCTCGGACCAGGAAAGGTGCTCCCCAGTGGAACGCGCCACAGTGATCGTTGCCATCGACGGCCCCTCCGGCACGGGCAAGTCGAGCACCTCGAAGGCCGTGGCCGCGCAGCTCGGGCTGAGCTACCTGGACACGGGCGCCCAGTACCGGGCGATCACCTGGTGGATGGTCACCAACGGCATCGACATAGAGGACCCCTCGGCGATCGCCGCAGTCGCCGGTAAGCCGGAGATCGTCTCCGGCACCGACCCGTCCGCCCCGACCATCTCGGTCGACGGCACGGACGTCGCCGGCCCGATCCGCACCCAGGACGTCACCTCCAAGGTCAGCGCCGTGAGCGCCGTCCCCGAGGTGCGGGCGCGGATCACCGAGTTGCAGCGGTCCATCGCCTCCGGCGCCGCGGCCGGCATCGTCGTCGAGGGCCGTGACATCGGTACGACCGTGCTGCCGGACGCCGACCTGAAGATCTTCCTCACCGCCTCCCCGGAGGCCCGCGCCGCCCGCCGCAGCGGTGAGCTGAAGGGCGCCGACGTCCACGCGACCCGCGAGGCCCTGCTCAAGCGGGACGCGGCCGACTCCAGCCGCAAGACCTCGCCGCTCGCCAAGGCGGACGACGCGGTCGAGGTGGACACCTCGGACCTCACCCTCCAGCAGGTCATCGAGTGCGTCGTCACCCTCATCGAGGAGAAGCGGGCGGGCAAGTGAGCGCCGCCGCGACGGACCGCACCCCGTCGACCGAGGCCCCTTCGGAACGGGGTGCCGAGGTCGGCCGGCGTATCGGCGTCGGTCTGATGTACGGGCTGTGGAAGCCGCGTGTGCTGGGCGCCTGGAAGGTGCCCACGACCGGGCCGGTGATCCTCGCCGTCAACCACTCCCACAACATCGACGGCCCGATGGTCATCGGCGTGGCCCCCCGGCCGTCGCACTTCCTGGTCAAGAAGGAGGCGTTCGTCGGTCCGCTGGGCCCCTTCATGCGCGCCGTCGGCCATGTGAAGGTGGACCGTTCGACCGCCGACCGCACCGCCATCACCCAGGCGCTCGCGGTCCTGGCCCATGGCGGCGTCCTCGGTATCTTCCCCGAAGGCACGCGCGGCGAGGGCGACTTCGCCTCACTGCGCGCCGGTCTCGCGTACTTCGCGGTGCGCGGCGGCGCTCCGATCGTGCCGGTGGCCGTCCTGGGAAGTTCCGAGAAGCGCGGGCGGTTGGTGAAGGGGCTGCCTCCGCTGCGCTCCCGCGTCGACGTCGTCTTCGGCGACCCCTTCGAGGCCATCGAAGGGGCGCGAAGCTCGGATACGGGTGGTGGTGGGCGACGGGCGGGCGGCAGCGGACGGCGTACGCGCAAGGCGCTCGACGAGGCCACCGAGCGCATCCAGAAGCACCTCGGCGAGCATCTGGCCCACGCCAGGCGGCTCACCGGCCGCCGATGACTGGACGGCTTACCGCCGCCCGTAAAACGCCGGGCGTCCGACCGGGCGCCGGGCGACACTGAGTAGTGGAGCACCAGGGACGAGACAGGACCGGGTGCTTCACCGATCACCACGAATGAACGACGAGGTACGGACTTCATGAACGACCACATCTCCTCCGGGGGCTCGGGCGAGCACGACCACGGAGAGCTTGGCGACGCCGAGTACGCGGAGTTCATGGAGCTCGCCGCGGAAGAGGGCTTCGACATCGAGGACGTCGAGGGCGCCATCGAGGAGGCCGGTCACGGCCCGCTGCCCGTCCTCGCCGTCGTCGGCCGCCCCAATGTCGGCAAGTCGACCCTCGTCAACCGCTTCATCGGCCGCCGCGAGGCCGTCGTGGAGGACAAGCCGGGCGTCACCCGGGACCGGGTGACGTACGAGGCCGAGTGGGCGGGCCGCCGCTTCAAGGTCGTCGACACCGGCGGCTGGGAGCAGGACGTCCTCGGTATCGACGCCTCCGTCGCCGCCCAGGCCGAGTACGCCATCGAGGCCGCCGACGCCGTCGTCTTCGTCGTCGACGCCAAGGTCGGCGCCACCGACACCGACGAGGCCGTCGTACGTCTGCTCCGCAAGGCCGGCAAGCCCGTCGTGCTCTGCGCCAACAAGGTCGACGGCCCGAGCGGCGAGGCGGACGCCGCGTATCTGTGGTCGCTCGGCCTCGGTGAGCCGTATCCCGTCTCCGCGCTCCACGGCCGGGGCACCGGTGACATGCTGGACGCCGTCCTGGAGGTTCTCCCGGACGCGCCCGAGCAGGCCTTCGGCGGCGCCGCGCCCGGCGGCCCGCGCCGGATCGCCCTCATCGGCCGCCCGAACGTGGGCAAGTCCTCCCTGCTGAACAAGGTGGCGGGCGAGGAGCGCGTCGTCGTCAACGAGTTGGCGGGCACCACCCGCGACCCGGTCGACGAGCTGATCGAACTCGGCGGTGTCACCTGGAAGTTCGTCGACACCGCCGGTATCCGCAAGCGGGTCCATCTCCAGCAGGGCGCCGACTACTACGCCTCGCTGCGCACCGCCGCCGCCGTCGAGAAGGCGGAGGTGGCCGTCATCCTCATCGACGCCTCCGAGTCCATCTCGGTGCAGGACCAGCGGATCGTGACGATGGCCGTGGAGGCCGGGCGCGCGATGGTCATCGCGTACAACAAGTGGGACACCCTCGACGAGGAGCGCCGCTACTACCTGGAGCGGGAGATCGAGACCGAGTTCGGGCAGGTCGCCTGGGCGCCCCGGGTGAATGTCTCGGCGCACACCGGCCGCCATATGGAGAAGCTGGTCCCCGCGATCGAGACCGCCCTCGCCGGCTGGGAGACCCGCGTTCCGACGGGTCGCCTCAACGCCTTCCTCGGCGAGCTGGTCTCCGCCCATCCGCACCCGATCCGGGGCGGCAAGCAGCCCCGTATCCTCTTCGGCACCCAGGCGGGCACCAAGCCGCCGCGCTTCGTCCTCTTCGCCTCCGGCTTCATCGAGGCGGGCTACCGCCGCTTCATCGAACGCCGGCTGCGTGAGGAGTTCGGCTTCGAGGGCACCCCGATCCATATCTCGGTGCGGGTGCGGGAGAAGCGCGGCAAGAAGAAGTAGACGGACGAGGAGGGCGGCTGCCCGAGGTCAGATCGATATCGATGCCGATGCCGATGTCGATGACCTCGGGCAGCCGCCCTCCTCGTGTCTCTCCGCGCGCCGCTTCCAGCCTCCTGAGGGCTACAGGCCCCGGCGCGGGTTCGGGGGCAGGGGGGACGGGATGTGGTGCATCCCCGTGTGACCGGTGGGAATCCGCCCCACCGGCTGCCATACGGAGGTCGTGCCGGTCGTGTGCCCCGACTGGGGCTCACGCTGGGCGCCGAGTTGTCCCGAGGTGTGGCGGGAGCCGGAGTTGTACGAGCCGGTGCGTCCGGCCGGGCCGTTCGAGAGGTTGCCGAAGGCGGTGAAGCCGAGGTTCTCCTCGCCGTGCCGGTCGCCCGGCAGGGTGCGGTAGGACTTGACCCACTCCGCGTAGAGCATGTCGTAGATCGGGGTTGCCGAGGGGCCGCCCGAAGAGTCCTGAGTCGGCCGCATGGAAGAGATCGACTGATAGGACTGTCGGCGGGAAACGTCAAATGCGTGCACGTACGTGCCAACGACCCCCACCCGCAAGGGATGCGCTCGGTCCACCATTCAGCTCCGGGTGAGGTCTTCGATTGTGATGGGCCGAAGGCCCGAACAGGGGCGCGGGGCTGTGTCCATTTGCGGCTCCGCCGCGTGGGCGCGACCAGCCACAACCAACCCGCACCCGGCCAACAACCGTATGCCCTACGGCGAAACCCCGCACCCGGCTCAGCCAAGCGCCGCGGTCACGTGCCAGCCAACGGCAGCGTGGCCGCGACCAACTTCCCGTTGGCCGCAGCCTTGTCGAGAGCCTCGCGAAGAAGATCCTCCCGGGGCTGACGCCCGATCGAGCCCACGGGCGCGGCGAACATCAGTACCTGCTGGTGCTTGTTGGCGGCGGCCCTCCAGCTGTCGGCGACCTGCAGTGCCTGGTGGGCCTGCCACCAGGCCACCGGCGAACCACCGGAGGTACCCGGCTGGAGGATCGCGTGCAGCTGGCCCATGGCGAGCAGGACGGACCAGCCGTGGAGGACCGGCGGTACGGAGTCGATCTGGGGCAGCGGCATGAAGCCCTGCTCGATCAGCAGCGGCAGGAAGTCGTCACCGGCGCCGGTCGTACCGGGGCGCGCGATCGGGGCGGTCGGCTCGACGACGAGTGCCGGGTGCAACTCCCCGCTGAGCAGGATCAGTCCGCTGGTCACCCCGAGCACGGCCTGCTCGGGCGCGGCCTGCACCGGGGTGTCCGCGGCGATGGACCGCGCGGCGCCCTGCAACTGCTCCTCGGTGACCTGGACGACCTGGGAGGGCAGACAGGTGGCGTGGGCGAAGGCGAGGACGGCGGTCTCGTCGCCGACGAACAGAACGGTGCTGGTGCGTTCCTGCTCGGAGTCGCCGGGGGTGCGGCACGACGTGCAGTCGTAGCCGCCGGGGGCGTTCTCTCCGGCGAGCAGCCGGTCGGCTTCTTCGTCGCCGATCTCGGCGCGTACCTCGTCGCTGACGTCGAGCATGCGCGGCACGGGTGGCTCCTCGGGATGCGGTGCGTGTGTCGGATGCCGGGGTGGCGCCCGGCCCCTGAGCGCGGAGGTTCCGGCTCATGAAGATGACAACGGCCGATGTGTGGCCCGAGTCACGCCCGACGACGAACGGAATCGAACCATCCGACGCGCAGGGTGAACGCGCGTGCGGAATCGGTTACAGCGCGCCAACTTCTTGCATTTTCCAGGCAGTTGACCAGGTGAGGTGGCTCACAGGTCCCTCGGGTGCTTGGTCGACAAATCCAGAAATGAGCGAATGAAATGGGTGGCCGGAAATAATCGCTACCTTCGGTAACGGTGAACTGGCCTCGTATGACAGGTCATTTGTTGCTGACGGGTGGTCAACCTGCCTAGATTCCCGGCCGTGTGCAAAGAGCACCGCTCGGGTACGTCCGCCGGCCGCGAGGCAGCCGGTACAGAGCACCACCAGCCGGTGGCGGACGGGGCCGAGCGCGTCACCGCGTCCTGTGCGACGCGGGTCGCGCCCGGCCTGGGGGGAGCCCGGGTACGTGGAGAGGGAAATACATGTCCGCATGTGCCGACAACACTCGCGACAACGCTGCCAAGACACAGGGCGACCGTAGGACGCGGGACGTCCGCAGGGCGCGTACGACGGCGGTCCTCGCCGGAGCGGCGCTGCTCGCCCCGCTCGGGCTCCTGACGGCCACTGGCAGCGCGGCAGCGGCCGACAGCGGAGTGTGGGACCGCATCGCCAAGTGCGAGAGCGGCGGCAACTGGCACATCAACACCGGCAACGGCTACTACGGCGGCCTCCAGTTCGCCGCGTCCACCTGGCGTGCCTACGGCGGCACCGCCTACGCGGCCACCGCCGACAAGGCCTCCAAGTCCCAGCAGATCGCGATCGCCACGAAGGTGCAGCGCGCCCAGGGCTGGGGCGCCTGGCCCACCTGCTCCGCGCGCGCCGGAGCGTACGGCAGCGCCCCCGACGCGCCCTCCACCGGATCGTCCACGAACACGAACGCCAGGACGAAGACGACCGAGCCCAAGTCGACGCAGCCGAGCCGGGCCGGCGGGTCCGGGCAGTCCAGCGGCTCCGCGTCCTCCGGCACCCCCTCGCGTGCCACGAGCCATCCGAGCCGGGGTGCCTCCCGGGGCGACTACACCGTCCGCCAGGGCGACACCCTGAGCGGTATCGCCTCCCGGAACGGGACCACCTGGCGTGAGGTCTACGCCGCCAACCGGGCCGTCATCGGCGACGACCCCGACCTGATCGTGCCCGGGCAGCGGCTCGACCTCTGAGCGCTCCCCCGAACCCCGGGTACCCGGGTCCCATCCGGCACGCACCCCGGGTGGGACCCGCTCCGTGCCACCGGGCGCGGCCCCGTCGTCGGCCGCGCCCGGTTCAACGCCCCGTCCCTCACCGCACCTCGGCGGCCTCGCCCGCGAACGCCACCGTCCCGCGCCGCAGTTCGTACACGAACGCCGGCGCCCCGCGCAGTCCCGGCGGCAACCGTTGCTCGGCGACGACCACACAGGCGTCCAGTCCCCGCAGCAACTCGTATGTGCGGGCCGCGATCTGCGGTGACATCCCCTGGGTGGGCTCGTCCAGGAGCACGACACGCGCGCGTGCCGACAGGGCGCGGGAGAGGGCCAGCATGCGCTGTTCACCGCCGGAGAGGGTGCCGGCGCGGCGGGGGAGCAGCGGTTCCAGCCCGGGGTAGGCGTCGAGGGCGTACGCGATGTCGGGGGCGGCGAGTTCGAGGTTCTCGCGCACGGTGAGCGAGGCGAAGACGGCCCGCCGCTCCGGTACGAGGACGAGGCCGCGCCTGGCCCGTTCGTACGCCGGCAGCCGGGTCACGTCGACCCCGTCCCACACGACGGCCCCGGCGGACAGCGGCACCGTACCGGCGAGGGCCCGCAGCACGGTCGTACGACCGGAGCCGTTGCGGCCCGACAGCACGGTCAGGCCGGGGCCGGGCACGGCGAGGGTGACGCCGTGCAGGGCCTCCAGGGGGCCGTAGCGGACGCGGGCGCGGCGCAGCGAGAGCAGGGTCATGGGCCGACCGCCGGGCTGGGTGGATCGGGAGGGCCGGGAGGGCCGGAACGGCCGGATGGGCCAGGAGGGCTGGATGGGCCGGGTAGGTCGGGAGGGCCGGAAGAGCGGGAACGGCCGGATGGGCCGGGAGGGACTGGTGGATCGGGGGTGCCGACCGGTCGCAGGGCGTGGAGTACTCGGTCGGTGGGGCCGGAGGTGATGACGCGGCCCGCCGCCATGACGTGGACGACATCGGCCACGTCCGCGACGAGGTCCAGGTCGTGTTCGATGACCAGCAGGGCGGTGCCGTCTGCGGCGAGGGCGCGCAGCACCTGGGTGAGGGCGGCCACTTCGGCGGTGTCCAGCCCGGCGGCCGGTTCGTCGAGCAGCAGCACGCGGGGGCTTCCGGCGAGCGCCCGCGCCAGTTCGACGCGCCGCAAGGTCCCGGTGGGCAGCCCCGCCGCGGGCGCCGCCCGTACCGGCCCCTCCAGCCGGAACAGCCGCAGGGCCCGCTCCACGGCCGCCGGGTCGGCGGCCCGGCCCTGTTCGGCACCCACCCGGACGTTCTCGGCCACGCTCAACGACGGGAAGACGGACAGCTGTTGGAACGTACGGGCGATGCCGAGCCGCGTACGCGCGTGCGCGGGCAGCCGGGTGATGTCCCGATCGCCGAGGCGGACCCGCCCCCGCTCCGGCCGCAGCGTCCCGGCGAGACAGTGGAAGAGGGTGCTCTTGCCCGCCCCGTTGGGCCCCACGACCGCGCTGACCCGACCGGGGAGGACATCGAGATCGACACCGTCGAGTGCGGTGAAGCCACCGTAGGAGACGTGGAGACCGCGGGCGCGCAGAACGGGGGCGGGGGCGAGGGCCGGGGGACGAGCGTCCGCTTCGGATCGGTGCACCCACCGCGAAGCACAACTGCCACCGCCTGCCGACATCGCCCTGCCCTCCGGCCGCTTCGCCTCACCCGCCGGCTTCGCCCCGCCTGCCGGTCGCGCCCCGGCCGCTGGCTCGGCCCCGCCCGTGGGCTCCGCTTCGGCCTTCGGCTGTGTGTCGGCCGTCGGCTTGGCTCCGGCCATCGGCCTCGCCCCGGCCGCCGACTTGGCCCCGCCTGCGGGCTTCGCTTCGGCCGTCGGCTGCGTGCCGGCTGTGGGCTTGGCCCTGCCGGCCGGCCTCGCCCTGGCCGTCGGCTTGACCTCGCCCGTGGGCTTCGCTTCGACCGTCGGCCTGGTATCGGCTTGGGGCCTCGCCCTGGCCGTCGGCTCGGCCGTGCCTGTGGGCTTCGCTGCGGCGGTCGGCTGTGTGCTGGCCGTGGGCTGCGTGTCGGCCGCTGGCTCGGCCCCGCCCGTGGGCTCCGCTTCGGCCTTCGGCTGTGTGCCGGCCGTCAGCTCGACCCCGCCCGTCGGCTTCGCCCCGCCCGTCGGCCTCGTCCCTCCCGCTCCCGGCTGCGCGCCGCGTGCCGGTGCCCGTACCCGCGCCTGTACGCGTACCCGTCCCTGCACTCGCCCCCGAACCCGTACCCCCGCAGGCGTCAGTGTCCCTCTCCTCCGCGTGCTCAATCGCTCCACCCCCGTCCGCACCGCCTCCCAGGGACCGTTCGGCAAGCGGCCCACCAGTACCGCCAGTACGCCGATCACGGCCGCGGCCACGCCGCCCTCCGTGCCCGCGTCCAGGCCCACCAGCAGTGCGGCGCCCGCGAGCGCGCCCCATGTGCTGTCGGCGCCCAGGACCACGATCGCGGTGAACCAGAGGAGGCTGCGGACGGGGTCGTAGGCGGTGGGGTCGAAGGCGCGCAGGCCCAGGGCGAGCATGGCTCCGCCGAGGGCGGCCAGGGCGGCGCCCGCGACGAAGGCGGTGAGTTTGAGGGACGGGACCTGGACGCCCGCTGCCGCTGCGCCTGCCTCGTGGTCCCGCAGGGCGGCCAGGGCTCGGCCCGTGCGGCCCCGGCGCAGGGCCTGGACCGACAGAAGCGCGCAGGTCAGCAGGGCCAACTCCAGGACGTAGTACGCGCGGTCGCCCTCGAAGCCCGTGGGGCGGGAGACGGTCAGGCCCGAGGTCGCGTACGGCTGGGCGAAGACGAAACGGCTGACCGCGACGCCCACCGCGAAGGTCGCCAGGGCGAGCGCCAGGCCGTGGCGGCTGATGGCGGGTCGGCCGGTGAGCAGGCCGAGCGGGGCCACCAGGAGCACGGCCAGCAGCAGGGCGGTCAGTTCGGGGAGGGCCGGGAGGAAGGGGAAGCGGCCCGCCGCCAGCAGCGCCGTGAACAGGGCGCCCAGGCCCGCGTACGCCGCCTGGCCCAGCGAGATCTGTCCGCCCCGGCCCGTCACCACGACCAGGGACAGCAGGATCACCGCCAGCGCCGGAACCTGGACGGAGGTGTGCAGGTCCGCGCCCGCGAAGCCGAGGGGGAGGAGGAAGAGGATCAGCGCCACGAGCCAGGTCCCGGCCGGGGGTTCCGGCTGCGCCGTCGCCGTACGGGGGAGGGCGTCGCGGGCGCCCACACCCGGCAGGACCAGCGCGGCGATCAGCAGGGCGACCACGAAGAGGTTGGCGCCGACGGACTGGACCAGGGGCTCGGCCCAGCCGGAGGGGTGCAGCCGGGTCAGCTGGCTCTGCGCGACGCCGATGCCCAGCGCCACCACCACGGCCACCGGCAGACTCCGCATCCGCGCGGCGACCGCCACGGCCACCACCTCCATCACCAGCAGCGGCATCCCGTACGGGTCGAGGCGTACGTAGGGGGCGAGCAGCACCCCGGTCAGACCGGCCGTGAACGAGCCGAACGCCCACCCCGCGGCGGCCACCCGGTCCGCGTCGATACCACCGAGGACGGCCAGGGACCGGTCGTCCACGACGGCGCGCAGTTCACGGCCGAAGCGGGTCGCGTACGTCACCGCGCCCACGGCCGCCGCGACCGCCAGGGCCACCGCCAGTTGTCCCCATGGGTCCGCCGAGATCAGCGTCGGCGCGTCGTCCCGCGCCCCCTGGCCCCACACCAGCGTCGCCCCGCCGACGAGGAGGACGAAGACACCGATGGAGGCCACGAGGGTCTGCGTGGGATCGCCACCGAGTACGGCGAGCGGGCGGAAGACGAGGCGTTCCAGGGCCAGGCCGATGCCGGGCGCCACCACCAGCAGGGTCACCGAGGCACCGAGCCACAGCGGCCACCCCCACTCCACGGTGAGCTGCCGCAGCAGATACGCGCACACCATCGCGACGGCCCCGTGCGCGAAGTTCAGCACCCCGGTCGCCCGGTACGTCACGACCAGCCCGACCCCGGTGAGCGCCGCCGCGCTCCCGACCGACAGCCCGGCGAGCGTGAGCTCGTACGTCAAGGAGGCCATCAGCCCTCCTCGGGCTCACCCGAAGTGCCGGGGGCGGGGGCCTCACAAATGGGGCACGGACGCAGTTCGCCGCTCGCCAGCACCCGGGAGTCCACCGGTAGCGCCTCCGGCTTGGCGGCCACCAGGGGGCAGTCGGCGCGGTGCCACAGGGTGCCGCCGGGGACCATGAGCAGGGTGCCGCTGGTGGCCGAGGCCGCCGCCTCCGGGCCCGGCTCGTCGGCGTTCGCCGGCTCGGGGGCGACCAGGAGGCCGTACAGTTCCTCGACCCGCGCGGCGGCCCGGGCGTTCCTGCCCTGGGCGAGGAGGATCGCGCCCGCGACGATCAGGGCGGCCCCCGGGATCGTGCTGGAGGCCAGATAGGGCAGCTGTCGTTCGGCGAAGCGTTCCCCCGAGACGCCGTACCAGCCCACGACACACAGCACGGCACCGGCGGCGAGCGCGGCCCAACCGGCCCAGAGGAGAGGGCGCGTGGTCCGCAGTCGGGTTGTCCGCATCCGTGACTCCCACACGTGGTGTGCCTGACGGTTCTCATCTCAGCGGTTGGCTTGCACTATGCCCCCTGCAAGCTGACCCTGAAAGCACCGGGCGCCTACCGCCCGGACCGACACCCGGTGGTGAGCCAGATGGTTCTCGGGAGCGACCTCAGGCGGGCGAACGGACGGCGGGGCGGCCATGGCCCCAGGGCACGGGGACGGAGTACGGCGCTGGCCGCCGCCCTCGCGCTCTTCCTCGCCCCGGCCCTCGCGGCGTGCGGCGACGACAGCGGCGGCGGTGGCGGCGACGCGACGCCCCCGACCCCTTCGGTGGAGCGGACGACCAGCGAGCCCGCCGAGGAGAGCCCCAGCGCGAGCGGGCCCGCGGACACGGCGGCGGCCGAGCAGGAGATCAAGAAGAACTGGAAGACGTTCTTCGACCCCAAGACCTCCACCGAGGAGAAGCAGGCCGTCCTGGAGAACGGTGAACGCATGGGGCCGGTGCTCGCGGCGTTCAGCGGGGACGAGCGCGGCGGACAGGTGGAGGCCGAGGTCCAGAAGGTCACGTTCACCTCGCCGACCGATGCCGATGTCACGTACACGCTGCTTCTGGAGGGCGCCACGGCCCTGCCCGACGCCTCCGGGACGGCCGTCGAGCAGGACGGCACCTGGAAGGTGTCCGTCAAGACGCTGTGCGGGCTCGTCGCGCTGAGCGGCAATGCGAACGCGTCGTCGCTGCCGGGCTGCTGAGGCCGTAGCGGTCGGACTGCTGCTCCTGTCGGCGACGGCCATGGCCACGGCCTGCGGCAGCCGCCTGCCGGAGAGCGACTTCGAACGCCGGGACACGACCGCCACCGCTCCGGAGAGCCCGGAGAACCGCGAGCCCCTGCGCGTCGGCATCATCACCAGCGTCACCAGCCCTGTGGGAGGCGCCGCGTTCACCGGGCCGCGCGACGGCGCGAAGGCGTACTTCGACGCGCTCAACGCGCGCGGCGGCATCGACGGCCGCCGGGTCGAGGTGCGCGAGTGCGACGACGGGGGCAGCGGCGTCGGCAACAACGAGTGCGTGCACCAACTGGTCGACGAGGACGAGGTGGTGGCCCTCGTCGCCACCACCGCCCTCGACTACGCGGGCGCCTCCCGCGTCGCCCACGCGCGCGTGCCCGACATCGGCGGCCAGCCCATCGGCCCCGCGTACGACACCTACCCGCACCTGTACAGCATCTACGGCAGCCTCGCGCCCAGGAATGGCACCACCGGCTGGGACGGCGAGCAGTACGGCGGCACCGAGGTGTACCGCTACTTCAAGCGCGAGCACGGGGCCCGTACAGCCGCCGTGGTGTCGTACAACCAGGCCGCGTCCGCCGCGTACGCCCGGCTGATCGTCGACGGACTGAAGGCGGAGGGGTACGAGGTGGTCACCGAGCAGGTCGACTTCGCGCTGCCCAACTTCCGTGCCGTCGCCGCCGACATCAAGGAGGGGGACGTCGACCTGGTCTTCGACGCCATCGACAGCCACGGCAACGCCCGTCTCTGCCAGGCCATGGACGACATCGGCGCCGAGGTCACCGCCAAGGTCACCAACGTCCAGAACTGGACCTCCACGGTCGCCGACGACTACGAGGACGCCCCGAACTGCCGCAACTCCCTGTGGGCCACCGGCTCCAGCCGCAACTTCGAGGACACCGGTGACGAGGCCGTACGTGAATTCCGGGACGCCACGAAAGGGCTGAAGACGCACTCCCAGTGGCAGTTGGAGGGCTGGGCGGCCGCCATGTGGTTCACGGACGCGGCGACCTCGTGCGCGGCCACCGAGGAGGGCGTCACGCGCGCGTGCGTCGACCGGTTCATGAACCGCGACGAGCCCTACACCGCCGACGGGTTGCTCCTCCCCGTCCGCTTCGAACGGCTCCCCGAACCCCCGAAGACCCGCGACACCTGTGTCTCCGTGGCCCGCTGGCAGGACGACGAGGGCTGGGTCGGCCAGGGCGACATGAACCACACCTGCTTCGACGTCCCGCAGTTGCCGTATCGCCCCTGATGACTGTCAGGGCGAACAGGTTCCCTCGAACCGCTATCGATCCGGCAACCGTTGCGGAACGACTTGATATGGGCACTCAACCGGCACCCAACCCTTCCCGGATGTCCGGGGTCTAACCGTGCGGCGGTGGACCAGCACCGCGATTCATGGACGACCAGGGAAAACAGAAAACAGGGGGCCCGGGGGACGCATGCACATCTCTTTCCTCATACACAACGCGTACGGCATAGGCGGGACGATCCGTACGACGTACAACCTCGCGAACACCCTGGCCGAGCAGCACGACGTCGAGGTCGTCTCCGTCTTCCGCCACCGTGACGAGCCCGTCTTCTCCGTCGACCCCAGGGTCCGGCTGCGCGCCCTGGTCGACATCCGCGAGGGCGGCGCCGACAAGGGCCACGCCGATCTGGAGCGCCCCGCCACGTTCTTCCCGCGCGCCGAGGGGCGCTACCAGCAGTACAGCGCCCTCACCGACCGGCGCATCGCCGAGCACCTCGCCTCGGTCGACGCCGACGTCCTGGTCGGCACCCGGCCCGGGCTGAACGTCCACATGGCCCGGCAGACCCGGCGCGGCCCGATCCGGGTCGGCCAGGAGCACCTCACCCTCGACAGCCACTCGGCCGCCCTGCGGGCCACCCTGCGCGGTGTCTACCCGCGTCTCGACGCGCTCACCACGACCACCGAGGCCGACGCCCGCGCGTACGCCTCGAAGATGCGGCTGCCCGGAGTCCGTCTCCAGGCCGTCCCCAACCCGGTCCCGGCCCCGGGCGTCGACCCGGCCGACGGCACCGGCAAATGGGTCGTCGCCGCCGGCCGGCTCGCCCCCGTGAAGCGGTACGACCTGCTCGTCAAGGCCTTCGACAAGGTGCGCGAGGAGCGGCCCGACTGGCGGCTGCGCATCTACGGCGGCGGCAAGCAGAAGGACAAACTCCGCGCCCTCGTCGACAAACTGGGCCTCTACAACCACGTCTATCTCATGGGCCCCGCCAACCCCATCGAGCCCGAGTGGGCCAAGGGCTCCATCGCGGCCGTCACCTCCAGCCTGGAGTCGTTCGGCATGACCATCGTCGAGGCCATGCGCTGCGGCCTGCCGGTGGTCTCCACCGACTGCCCGCACGGCCCCGGCGAGATCATCGACGACGGTGTCGACGGCCGCCTGGTCAAGGTCGGCAGCGTCAAGGCCATCGCCGGCGGACTGCTCGAACTCATCAACGACGACGCCAAGCGGCAGCAGATGGCCCACGCGGCGCTCAAGGACTCCGAGCGCTTCGACCCGGCCCGTATCGCCGAACGCTACGAGACGCTCTTCGCCGGCCTGGCCACCCGTGGCGCCGCCTCCCCGCTGAGCCGGATGCGCGGCTCCCTGCACCGCACCCGTGGCGCCCTGCTGGGCGGCGCCTACGCCGTCCGGGACGCCGGCCGTTCCGCCTTCCGCAAGGGGAGCACCGCATGACGACGCAGGCAGAACGGACCATGAAGCAGACCCCGAAGCCCACCCCGAGCCGGACCACGAGCCGGACCCCGGTGCGGGCCGCGCGGGGGAACGACGCGGACGGCACCGCCGCGCAGCCCCCGCGCGCCGACTGCGTCGCCGACTCCGCGGGCGGTCTGACCTTCGACATCGACGACCGCGGCGCACCCGCCCCCGCCCATCTCGTCCTCCACCTCCGGGGCACCGAGGAACGCGTGAGCCTGCCGCTCACCCCGGTCGCGAACGGCCGCCTCCGGGCCGCGCTGCCCAGTGCCGTCGCCCTCCCCGAGGGCCGCTGGGACGCCTACGTCCAGCTGTCCGACGGCGAACCCCGCCGCCTCACCCCCGGCCTCAACGACCTGCGCGCCCTAGTCGACCGCGCCCCCACCCCGGGCGCCCGTATCGCCGTCCGCGTCCCGTACGCCACCAAGCACGGCAACCTCACCGTCCGCGCCTGGGAGCGCTCCCCGCACGTCGAGGCGGGCGAACTCCACATCGGCGGGAGCGGTGTGACGGTGACGGCCCGCGCGTACGGCGTGGAGCCGACGGCGGAGGCGTACATCGAGGTCACCGGCCAGGAGTCGGAGACCGTTCGGGCCGAACTCACCGCCGAGCAGGGCAGGCTCCGCTTCACTGTGGACTACGGCACCCTCCGCCCCGGCACCTGGGAGCTGTGGCTGCGCCCCGACGGGGAGGCCGGGCCGAGGGTGCGCATCGCGCGGCTGTTGGACGACATCGTCGAGAAGGCCCCGGTGTTCGTCTATCCGACGGTCCGCGCCGAGACCGAGCACGGGCCGGTGGACGCCGGGCCGCGCTACACCGCCGACAACGACCTGTCCGTCACGGTGACCTCGGCGGGCTGAGCCCGTCGAGCGGCGGTTGGGGGAGCGGCGCGTAGGGGGGAAGTGTGCTGGAAATGTGTATTTCTCATGAGGTGCCGACTTCTCGGAGCCGTCCGGGATAACGCGCCGAAATGGCCGGACACACGCCTCGGACACAGCCGGTGGTGTGCTTTCCGGCGGGCTATTCGCGACGCTGCCGAACCGCCCCGGAATTGCATCCGCCGGCGTACGGAAGGAGTACGGAACCGCCCGTACGTGTGACGGCCGATGCGCCGACCGGGGATTCCCGGAGGCGGAATCGCGTGTCGTGGTTCTGTGACAGAAACGTGACTGCGGGAGGACAGGGGCCCTTCGGCCGCCTAACGTGGCGGTCATGGCACCCATTCCCACGCCGTCCGAAGAACCCAGGGACAACCCCGACGCCTACGTCGGTCTGGAGGCCCCGAACGCCGAGCGCCGAGCCCATGAGCACGGCTGGTCGACCGTCAGAAAGCTGCCGCCGGGCGCGATCATCACCATGGAGTACCGCTTCGGCCGGCTGAACTTCGAGGTCGAGGACGGCCGGGTGAAGCGGGCCTGGAAGGGCTGAGGACGAGAAGACAGGTCCGACGAAGACCGCGAAGGCCCGGCTCTCGCGCGGAGAGCCGGGCCTTCGCGTGCGGGCCTCGGGTGTGCGTACCGGTGGCCCCGCTGTCTCGTGTCAGCCTCCCGCGACCGGGCGGGCCGAACTCGCGCCCCGGGTCACCCGGTCCGCGTGAGGCGGCCTGCGGGAGCCGATCGGGGTGACCGGGCTCCGCTCCGACCTGGTCATATGCGGTCCGGGGGCCAGATGGAGCGGCTGCACGGGCGGCAGCGCCGCACGGGCCGAGCGGGCCGCGATGGTCGTGTCGGGGGCGGCAACGGGCTCCTCATCTGCTCCCCGCAGCGGGGCGGGCTCCACGGCGGCGGGCGCCGGGAGAGGCGCCGTACGGCGTTCGCGCCAGCGGTCCCGCAGCGAGAAGATCCAGGTCTCGGCGCGGGCGATCAGCGGCTCGAACCAGGGCAGCGCCAGCAGGATCAGCAGCCCGGCGGCCCAGCCCAGCACCACATCGCTCAGCCAGTGCGTACCGAGGTAGACCGTGGTCAGGCCGACGCCGAGCGAGGTCACGGCCGACAGCGCGGACAGCCAGCGCCGGGCCCTCGGGGTCGACGCCAGATAGGCGAGGATGCCCCAGGTCACCACGGCGTTCGCGGTGTGCCCCGAAGGAAATATGTCGCCGCCGAGCCACATCTCGTTGGAGCCGATCTCGGTGGCGTAATGCGGGCCGAGCCGGCCCATCCCGATCTTCGCGGCGCCGACCGTGACGTTCAGCAGCAGCAGCGAGACCCCGAGGGCGAGCAGCGGGCGCAGGGTGTGCTGCCGCCAGGAGCGCCAGCCCAGCCAGGCGGCGACCATCACGGCGGTGGGACCGCGCTGGCCGAGGACCACGTAGTAGTCGAGGAAGGCGTGGATCTCCTTCCACTGCTGGTACGGCCGGAAGAACATGATCTGCCAGTCGAGCCGGACGAGCCACGACGTGATCACCACGGCCCACACGATGGCGATGTAGAAGGCCAGGGTCGAGGCGAAGAGCACGACCCTGTGCCGGGTCATCACCGGCACATTGATGTGGACCGGTCGTTCCGGCTCTCGGTCCAGCCTGGAGAAGACCCGGTCCACAAGACGGGTCGGCATTCGTTCGGTACGCACTCAATCGACGTTACAGCGAGTGAGTGGCTACGCGACGTGAATCACCGGCTTTGTGATGACGCCGTGATGTGGGATTGCTCTCAGAATGATGTTTATTTCTGCTGAATGGCGAATCCGTCACCCGTCTGACCTTCAATTCCATGGGGCAATGCAGACCGCTCGTTTTACCGCGCTTTTGAATTCGTTCACCGAATGATTGCGCCGAATTATCCATCCGCTCCCCGTCCGTACCCCCGGGTGACGGGTCGGTCACGGCGGCCCGGAGCCGTTCAGCCAGAACGCCCCGTAGACCGTCGACACCGCCGTCGCACCCCCCAAAATCGCCGCTGACCTGCGCGTACTCGCCCGGGCCAGGGCGTCGGCGAGGGGCAGCAGCAAGGGGAAGGCGGGCATCAGCAGCCGTGGTTTCGAGCCGAAGTAGCTCGACGCGCACAGGGCCAGCGCGGTCACGAGCCCCGTGTACACGAGGAGCGGCAGCGGCTGGCGCCGACGTACACAGGTGACGTACAGCCAAACGACTGACGCCACCCCGACGATCAGTCCCACACCGGCCAGGGCCGAGGGGAGGGACGTGAACTTGTCGGCGACGAAACGGGCGAAGGCGTAACCGCCGTCGAAACCGTTCCGCCACCCCGCCTGGACATCGAGATAACCGAGCGGTCCCTTGCCCGTTCGATGGCCGACCCACAGGACGTAACCGGCGGAACCGAGGGGCGCGAGAAGCACACCGACGGCGCGCGACCGGACGAGTGAGCCCTCCGATGCAGCTCCACTCCGGCGCGCGGACATCCACGCGGCCACCCACACCGCCGCCACCACCGCGACCCCCACCGGCCGGGTCAACCCCGCGAGCGCGGCCAGCGCCCCCGCGGCCACCCAGCGACCGGTCAGCACCGCGTACAGCGACCAGGCGGCCAGCGCCGTGAAGAGCGACTCCGTGTACGCCATCGACTGGACGATCCCGACCGGCAGCACCGCCCACAGCAGTACGGCGCACACCCCGACGCGGCGGCCGTACACATGATCGACCACGGCGAAGATCCCCCAGGCGGCGCCCAGCGAGGCCAGTGTGCTCACCACGAGACCGGCATGCGCGTACGACAGCGGCGTCACCGCCGACACCGCCCGCTCCAGCCAGGGCAGCAGCGGGAAGAACGCGAGGTTCGAGTGGATGTCGCCGTTCGGCAGCCGCACCTCGTAGCCGTAGCCCAGCTCCGCCACCCTCGTGTACCAGAGCGAGTCCCAGCGGGCCGACAGCAGCGTGAGGGCGCTCTTGTCGCGCGCGGCGCTCCACACGGCCAGGGCCACCAGGCCCAGGGCGCGCACGGCGGCGTACCCGAGGAGCGCGGGGGCGGCCCTGCGCAGCAGCGGCGCCGCCGGGCGCGTATCGAGATCGGTCACGCGCTCGATTATCGGCGGCATCAGGAACCGGCCGGGACGTCTCGCACGTGGTCACCCTCAAGAGACGGTGACGGACCGACCACGGACGGGTGATCATCGCGAGGCGGGGGCGGGTGATGAAGGGCCCGTGGAGGACTCGTGGACGGCCCATGCCGTGGTGTACGCCACATGCCGTAGGAAGCTTCCATGAGACTCCCGCCACGTTCCACCGGCCGGGACTCGCGTACCCTGACGGCTCACTCGCCTCGTTGCGCGGGTCCGGGACACCGCTCCTCCGGACCGTAGCCGCCGGGAAGTCCCCACCCCGTCGGTTTCCGCCGAACGCGAGAGCATCTGGGAGGTACGTACATGTCCGGGACGCCCACGGCCGCTGCGCGACGCCGTTGGCAGGCCGGGGCCGGTGCCAACCGCTGGGTCGTCCTCGTCGTCCTCTGCGTGAGTCTGCTGCTCGTGGCCGTCGACGCCACGGTGCTGCATGTGGCGGTGCCCGCCGTCACCGAGGACATCAGGCCGAGCGCCATGGAACTGCTCTGGATCGTCGACGCCTACCCGCTCGTCTGCGCCTCGCTGCTGATCCTCTTCGGCACGCTCGGCGACCGGGTCGGCCGCAGAAGGATTCTGCTCCTCGGCTACGGACTCTTCGGCCTCGCCTCCGCACTCGCGGCCGTCGCCGACAACCCCCAGGTCCTCATCGCGGCCCGCGCCCTGCTCGGCGTCGGCGGCGCCATGATCATGCCCGCGACGCTCTCCATCCTCCGCCAGGTCTTCCCCGACCGGCGCGAACGGGCGCTCGCCATCGGCATCTGGAGCGCGGTCGCGGCCGTCGGCGCCGCCGTGGGCCCCCTCCTCGGCGGGTTCCTCCTCGAACACTTCTGGTGGGGCTCGGTCTTCCTCGTCAACATCCCGCTGATGCTGGTCAGCCTGCCCATCGGCCGTCTTCTCCTGCCCGAGTCGACCGGCGACCGCGACGGCCCCTGGGACGTGATCGGCGCCCTCATGGCCGCCGCCGGTCTCTTCGCCGTCGTCTTCACCGTCAAACGCCTCGGCGGCGGACACCCGCCCTTCGACCCCGTCACGGCACTGGCCCTGCTCACCGGCGCCGGGCTGCTGGCCCTCTTCGTACGACGCCAGCGGCGCCGGGCGCATCCCCTGGTGGACCTGCGGCTCTTCGCCCGCCCGGCGTTCAGCACCTCGGTCGGCTGCATCGTGCTGGCCATGCTCGCCCTGGTGGGCCTCGAACTGATCGCCGCGCAGTATCTGCAACTGGTCCTCGGGCTCTCCCCCCTGGAGACGGGCCTACGACTGCTGCCGCTGACCATCGCCGCCATGGCCGCCGGGCTCGCCGGCTCCCATATGCTCCACCGCTTCGGACCGCGCCGCATGGTCTCCCTCGGCTTCTGCCTCACCGCGTTCGCCGTGGTCCTGCTGACGGCCATGGGACGCCACGACAACGCGGGTCTGCTGCTCGCCGGGTTCGTCCTGCTGGGCTTCGGCCTGGAGACGACCCTCTTCGGCGCCTACGAGTCGATGCTGAGCGAGGCGCCCACCTCCTCGGCCGGCGGGGCCGCCGCGATCGGTGAGACCTCCTACCAGCTGGGCGCCGGTATCGGCATCGCCCTCCTCGGCAGCGTCATGAACGCCGCGTATGCCCCCGGGCTGTCGTCGGTGGAGGGGGTGCCGTCATCGGCCTCCCGTGCCGCCGGGCACTCGCTCGGGGAGGCGTACGAGGTCGCCGAGCGACTCGGGGGCCCACCGGGGGACGCCCTGCGGCATGCCGCCCGGGATTCGTTCGTGCACGGGCTTCATCTGACGCTGCTGGTGAGCGCGGGGTTGTTGGTGCTGGGCGCGGTGATGGCGTTGCGGTTGCCTAGGGCGATGGAGTGCGGGGTCCCTGCCGGGGGGACGGCCGATGTTCCTGGACCTCGCGAGGAGACGGCGGCACCGAAGCAGGCGGTACGGGCGGAGTCGGTGCGCTGAGACTGTGCGGCGCCCTCTGCTGGGGCTGAGCGAGGGGCGGGGTTTCGCTTACCGGCGCTGACAGGGTGCCGCTGCGCCCACCCGTGCGATTGCCCGCAGCTACGACGACTGCTGGGTGGGCGCCGCCTTAGCGGCGCGATTGCCCGCAGCTATGACGAGTGGGCGGCAGGGCCGCGCCCCTTCAGGGTCGCGGGGAACTGCGCGACCAGCCCCCACCGGCCTGCGGATGCGATGTATCGGTGGACGTGCGCCTCGGCGCGACATACCGTCGGGTTCGACCCGTGACTAGCGTCGCTAGTTTTTCAGTGAGCCGGAGGTTGTCACCATGGCCGCGCCCGCGAAGCTCCCGCCCTTCGACCCCGCCGACCCCCTGGGGCTCGACGATCTGCTCGACCCCGAGGACCTCGCCGTTCGGGACACCGTGCGGAGTTGGGCGGCGGATCGGGTGGTGCCCCATGTCGCCGGGTGGTACGAGGTGGGGGAGTTGCCCGGGATTCGGGAACTGGCGCGGGAGTTGGGGGGTATCGGGGCGCTCGGGATGTCGTTGGAGGGGTATGGGTGCGCCGGGGCCAGTGCGGTGCAGTACGGGCTGGCCTGTCTGGAGTTGGAGGCGGCGGACTCCGGGATTCGCTCGCTCGTCTCCGTGCAGGGGTCGCTCGCCATGTACGCCATCCATCGGTTCGGGAGCGAGGAGCAGAAGGAGACCTGGCTGCCGAGGATGGCCTCCGGCGAGGTCATCGGATGCTTCGGGCTGACCGAGCCCGACCACGGGTCCGATCCGGCGTCGATGCGGACGTACGCCAAGCGTGACGGCGGCGACTGGGTGCTGAGCGGGCGGAAGATGTGGATCACCAATGGGTCCGTCGCGGGGGTCGCCGTCGTGTGGGCGCGGACCGAGGAGGGTATGCGGGGGTTTGTCGTGCCGACCGACAGCCCCGGCTTCTCGGCGCCCGAGATCAAGCACAAGTGGTCGCTGCGCGCCTCCGTCACCAGCGAACTCGTGCTGGACGACGTACGGTTGCCCGCCGATGCCGTACTGCCGGAGGTCATCGGGTTGAAGGGGCCGCTGAGTTGTCTCTCGCACGCCCGGTACGGGATCGTGTGGGGCTCGATGGGGGCGGCGCGCGCGTGTTTCGAGGCCGCCGTCGACTACGCCAAGACACGGGAGCAGTTCGGCAGGCCGATCGGCGGGTTCCAGCTCACCCAGGCCAAACTCGCCGACATGGCGGTCGAGTTGCACAAGGGGATTCTGCTCGCCCACCACCTGGGGCGGCGGATGGACGCGGGACGGCTACGGCCCGAGCAGATCAGCTTCGGTAAGCTGAACAACGTACGGGAGGCGATCGAGATCTGCCGTACCGCCCGGACGATTCTCGGTGCGAACGGGATCTCCCTCGAATATCCGGTGATGCGGCACGCGACCAATCTGGAGTCCGTGCTCACCTACGAGGGCACCGTCGAGATGCACCAGCTCGTGCTGGGCAAGGCGCTCACCGGTCTCGACGCCTTCCGGTGACCAGGTGACCTCGTCGACACCGTGAACACCGGAAGGCGGGCGGGTGAGCCGCCCTGCCTCAGCTCTGGTTGAAGAAGCCGTCGGCCGGACGGCCGGCGGCCTCGCCGCTGACGATCTCCGTATCGGCGGGCGTCAGCAGGAACACCCGGTTGGACACCCGCTCGATCGAGCCACGCAGACCGAAGATCAGACCGGCCGCGAAGTCGACGACACGCTTGGCGTCGGCGGAATCCATGTTCGTGAGGTTCATGATGACCGGGACACCGTCCCGGAAGAGCTCGCCGATGTGCCGGGCGTCACGGAAGCTGTCCGGCGTGACGGTGCCGATCCTGCGGCCCTGTTCCTGTGCGGACTCCGACGCGACCTTCACCCGGGGGTCGGTGACCCAGGCCTCGCCGGGGCCGGACTCCCGCTCATCGGCGTAGTCGTCGTCGTAGTAACGCTCGTCATCGTTGTCGTCGACGAGGCCAAGCCAGGCACTCGCCTTGCGCACCGATCCCATGGACGCCTCCTCTCACAGCGGTCTTTGTCTCTTTCCGCATCCCTATCGTCGTCCATGATGCGGATGTCTCGCCAAGTGGATAGACGCCGCACGGGGGTTTCGTGACGGTACTGGTGCAGAACGAATTCGTCGAGAGTCCATGTGCCCCAAGGGCTCTGCCGTACACACTTGCTGACTGGGAGTGAAATAATATTGTTCACGGCGTTTGGGTGAGTGTCGGGGCGTCCGGGTGAACGGTCCGAGGGCTACGATGCGGGCATATCCGACGGTCATGGGGGCACGGGGGTGTCGTGTTCGGGATCGTGAGGCCCTGCGGTCATCGGCTCGGCGAAGGGCTGCGGACACAGTGGATGGCGCATTTGTGCGGGCTCTGTCTCGCGCTGCGCGGCGACCACGGACAGTTCGCCCGGGTCGTCACCAATTACGACGGTTTGCTGGTCTCGGTGTTGACGGAGGCTCAGGCCGAGCGGAGCGCCGACCGGCGACGGACCGCCGGGCCCTGTCCACTGCGGGGGATGCGCACCGCGTCCGTCGCCCGGGGTGAGGGCGCGCGGCTGGCCGCCGCCGTCTCGCTGGTGCTCGCCTCGGCCAAGGTGCGCGACCATGTGGCCGACGGGGACGGGTTGCTCGCACGGCGCCCGGTGGCGCTCGCCGCGCGCCGGGTCGCGACGAGTTGGGGACGCGCCGGTGCCCGTACGGGATCTGACGTGGGGTTCGACACGGCGGTGCTGGTGGATGCCGTGGACCGGCAGATCGGGATCGAGGCGCTCGCCGGGCCCGGGACACCGCTGTCGGCCGTCACCGAGCCGACGGAGACCGCGACCGCCGCGGCCTTCGCCCACACCGCGATGCTCGCCGGCCGCCCCGGAAACGCCGAACCCCTCGCCGAGGCCGGCCGTCTCTTCGGACGGCTCGCCCATCTCCTCGACGCCGTCGAGGACCAGGCCGCCGACACCGCCTCCGGCGCCTGGAACCCCCTGACCGCCACGGGGACGTCCCTGATCGAGGCCCGCCGTCTCGCCGAGGACGCCCTGCACGGCATCCGGCTCGCCCTGAACGAGGTCCACTTCGTGGACGGCAGGCTGGCGCATCTGCTCCTCGTGCATGAGCTGCGGCGGTCGGTGGACCGGGTGTTCGGGACGGTGTCGGTGTGTTCGGCGCATCAGGGGCAGCAAGGACATTTCGGTGGGGTGCCCTCGCCTCAGCCGCCGAAGCGGCGGGGATTCTGGGCGGGGTGCGGGATGTTCGGGTTGCTGTGCTGCACCTGCCAGTTGTGCTGTGCGAAGGAGTACGAGGGGCCGTGGTCCCGGAAGAAGCGCGAGGGTGCCTGCCGGGACTGCGACGGTTGCGACTGCTGTGACTGCGATGGCTGTGGCTGTGACGGTTGCTGCTGTGACGGCTGCGGTTGTGACTGCTGAGTCAGGGCGCAGAGGGCGCGAGTGAGGGGCGCGCGTGTGAAGGCGAGGGCGAGGGAGAACGGCGTACGCGCAGAAGCCCCGTTGCGTCGGGGCGCGCAGGGGGTCGGCTCAACAGGATGAGGACCACACGCGACCGAAGTCGATGTGGGAGCGCGTGACCAGCCACTGCTGCGAATGCATGTGCATCAGTGGAACAGGCATCCGGAGGGGAGTCAACGGTGTGAGACGTACGGCTCACAGTGCGGACACCCTTGACAGCGAGGGGAAACGCCGCCGTAGTCTCGACGCGGACCGCTGCTGAGGGGCCCGGTCCCGCGCGCCGTTCTCTCCGGCGCCCCCTGTGTGAAGGCACCCGTGCTCGACACGACGCTTCACGGAGCCCTTCGCATGCCGTCTTCCCATGGCCCTCTGCCCTCTGCTGAACCTTCTTCCGATTCCTCTGCTTCTTCCCCCTCTCCCCTTTCTCCCGGTGAGCGGCCGGCCCTGGTGGTCGTCGGGGGTGGGCCGAGGGCGACCGGGCTGATCGAGCGGATCGCCGCCAACGCGGGGGAGTCGTACACGGGCTCCGGGTTCGACCTTCATGTGGTCGATCCGTATCCGCCGGGGGCCGGGCGGATCTGGCGGGACGATCAGTCGCCGTTGTTGTGGATGAACTCGCAGGCCGAGGACGTCACGATGTTCACCGACGAGACGGTGCGGATGGACGGGCCGGTGCGGGAGGGGCCCACCTTGCGCGAGTGGGCCGGACTCGACGGGCGGGTCTTTCCGGAACGGCGGGTGCAGGGCGCCTATCTGCGGTGGGTGTACGAGCGGGCCGTGGCCTCACTGCCCGAGGGGGTCGCCGTCCGGCACCATCCGTACAGGGCGCTGCGGGTCGAAGGGGCGCGCGAGGGGCGTCAGCGGGTGTGGCTGGAAGGGCGTCCGCGTCCGCTGCTCGCCGATGCCGTGGTGCTCGCGCTCGGGCACATGGACGCCGAACTAGACGACGAGCAGGCCGCGTTGGCCGAGTACGCCCGCGCCCATGGGCTGGTCCATCTGCCGCCGGACTTCACCGCCGACAGCGATCTGTCGTCCCTCGCACCCGGGGAACCCGTGCTCGTACGGGGGTTCGGGCTGGCCTTCGTCGATCTCATGGTGCTGCTCACGGAAGGGCGGGGCGGGGTCTACGAAGGGGACTTCGAGGGGGGTGGTGAGCTGACGTATCGGCCTTCCGGGCGGGAGCCGGTGCTGTACGTCGGGTCGCGGCGTGGGGTGCCGTATCACTCGAAGATCGGGTACGGGCTGGTGGGGGAGCGGCCGCCGTTGCCTCGGTTCTTCGGGCCCGTGGAGGTCGGGGAACTGCTGGCCAGGGAGGGCGGGTTCGACTTTCGGCGGGATGTGTGGCCGCTGGTGGAGAAGGAGTTGGGGTTCGCGCACTATCACCGGTTGTTCGGTGCGCATCCCGAGCGGACGGCCATGGCCTGGGCGGACTTCGAGGAGAAGTACGCGGTGGTGGGGGATGCCGGGGAACGGGCGGTGCTGGTGGCGTCGGCTGTGCCGGACCCGGCGGACCGGCTCGATCTCGACTCGCTGGACCGGCCGTTGGAGGGGGTGCGGTATGCCTCGTTCGACTATTTCCAGGAGGGGCTTCGGGGGTATGTGGAGGCCGATCTGGCTCGTCGTCATGATCCGGCGTTCAGCGCGGACCTGGGGGTCTTCTTCGGGTTGCTGTCCGTGTACGGGCAGCTGATGCGGCTGGGGGGCGTCGGGGGGTGGTGGCACGGGTTCTTCAGCTTTCTCGCCTCCGGGCCGCCCGGACCTCGGCTGCGGCAGTTGCTGGCGTTGTCGCGGGCGGGCGTGGTGAGGTTCGTCGGGGCGGACATGGAGGTGGCCGCCGAGGGTGGGGTGTTCCGGGCGTCGAGTTCCAGCGTGCCCGGGGGGTCGGTGGCGGCGAGGGCGCTGGTGGAGGCGCGGTTGCCGGAGCCGACGGTGGGGCGGGGGCGGGAAGAGGTGCTGCGCGGGCTGTTCGCCGAGGGGAGCGCGGTCGAGAGCGGGGAGGGGCTGCTCGCCGTCGATCCGGGGGACGGGCGGGTGCTCGATCGGGGTGGGCGGGGGCATCCTCGGCGGTTCGCGCTGGGGCCGTTCACCGATGCGCGGGCGCCGGGGGCGTTCACCCGGCCACGGACCGGGGGGCCGGCGTTTCGGCAGAACGACGCGACCGCGCGGGCCGTGCTGGCCGTTTTGGGAGGGGGGTGACCACCCTGCCGTTCGCCGGCCGTTCCGTAGAGCGAATTCCGGACACCTCCGAGGTGGTGGCCTCGGCCCCGGGTGAGGGGCCCGGTGGGGTGCTTTGCGGGGCGTTGTCGTGGAAGACGGTTCTGGGTGGGGGTGGTGATCGGTGCTCCAGGGGCGGAGGAATGCCGGTTCGTGGTCCGGGGGCCTCGGTGCGGGAGACGCCGGCTGGGGGAGCCATCCAGTACGAACGTCAGTTCCCCGGCGGCGGGCGGGTTCGGGCGGGGAGTGGGAGGCGGCCCCGAATGGGCGCCCCGGTGACCCCTTCGAGTGATGCTCAGGATTCACACAGAACCCCCACATAGCCACTGGTGGGCCCAATGGGCGCAGTCCGCACGCCAGTTGGAATTCGTGCGGCCGAAAGGCACTCTTGCGGGGATCGGCGGTGCGGCCGAATACTTCCCGGCAGCGCCTTGTCAGGGGCACGGCGTGTCCGGAATCCGGAGCCTTGCCCCTGATTCGTCGCCTCACGGGCCCCGACCCCACGCGGGCCCCCGACTTCCCCGTAGGAGGGAACGAACAGTGAGGATCACGCGCACCACCCCCCGCAGTGGCATAGCGAGACGGACCCGGCTGATCGCCGTGGCCGCCGGACTCGTGGCCGCAGCCGCCGTCACGGTCCCTACCGCCAACGCGGCCGGCACCCAGACCTTCAGCGCCGCCGAACTGAAGAGCGCCAGCTCGTCGGTGCTCGCGGCCGATGTCCCGGGCACCGCCTGGGCGATCGACCCGGCGACGAGCAAGGTCGTGGTCACCGTCGACAGCACCGTCTCCGCCGCGGAGCTCGCGAAGATCGAGGAGGCCGCCGGTGACAACGCCGACGCCCTGACGATCAAGCGGACCCCGGGCAAGTTCAATAAGTTGATCAAGGGCGGCGACGCCATCTATGCGAGTAGCTGGCGCTGCTCCCTCGGCTTCAACGTCCGCAGTGGTAGCACTTATTACTTCGTGACCGCCGGTCACTGCACCGATGGTGCCGGCACCTGGTACTCCAACTCCGGCCGTACGACGGTCCTCGGTCCGACCGCCGGGTCGAGCTTCCCGACCAACGACTACGGTCTTGTGCGTTACAGCAACACGACCATCGCCAAGGACGGCACCGCCGGCAGCGTGGACATCACCAGCGCCGCCACCCCGAGCGTGGGCACCAACGTCATCCGTACCGGCTCCACCACCGGTACCCACACCGGACGGGTGACCGCCCTCAACGCGACCGTGAACTACGGCGGCGGTGACATCGTCTACGGCATGATCCAGACCACGGTCTGCGCCGAGCCCGGCGACTCCGGTGGCCCGCTCTACGGCAGCAACGGTGTGGCGTACGGTCTCACCTCCGGCGGCAGCGGCAACTGCACCTCGGGTGGTACGACCTTCTTCCAGCCGGTCACCGAGGCGCTGAGCGCCTACGGCGTCGCCGTCTACTAGGACGACCGACGGGAGCCGGTGCTCTTCCCCCCGGCATCCGCTCCCGAAACGCCGGTCGCAGCCGGCAGCAGAAGAGCCCCCGCACGGATGGCGTGCGGGGGCTCGCCCTTGTCCGTTCGGCGGAGTTACCGTCGAGATGCGTGCAGGCGCGCGCCAGGGGCGCGTGGCGTGCTCGTGAGTACTCCCTCTCATACGCCCACTTCGGACCCTGGGGGCCGTGATGGTCGAGGAGCTGGTGACGGCCGGAGTGGCCCTCGCGTCGGTCGGCGCGGCCTATGTGATGGCGGCGGCGCGGGTCGTGAAGCAGTACGAGCGGGGGGTGGTGTTCCGGCTCGGGCGGCTGCGGTCGGATGTGCGCGGGCCCGGGTTCACGATGATCCTGCCCTTCGTCGACCGGCTCCAGAAGGTCAATATGCAGATCGTGACGATGCCGGTGCCGGCCCAGGAGGGCATCACCCGGGACAACGTCACGGTCCGCGTGGACGCCGTCGTCTACTTCAAGGTGACCTCGGCCGCCGATGCCGTCGTGCGGGTGGAGGACTACCGGTTCGCCGTCTCGCAGATGGCGCAGACCTCGCTCAGGTCCATCATCGGCAAGAGCGAGCTGGACGATCTGCTCTCCAACCGGGAGAAGCTCAACCAGGGGCTGGAGCTGATGATCGACAGCCCGGCGGTGGAGTGGGGCGTCACCATCGACCGGGTCGAGATCAAGGACGTCTCCCTGCCCGAGACCATGAAGCGGTCCATGGCCCGGCAGGCCGAGGCCGACCGTGAGCGGCGGGCGCGGGTCATCAACGCCGACGCCGAACTGCAGGCGTCCAAGAAGCTCGCCGAGGCGGCCAAGGAGATGTCCGAGACCCCGGCCGCCCTCCAACTCCGCCTCCTGCAGACCGTGGTCGCCGTGGCCGCCGAGAAGAACTCCACGCTCGTCCTGCCGTTCCCGGTGGAGCTGCTGCGCTTCCTGGAGAGGGCGCAGGCGGGGCCGCCGCCGACGGCTGCGGAGGCGGCGCGGCAGATGGCGGCCACGGGTCTGCCGCAGCAGTTGGCCGAGGGGGTTCGGCGGGCCGCCTCCGGTGAGTCCCCGGCGCCTTCGAGCGATGCTCCGCAGCCGTCCGAGGGCGATCGGTAATCGATGCGGGAGCAACTTCCGACGCACGGGCCCCGCTGGAATCCGGACCCCGAATGGTCGGGTTTCGGACAGGACTAGACCTCACCCGCTGCTCAAGGGGTCGTTGCGTCGCGTGTTTGCAGTGGGAATTCAGATGGTGCGTTACCGGACGGTAATGGCATAGGGGGCGTGCGCCCTCGTTGTGCGCACGGCCTGAAGTCGACCTTGTGTGTGCCCCGCGCGCCTCGGAATAGTGGGCGCCGAAAGTTGGCATGGACGCGGCGCTTTTGTTGTGTGCCGCCTCCATTTCCGTACGCCTTCCGGTCGACGAGGGTCCCCACAACCCTCCCGGCCGACCCCCCACAGGAGGACGTGAGTTGAAGCACCGACGCATACCCAGGCGCCGTGCCGTCATGACCGGAGCGGGCATCACCGCCCTGGTCGCCGCGGGAGTGACCTTCCAGACTGCGAACGCGAGCGAGACCGCCCCGACCCCCGAGCCGAAGGCGCTCTCCGTCACGGCGGCCGGAAAGCTCGCCCTGACTCTCGACGCCGACCTCGGCGCCGACGCCGCGGGAACGTACTACGACGCGAAGAGCAAGCTCCTCGTCGTCAACGTGCTCGACGAGGCCGCCGCCGAGACCGTCGAGAAGGCCGGCGCCAAGGCCCGGGTCGTCGAGAACTCCCTCGCCGAGCTGAAGAGCGCCCGCGGCACCCTCAGGGAGGACGCCACCATCCCCGGCACCTCCTGGGTCACCGATCCCACCACCAACAAGGTCGTCGTCACCGCCGACCGCACCGTCTCCAAGGCCGAGCTGGCCAGACTCACCGAGGTCGTCGACGGGCTCGGCGCCACGGCCGAACTGAGGCGCACCAAGGGCGAGTACAAGCCCTTCGTCGCGGGCGGCGACGCCATCACCGGCGGCGGTGGCCGCTGCTCCCTCGGCTTCAACGTCGTCAAGGACGGCGAGCCGTACTTCCTGACCGCCGGGCACTGCACCGAGTCCATCTCCACCTGGTCGGCCGGCGGCCAGGTCATCGGCGAGAACGAGGACTCCAGCTTCCCCGGTGACGACTACGGCCTGGTCAAGTACACCGCCGACGTCGACCACCCCAGCGAGGTCAACCTCTACGACGGCTCCACCCAGGCCATCAGCGGCGCCGCCGACGCCACCGTCGGGATGCGCGTCACCCGCAGCGGCTCCACCACCCAGGTCCACAGCGGCACGGTCACCGGCCTCGACGCCACCGTGAACTACGGCAACGGCGACATCGTCAACGGCCTCATCCAGACCGATGTCTGCGCCGAGCCCGGCGACAGCGGCGGCTCGCTCTTCTCGGGCTCCTCCGCCATCGGCCTCACCTCCGGCGGCAGTGGCGACTGCACCTCCGGCGGCGAGACCTTCTTCCAGCCCGTCACCGAGGCGCTGAGCGTCTACGGCGCCGAGATCGGCTGACCCTCCCGGTCGGATCTCCTCCTCAGGGCCGCCATCGCCACGGTGATGGCGGCCCCCGCCGCCGCCCAGGCCGCGAGGACCAGCAGCGAGCCGGTGATGTCGTTGCTCTCGAAGTACGCGATCGAACGGGCCGCCCAGACGCCCGCGCCCGGCGGCAGCGCCGGGCCTATCGCCTCCCAGAACGGTGGCAGCAGCGGCGGGGGCAGCGCGCCGCCCGCACTCGGATTGCCGGCGATCACCACCAGCAGGACGGCCACCCCGAATACCGGCGATCCCGAACACGCACTGGAGCGCCAGCGTGGCCGCGCCCACCGCGAACACCACCAGCGTCCCGAGCCCCCACAGCGCGGCCACGCTCCCCGGCAGGGCGCCCAGCACCGGACCGGCGATCACCGCGCCGCCGAGTCCGCCGAGGACGGAGAACAGCGCCAGCGCGCAGAGCCGGATCACCCCGCGCCTCAGGTTGGTGGGGCGTGCGCCCGCGCTCATCGCCAGCGCCGAGGCGCACAGATAGCCGCCCACGCACCAGCCCACGAGCAGATAGAAGGACGTCAGCCCGTTGGCGTCCCCCCGGTCGGCCGGGGCCACGTCCACCACCTCGACCGTGCGGCCCTCGCTCTGCTCCAGCGCGGCGGTGAGCGTGGCCAGCGCGTTGGAGAGGGAACGGCCGCTGCCGGAGGCCACCAACAGGATGTCCGCGGTGCTCGCCGGGTCGACCAGCAGGGCGCCGTCGATGTCCCGGTCCACGATCCGTTCGCGCGCCGTCGCCTCGTCGGCCACCGTACGCGGGTCCAGCGGCTCGCCCGGAAGCCCCGCCAGCCGCTCCACCGCCTGTGCGGCCACCGCCGGCCGGGGCGCGACCACGCCGAACGGCACGTTCCTGAGCGACGCACTGGATCTCGTCCACCGGGCGGCTGGCGAGGTAACGGACGTACAGGAGTTGCACGACAGGGCGGGCCGGTCGGCACGTAGCCGTCGGCGAGGTCTCGGCGTTTGGTGGAGCGGAAGGGGGAACGAATGCGCCGAGGTCGATCAGGCGGCGGGTGTTGACCGCCAGGGCGCGGCGCAGCCCTGCCAATTCGGGGGCAGCGGGAAGGTCGTCGCGGGCGGGGCACAGCAGGGCATGCGGCAGGCGGCACCAGTCGCTGCCGTCGCCCGCTGGATGAGCGACACCGCGGCTGACATGCCAGTGGCAGGTCGACGGCACCTTCTCGGCAGGCAGTTCGTCCGGGTGCAGGCGGATGTGTCGCTCGTTGGTGCGGTGGTACCACTCGATGCGGTTGCCGCAGTCCCGGCAGCGGTCGCTCTGGCCGCGCCGCAGCAGACGGCTGGCGCTGTCGCTGCTTACGCGGAGGGAGCGCCTTGCGTGGGCGTGGACGGGGCTGCCGTTCCGGCGGTGCGGGAAAGGGGGTGTGGAGCGCATGCGGGCGAACCTGCCAGCCAACACGCCGTTCGGCCGGTGTCGCTGCCGCAGGGTCCCCTGGACGGCCGTATCTGCTGGGACTGATTTTCGAGAGTGCGAGTGTGTGTTCGCTTCGGGTCATCAATTCGGGCGGTTGGTGAATCCCGTCCCGGAGCCGGTCAGCCGTCGGCTTTTGTATGTGGGGGGGCGTGTCCGCTGCACAGCGTGGAGAAGAAGTCGTCTAGCGGAGTGCTCAGAGCGTGCGCGAGGGCATGCCAGGTCTTCAGAGTGCCGATCGTGCGGCCCTGCTCGATCTCGATGAGGGTCCGTCTGGCGAGGCCGCTACGGGCAGCGAGTTCGTCATAGCTCCACCCTCGGGCCGCCCGCAGGCGCGCGAGCTCCTGGCGAAGCGCCTCGAAGTCCGGGTCGGGCGGAAAGATCGTCACCTGACCATCCGACGGGGCAGACACCTGCCCTGTCAGTGCAGACCTCTGCCCTATTTCCCCAGGTAGTAGCCCGGGCGAGAGGGCAGAGGTCTGCACTACCGTGTGCTGCCTCTCTCTGAGCGGACAACGGCGCGGGACGGGACTGGAAGGAAGGCGCCCTATGAGGCTCCGCACGACGTGTCCGACAGCGCGGCGTGCCTGGACTGTGGAGCTGCGGCCTGGATCCAGCGGGCCTCAGCTCGTATGCCAGCGGTGCGATCGCCGGAGCATACTGCTCACTGCCGTATCCGCACGCTCTGCGGTACTCGAGCATCTGGCCGGGCATGCCCGGCGCGACGTTCTGCCGTCTTACCTGTGCACCTGTCAGTGTCACGAACGGGGGTGTCGCTGGCACCCTCGGCACCGCGGCTGCGCCGGCCCGGTTCGCCTTCTCCTCGCCCGCGAGCGGGGTGGACGGCTTTGGCGACTTGCCGATGCCTGCACGGCCTGTGCGTCGGTGACGGTGCAGGCCGCCGTGGTTCCGGAAACCTTCCTGCGTACGGCTGCGGCGCTGTCGGACAGTGCCTCGCGGCGCCGCAAACGGTGGCTCAAAGGGCCGGGGGGTCAGACCCGGGTACGGGAGATGCTCAGCTACCTGGCCGCAACCCTGCCGAGCCACACCGGGGCTGCGGCCCGACTGCTTGCCGTGCAGTGTGCCCTGCGCATGAATGCCGACGGGCGGGTCCGGTTGCCGTTCGGGGTCCTGCGCAGTCTCCGCCTAGGTCGAGATCCGCTCCCGTGGAGTGAACTGGAGCAGGCGCGATGCCTTCGCAGAACACCAGCCCACCCGGAGAAAGGCTGCTGACTGGGCGCTGCGCATGGCGAGAGGCGGCGGTGTGGGTGCCGACGACCCGGCTCTGCGGCTGACTGTCCTCTGCCTTGCGGCGCACACGGATTTCTCGGTTGGTCATGGGTGTGTCGAAGCAGACCGGATTGCGCATGAGTGTGGGCTCGTTCCCGAGGCTTTGATCCCCGTGCTCGGCCGGTTGGCGGTGTCCCTCGCCTCCTGGAGCGTGGCTCTTGAGTCAGGAGATCTGTGCTGGGAACTGCCGACGGGCCGGTCTGGGGCTGTTCGTCTGCCCTGGGGTGCTGGGTGACTGAGCGGTACGGGGGTGGTTTCCCCAACTGCTCTGCCCCGTTGAGGAGATGGTGAGTGGTGTCTGTTTCCGGACGCGCTCACCTCGCCAGGGAATCGCTGACATGTTCGAATCCAGGTCGCTGACCGGTGCTGATGGGGTTAGAGTAATCGAACGAGCGTACGATGAAGATATCGGGCTTATGGCTGAAAAGGGGTGGAGTGATGGAGGTGCGGCATGACGGGCTTCGCCCATCTGCACGTCGCGTCCGGTTACTCCGTTCGCTACGGCGCAGCCCACCCCGACCACCTCGCCCGGCGGGCGGCCGAGCGAGGCATGGCGGCGCTCGCCCTCACTGACCGGGATACGGTCACTGGTGTCGTCCGGTTCGCGCATGCGTGTGCGAAAGACGGGGTGCGGCCGATCTTCGGTATTGACCTCGCGATGGAGGCTCTCGCGCCCGCGCCGCCCGCCCAGCGGCACCGTACTCCGGCGCGCGGCGGCGCGCATGTTGTCGAGCCGCCCCTGCGGTTCGTGCTGCTCGCCCAGGGCCGGGAGGGATGGGCGCGACTGTGCCGCATCACCTCGGCCGCCCACGTCGGCGCCGTGTCCGGTACGGCGCCGGTGGTGCCGTGGGAGGCGCTGCACGAGTACGGCGGCCCCGGCCTGACCGTGCTGCTCGGGCCGCTTTCGGAACCGGTGCGGGCGCTGTCGGTGGGTCGGGAGGACGTCGCGATGAAGCTGCTGGCGCCCTGGAAGGAGATCTTCGGGAGGGGCGTCCGGTTGGAAGTCGTTGCGCAGAAACGTTTCGGCATCGGTCCGGGATCCTTGCGTCTGGCCGCCCGCACCCTGGCACTGGCCGATCGCACCCGTACCACCGCGGTGCTCTCCAACGCCGTCCGCTACGCCGACCCCGACCAGCACCGCCTCGCCGACGTCCTGGACGCCGCACGACTACTGCGCCCCATCGACCGGCGTTACTTGGACACCGGACAGCGCTGGCTCAAGGACGAGAGAGGAATGGCGAGCGTGGCGCGGATGATCGCCGAGTGCGCGGGGACGGACGTTCGTCGGGCCCGGCGCCTGATGGCGGACACCGCTGCCACGGCGGCCGAGTGCACCGTCGACCCGGTAGCGGACCTCGGACTCGGTACGCGGCATTTTCCGGAGCCGTCGCTCTTCGGGGCTGAGTCGAGGGCGGGAGGAGCTGCCCAACTGCTGCGCAGGCAGTGCGAGGCCGGCCTGGTCCGACGCGGTCTCGACCGCGACCGGGCGGCGCTCGAACGGCTGGCCGAAGAGCTCAAAGTGATCTCCACGCTGTCCTGCGACTCGTACTTCCTCGCCGTCGGCCAGGTCGTGGCTGACATCCGAGCCAAGGGCATCAGGGTCGCGGCCCGGGGTTCGGGCGCCGGGTCGATGGTCTGTCACGCGCTGGGTATCGCCACGGCCAACCCGCTCGACCATCGTCTGCTGTTCGAACGCTTCCTGAGCGTGCGCCGGGCTTCGCTGCCCGACATCGACATCGACGTGGAGTCCGCCAGACGCCTGGAGTGCTACGACACGATCTTCGACCGGTTCGGGAAAGAGCGGGTCGCCGTCACCGCGATGCCCGAGACCTACCGGGCACGCCGGGCCCTGCGTGACACCGGTCTCGCCCTGGGGATTCCGCCGGCGGACGTCGACCGGATCGCCAAGAGCTTCCCGCACCTGCGGGCGTCCGACATCACCGGCGCACTCACCGAACTGCCCGAGTTGCAACAGCTGGCGGCCGAGGCGCACCGGTACGGCCCCCTGTGGGAGCTTGCCGAAGGCCTCGACTCCCTGGTCCACGGCATGGCCATGCACCCCTGCGGCGTGGTCATCAGCGATGCCTCCCTCCTGGACCGACTGCCGGTGCAGCCCACTCCTCAGGGTGACTACCCCATGGCCATGGCGGCGAAGGAGGAGATCGAGGCGCTGGGCAACATCAAACTGGATGTCCTGGGCGTCCGGATGTTGTCCTCAATGGCTCATACGATCACCGAGATCGAACGGGTGACCGGCAATCGCATCGATCTGGACGACCCGAAACAGGTGCCGCTCGACGACGTCTTCGCCTTCAAGCTGATTCAGGACAGTCGGACGCTGGGCCTGTTCCAACTGGAGTCGCCCGGCCAGCAGGACCTGCTGTCCCGGCTGCAGCCGCGCAATCCGCAGGACGTCATCGCCGACATCAGCCTCTTCCGCCCCGGGCCGGTCGCCGGAGGCATGCCCGAGCGGTACATCGCCGCCCGGCACGGGGGCACGCCGTCGTACGCGCACCCGGATCTGGAGCCGGTGCTCGCCGACACCTACGGCGTGACCATCTGGCACGAGCAGATCATCGAGACCCTGCGGGTGATGACCGGCTGCGACCGGGCCTTCGGGGAGATCACCCGACGGGCGCTCGGCGACAAGGAGCAACTGCCCAGGATCAAGGAGTGGTTCCACGAGCGGGCGGGCGCGCGTGGCTACAGCGCGGCCGTCCGGGACGAAGTCTGGAAGACCGTCGAGGCTTTCGGCGCCTATGGCTTCTGCCGGGCCCACGCGGTCGCCTTCGCGGTACCCGCTCTGCAAAGCGCCTGGCTCAAGGCGCACTACCCGGCGTTCCTGTTGGCCGGTCTACTCGAACACGACCCCGGTATGTGGCCCAAGCGCGTCCTGGTCTCCGATGCCCGCCGCGGCGGCGTACAGATCCTGCCCGTCGACATCAACCACTCCCAGGTGAAGCACACCGTGGAGAAGACCGACGGAGACCAGTGGGGCGTACGGCTCGCGCTGTCCGCAGTGCGAGGCATCAGCGAGGAGGAGTGCGCCCGGATCGAGGCGGGGCAACCGTACGGATCGCTGTCGGACTTCTGGCAGCGGGCCCACCCCAGCCGCCCTGTCGCCGAACGCCTCGCCGAGATCGGCGCCCTGGACTGTCTGCACGACAGCCGGCTCACCCGACGCGATCTCCTGCTCCAGATCGCAGAGTTGCATCGGCAGTCCCGTACCCGGTCCGCGCACGAGGGGCAACTGCCCATCGAAACAGGAGCAGTTGGTGGAACGGAGCCCAGCGGGCTGCCGGAGATGACCGGACGCGAGGCCCTGAGCGCCGAGTTGAGCACCCTCGGCATCGACGTCTCCAAACACCTGATGGAACACCACCACCGGCTGCTGCGTGAGATCGGCGCGACCGACGCCGCCCACCTGGCCGGGATGCGCGCCGGTCAGCAGGTCCTCGTCGCCGGGGTACGGGCGTCCACCCAGACCCCGCCGATCGCCAGCGGCAAGCGGATCATCTTCGTCACCCTGGAGGACGGCTCCGGCCTGGTCGACCTGGCCTTCTTCGAGGACTCCCACCCGGCCTGCGCCCACACCGTCTTCCACAGCGGCCTGCTGCTGGTACGCGGCACGGTCCAGGTGCGCGGCACCCGCCGTACCGTAGTCGGCACCATGGCCTGGGACCTCGACGAGATCGCCGCCGCCCGCCGCGACCACGGTCCGGAGGCCGCTCTCGTCCTCCTCGGCGAGACCCGCCCGCACCCGACCCCCGCCCAGCCGCACCGCACTCTGATCAACGGCACTACCGGCGCGCGCCTGCACCCCTATGCTGACCTCCAGCCTGCCGGCACCCGCTCCGCCGACTTGAAGAAGTTCGGACACCGCAGCCCGGGGAGCGCAGGATGACCACGCGCCAGCGGCACATCGCCCACCTCCACTTGCACGCAGCACTGACCGAGGATCAGTACACCGACGTCATCGAACTGATGTACGGTGTCACACCCCATGTCCAGGCCGTCCCGCCCAATGCCGTCCAGCTCGATCTGACGTCGGCGCTCCGCTACTTCGAGCTGTCCCCCTATGACGTCGTCCAGTTGGCGAAGATCCGACTGAAGGCGCTGTACGGCATCGACAGCAGCGCCGGTCTCGCCAACAACCGCATGCTGGCCGCCATGGCCACCGACGCGTCCGCGCCCGGCGAGACCACCTGGGTCCCGGCCGGGCAGGCGGCCGACTGGCTGTATCCGCGGCCGGTCACCGCGCTGCCCGGGATCGGCCGCACCACATCGGAGACGCTCAGCAAGTACGGCCTGCACACCATCGGCCAGATCGTCGACCTGCCCGCCGGAACCCTGCAGCGACTGCTCGGCGCAGGTCCCGCCCGTCTGCTGGCCGAGCGCGCCCGCGGACATGACCCCCGTCCGGTCACACCGTCGGAACCGGCGGCACATCTGGTCGCCGACCTGGCCTTGGAGCGGGACTGCCTCGACCCGGCGCAGCAGCACCGAGCAGTCCTGGGACTCGCCGACCAGATCGGCCAACGCCTGCGCAAGGAACGCCAGGTCGCCGGCCGCACCACCCTCACCGTGCGGTACGCCGACCGCAGCTCCACCACGCGCACGCGTACGCTGCCGGAACCCACCAACCACTCACCCGCACTCGCGGCAGCCAGCCTGGGTCTGTTGGCCTCCCTCGGACTACAGCGAGCGCGCGTCCGCGCCTTCTCGATCCGCGCCGACGACCTGCTGTCGGCCGACAGCGTCTACCGCCAGCTCTCCCTGGACCCCAAAGACGCCCGCATCCGTGCCGCCGAAGCCGCCGCCGACCGCGCTCGCCGCCGCTTCGGACCGGAGGCTGTCCGCCCAGCCGCTCTGGCTGATTGATCGCTTTCGCCGAGAACTCGGCGTATAGTCCGACCCGCTGTGATCAGCGAGAGGGTCGCTCGGCCCTCCGCGCACCGTTGAGGAAGATCGCCACGGCGGCCTCAGTGGCTTCCTCGGGGGTCATCACGTCGTCGACCGTCAACCGGAGCGCGCGTTCCACCATCGCGGAGAACATCGCGAACACCGCGTCACCGCGCAGGTCGTCGCGCAGCACCTCCTCACGGATGCCGCGGTCGATGGCCTCGCGGACGGGCTTGACGGTGCGCTCCATGTGGGCGGGGTCGCAGTACTCGTCGGCCTGTCTGATCACCGCCGCGTATTTGGCGCCTTCCCGCAGGAAGATGGCGACGATCCGGGCGATGGCCCGGTCGGCGGGAAGGTCGTCGAGGTGGGCGGCGTCGAACGCTTCCATGAGCTCGGTGATCCCGGTCTGCGCCACGGCTCGCAGTAGTGACTCCCGCGTCGGGAAGTGCCGGTACAGCGTCGCGCGTCCCACGCCGGCCTCCTCCGCGATCTCTGTCATCCCCGCGTCCGTCCGTCGGCCCAGCACCCGCGCGGCGGCGTCGAGGATCGCCGCCCGGGTTCGCCGCACTCCACCATCTGATTTGACCACTCCGTTATGTTAACGCCTCATAACGAGACATGCATGTCTCGTTATGAGGTACGCTCCGCTCATGACTACCCGAGAGCTCGGGCGCACCGGCGTCCGCATCTCCCCGATAGGTCTTGGCTCCGCGCAGTTCTCCGGGGGAGGTGCCGGCACGTTCTGGCCGGCGCTGCCGCAGCCCCAGGTCGACGCGATCGTCAAGGCGGCTCTGGACGGCGGCATCACCTGGTTCGACTCGGCCGAGATGTACGGCAAGGGCGCATCGGAGCGCAGTCTCAGCGTCGCGCTCACCCGAGCGGGGACGGAACCCGGCGGCGTCACCGTCTCCACCAAGTGGAGTCCGTTCGGCAGGACCGCACGCAGCGTCGAACGCACCATCGGTGAACGCATCGCGAACCTGGCGCCCTTCCCCATCGACCTGCACCAGATCCACGCCCCCTATGGCAGCCTGTCGTCGATCGGAACCCAGGCGCGGGCCATGGCGCACTTGGTCGAAGCAGGCAAGATCCGCACTGTCGGCGTCAGCAACTTCTCCGCCCGGCAGATGGAGACCGCCCACGAGGAACTGGCCAAGCACGGCGTCACGTTGGCGAGCAACCAGGTTCAGATCAACCTGCTGCACCGCAAGATCGAGACCAACGGTGTCCTGGAGACCGCCCGCCGCCTCGGCGTCACGCTGATCGCGTACGCTCCCCTGCGCAGCGGCATGCTGACCGGCAAACTCCACGCCGACCGTACGCTGGTCGCACAACTTCCCCGCCAGCGCAGGCTGTTGACCGGCATCTCCGACAAGAGCCTGGACCGCACGGCCCCTTTGATCGAGGAACTCCGTACCATCGCCGACACGCACGGGGCGACCGTCGGCCAGGTGGCGCTCGCGTGGCTGATCGCCTACTACGGCGACACCGTCGTCGCCACACCAGGAGCCTCCAAGCCGCATCACGCCGAGGAGGCCGCCGGGGCGATGAAGATCGCCCTGAGCGGTGAGGAGACCCGGCGTCTCGCCGAGTTGTCGACCGAAGCCACCCGCTGATCACGGCTTCTTTCGCGCGTGGTGATCGGGCCGGACCCCGTCCCATCCCGAACGTGGAGCCCGTTCCATGTCCACTCTCGCCCGCTGGTGTTACCGCCACCGGCTCGTCGTCGTCCTGCTCTGGCTGGGCATGCTCGTCGGTCTCGGCGTCGCGTCGCAGAGCGCCGGAAGTGCCTACAACAACAGCTTCTCGCTGCCGAACACCGAGTCCGCCCGCGCCCTGAACCTGCTCAAGTCGGCTTTCCCCACCCAGGCGGGCGACACGGACACCGTCGTCTGGCATGTCGAGACCGGCTCCGTCCGTGACGGCGCGACAAGGACGCGGATGACCGGCACCCTGGACAAGATCTCCAAGTTGCCCGAGGTCAGCGCCGTCACCAGCCCCTACGACAAGCTGGGCGCGGCCCGGATCAGCAAGGACGGCCGTACCGCCTACGCCCATGTCACCTTCGCCAAGGCCGCACAGGAACTCGACAAGTCGGACATCAACCGGGTGATCGACACCGCCCAGGCGGCCAGGACCGACGGCCTGAAGGTCGAACTCGGCGGCCAGGCGATCCAGAACACCGAACAGGCACCGCCGGCCACCAGTGAACTGGTCGGCGTGCTCGCCGCCGCCGTGGTGCTGTTCCTCGCCTTCGGCTCGCTGTTCGCCATGGTGTTGCCCATCCTGACCGCGATCGCCGGAGTCGGCACCGCCGTCCTCGCCACCGGCCTGCTCAGCCATGCCATGAGCATGGGTGACGTCGCCCCGACCCTGTCCGCCCTGATCGGCCTCGGTGTGGGCATCGACTACGCCCTGTTCATCGTCACCCGGCACCGTAAGGGCCTGCTGGCAGGGCTCGACGTCCCGGAATCCCTCACCAAGGCGGTGAACACCTCGGGACGTGCCGTTCTGTTCGCCGGCGCCACCGTCTGCATCGCCCTGCTCGGCATGTTCGTCCTGCGGGTCAACTTCCGCACCAGAGTGCTCGGCCGGCGGACCCGGCGTCGGCTGGCCGCGGGCGAGCCCTTGGCCGAGAACACCGCATCCGGCCCTTGGGCCCGCTGGGCCGCTCTGGTGCAGCGGCGCCCGAGGGCACTGTCCCTGGTCGCCCCGGTGGTGACGGCCGCCCTCAGCATCCCCGTGTTGTCCCTGCGCCTGGGATCGTCCGACGCGGGCAACAACCCGTCGTCCAGCACCAGCCGTCAGGCGTACGACCTGCTGGCCGACGGGTTCGGCCCCGGCTTCAACGGACCGCTGCAACTGGTCGCCCAGGCCCCCACGGCCGCTGACAAGGCCGCCCTGAGAAGGTGCACATCGGCGGCCAGACCGCGATATTCGACGACTTCGCGGCCGTACTCACCGGCAAGCTGCCGGAGTTCATCGCGGTCATCGTCGTCCTCGGCGGGCTGCTGCTGATGCTCGCCTTCCGCAGCCTCCTCATCCCGGCCACCGGCGCGGTGATGAACTTGCTGGCCGCAGGAGCCTCCTTCGGCGTGCTGATCGCGATTTTCCAGTGGGGCTGGGGTTCGGAGGCCCTCGGGCTCGGCACATCAGGTCCGGTGGACGCCTTCATCCCCGTGATCATGATCTCGATCCTGTTCGGCCTGTCCATGGACTATCAGGTGTTCCTGGTCAGCCGGATGCACGAGGAGTGGGTGCACACCAAGGACAACGCCCGAGCCGTCCGGGTCGGCCAGGCGGAGACCGCCCGGGTCATCACCGCTGCCGCCGCCATCATGATCTGCGTCTTCGTCGCCTTCGTCTTCGGCGGCCAGCGCGTGATCGCCGAGTTCGGCATCGGCCTGTCCGCCGCGGTCGCCCTGGACGCCTTCATCCTGCGCACCATCCTGGTCCCGGCCGCCATGCACGTCTTCGGCAAGGCCAACTGGGTGGCTGCCGGCCTGGCTGGAGCGCACCATGCCCCACCTCTCCGTCGAACCGCCGGACGAACCCCTTCCGGCACCGGCGCCGGAAGGTCCTGCCCCGCAGCCGGAGCCGTCCGCCCGCTCCTGAGCGAACGTTGAGGCTGTCGCAGAGGCCGGTGCACCGTCGCGCCGGCTGGTGGGAGACCTCGGTTTCACTGGCCCAGTATCTCGACGGCGATCTTGTGTGCCGCGGTGGCTGCCGGAAAGCCCGCGTATCCGGTCGCGTGGTAGATCACTTCTTCGAGTTCCTCGCGGGTGAGGCCGTTCTGGAGGGCGATCGCGAAGTGGACCTTCAGTTCCTCGGCGGATCCGAGTGCGATCAGGATGCCGAGGGTCAGCAGACTGCGTGAGCGCCGGTCGAGACCCTCCCGGGTCCACAGCCGCCCGAACACGTTCACCAGCGCCAGTTCCGGCAGCTCACTGCCGAAGGAGCCCTCGGGGAGGCCCGTTTCCACGTCCACCACGGTCGTCGGGATCATCTCCCGGACCACCCGAATACCCTTCTCACGGTCGTCCGTCGTCAACCCGATCGCCTCTCGCTGCTGAGCCCCACGGAGTGCCCACAAGTGCTCGGGCAGCACGCACGGAACGGCTGGAATTGATGCCGACGGCCGCAGTCACCACGCCGTCCTTTCCGTAGAGTGCCACCAGTCTGCGCTCGTCCAGGCTGCCCTCAATGACGGCGAAGTGGTCCGCTCCGCGCGGCAGTCCGTAGATCTGGATCTTGCGGTCGTACTGGTCGGACCAGATGTAGGGCACGGGGGCGAAGGACTCGGGCTTGCCCTTGCTGAGGATGTTGCGGGCCACGAGCACGCCCTGTTCGGCGGCGTTGGTGCGGTGCTCGATACGGAGCCTGCCCCAGCGCGGGTGCACCCAGGAGGCGACGTCGCCTGCCGCCCACGCGTCCGGTGCGGCCTGGCAGTGCTCGTCGCACACCACGCCGTTGCCGGTCTCGATGCCGCTGCCGGCCAGCCACTCGGTGTTCGGCAGGCACCCGATCGAAAGGAGGATCGTGTCGGCTTCGATGACCCGGCCGTCGACGAGCCGGACTCCGGTGGCGCGACCGCCGGAAGTGACCACGTCCCGCACCGCCATGCCGGTGATGATCTCGACGCCGTGCTCCCGATGCATCTCGATCAGCAGGGAGCCGAGCTGTGGCCCGAGTACATCGGACAGCGGCGCCGCGATGTCGGAGACGAGGGTGACTTCGGCGCCCGCCTGTCGCGCCACGGCTGCAGCCTCGGCCCCCAGGAAACCGGCCCCGACGATGACCAGCCGCGGTCTGTTGGCCAGTTCCTTACTCAGCGCGAGCGCGTCCGGCAGGGTCCGCAGTACATGCACTCCGGGGATGCCGTCGGTGCCGGGCAGGCGCCGCGGCCGGACCCCCGTCGTGATCACCAGGTGGTCGTAGGGCAGCCGCGAGCCGTCGTCCAGGGTCACGGACCGGGCGCGCACATCCACGCCGGTTGCCCGGATGCCGAGGCGGAGGTCCAGCTCCAGGGCCGCGAACGCCGCGCCGTCGCGCAACATGACACGTTCCTCCGGCCATGCCCCCGACAGCACCTCCTTCGACAGCGGCGGTCGATCGTAGGGCAGCGCGTCCTCGTCACCGATCAGGGTGATCCGGCCGCCGCAGCCATGGCGCCGCAGCGTCTCGGCCACCGTCAGCCCGGCGGCCGAGGCGCCGACGATGACGACATTCACCGCTGTCCACCGAGGCTGCTGCCGCCATCGACGGCGAGCACGACACCGGTGATGTACGCCGCGTCGTCCGAGGCCAGGAACAGGGCCGCGTTGGCAACGTCCCAGCTGGTGCCCTGGCGACCCATGGGAGTCATGGCGGCGCGCTGGGCCGCCACGTCCTGCCGGGAGGCCCCGGTCGCGCGGGCGACCTGGTCGACCCCCATGGGCGTGTCCATCATGCCGGGAGCGATGGCGTTGACGCGGACGCCGTGCGGCGCGTACTCCTGGGCGAGCGAGCGGGTCATGGAGTTCACGGCGGCCTTGGAGGTGGCGTAGGCGATCGCCATGCCGCCCGCCATGAGACTGGCCATGGAGGAGATGTTGACCACCGCGCCGCTGCGCTGCTCGCGCAGGTGCGGCAGGACGTACTTGCAGGTCAGCCACATGCCGGTGAGGTTCACCTCGAAGCCGGTACGCCACTGCTCGGCGGTCAGCCGCTCGGTCGGGCCTGCCGGGACGATGCCGACGTTGTTGTGCAGGATGTCGATACGGCCGAACGCGGCGAGCGCGGCCTCGGGGATGCCGCGACAGTCGTCCTCGGAGGTGATGTCGGCCTGGTGGGCGCGCGCCTGCCCACCCTCCTCGCGCACCAGTTTCGCCGTCTGCTCGGCGGAGTCCGCATCCCGGTCGACCACCAGGACCCGGGCGCCCTCGCGGGCGTAGGTCAGGCACGACGCGCGGCCGTTGCCCATCGTCTCGCCCTCGGTCTGACCGCCGCCGACCACGATCGCGACCCGGCCGGCCAGCTTGCCGCTCACCACGTCACCGGCAGCTCGTGCAGGCCGTAGACGATGTGCGTGTCCCGGAAGCGCAGCTCCTCCTCCGGCACCGCCAGCCTCAGCTCCGGCAGCCGCTGGAACAGGCGCGGCAACGCCGTCTGCAGCTCGACGCGGGCGAGGTTCTGCCCGAGGCACTGGTGCACCCCGTGCCCGAAGGCCATGTGCCGTCGGCCGGGCCTGGTGACGTCCAGTTCCTCTGGCGATTCGAACACCGCGGGGTCCCGGTTCGCCGCCGCGAGGGAGCAGATGATGCCCTCGCCGGCCTTGATCAGCTGGCCGCCGACCTCGATGTCCTCATGGGCGAACCGGCGCGGCTCGGTCTGCACGATGGTCCAGTACCGCAGCATCTCCTCCGCGCACGTCGCCGCGTAGGCGTCCGGGTCGGACAGCAGCTTCTCCCGCTGTGCCGGGTTCTGGATCAGGGCCAGCACGCTGAGGCCGAGCATGTTCGCCGTGGTCTCGTGTCCCGCGCCGATCACGAGCAGGCCGAGTCCCACGGCCTTGTCGAAGGTCAGCTCACCGGTGGGGACGTGCTCGTTGACGAGTCTGCTGAGCAACCGGTCGTCGGGCTGCTCCTGCTTGAGCCGGGCATGTCGGGCGAGTACCTCGAACATCTCGCGCATCGCCGCGAACGTCTCCTCGGGAGCCGACTCCATGTCGGTCGCCAGGTGAGCGGCGCGCGTCACGAGCGGGCTGTCCGCGAGGTCGACACCGAGCAACTCGCAGATCGCCACGGTCGGGATCGGCAGCGCGAAGTGCTTGACCAGATCGACCGGCCGGGGCTGCTCCAGGAGCGCGTCGATCGTCTCGTCCACCAGCTGCTCGATGCGTGGCCGCCACCGCTCGACCCGCTTCACCGTGAAGTCCGGGTTGAGGATGCGCCGGATCGGCAGGTGCTCCTCGCCGTCCTTGCGGAAGAAGATGTCCCCCTGCATCTGCGGCTGGGCCGCGTCGGTGTTGGGGAACGCGGGGTCGGTCACGTCGGCGCCCACCCGCGGGTCCTGCAGCACCTGCTGCACCTGGTCATGGCCGGCGACCAGCCACGGTGTGCTGCCGTCCCATATCGTGCCGCGGCGCGGACGCCCGGACTCGCGGGTGTCGGTGTAGAACGCCGGAGGGGCGTACGGGCACTGGCGCGGCGCCGGAAGCTGCGGGGCCTTGTCGATCTGTGTCACGGCGGCTCTCCTCATTCCTGGACGGCGATGACGGCCGCGGGGCAGACCGCCGCGGCCTCCCTGACGTTGTCGTGTTCGACGGTCGGCGGCGCCGCGTCGAGCAGGATCACCACTCCGTCGTCATCGCGCTGGTCGAAGACCGCGGGCGCGACGAGGACGCACTGGCCCGCCCCGCAGCACTTGGCCTCGTCGATGGTCACTTTCACGGAAGCACCTCTCGTGTGTAAACAATCGTAAATTTACATGCGTTTACGTATGTGGGCAAGGGGGTGCTCGATTGCCCGGTGAGGTGCTGACAGCCGACTCGAGTGGTCACCGATTGCCGACGACCGGGCACGTTGAACAGCAGACACCGGGTGCCTGCATGGCGTTCCGAGGGCGCAGCCCCGAACCGTGTGAATTCCCCCGGCTGGTTGTCTGCCAGGCGCCCCGGTCGTCAGCGCCGTCCGACGCTGACGATCTCGTGCACCATCAACTCGACGAAGCGCCGGATATCGCTCGTGCCCCACACGGAGGAGATCAACGGGTCAAGGGCCAGTCGCCCGTGCATGGCGGTCCACACATACATTGCGGCCATGTCGACATCGCCGACGGCTACACCGTCCTCCTGCAGCCACGACACTGCCCGGCGCCACCGTTCGAGCAGTTCGCCCAACGCCGACGCGGAGTCCGCCGTCGTCCCGATGACGGTGGACTCCGCGGCGAACATCAGCCTGAAGTGGCCGCGGTGCTCCACCGCGAACCGGCAGTAGACATGGGCCTGGTCGATCAGCCGGTCGACGGCGGAGCGGTCCGCCGCGTTCTCGTCCGCGTCGTCCATCGCCGAGACCAGCCGGGCGAACCCGTCGAGTGCGACAGCACGGGATACCTCCTCGACGCCGGCGAAGTGACGGTAGATCGCCGGGGCCGTGACGCCGGCCTCCCTGGCCAGCTCGCGCAGCGACACCGACACCGGCCGCATCCTGTCGTCGTCCGAAACGATACGTGCCAACGCGGCGATCACGTCGTCCCGGAGCCGGTCCCCCTGTCCTCGTGGGTTCCGCTCCCGGCGCGCGGTCGGCGTCGGTTCCTCGGCCCTGGTCCCCATCGGGACACTTTAACGCGATTGCCGCAGACGTCTGCTGAGGGCCGTCAGCAGACGTCTGCGCGCAGGCCTGCACGTATCGCCGGCGACCAACCGACAGGAGCTCCGGCCGACCGGCCACTGAGCCTGCGGCCGGCCTGGGGGATGCGAAGCCTGTCGGCGGAAGGGGAGACGTCGTCGTGCCCACCTGGTGACGGGACCACCGCGCCAGCCGGCGGCTCTGACGGGGGCTGGTACCCCCGCGACGGACGCCCCAGCATCTCGGCCGAAAACACCCGGTCGCGCCGACTGCCGCCGCGTCCTTGCCGCAGTGCGTGACCTGACCCGGCTTGAGCAGGTCACCGAGGCCGTTCGTGCTGTGCTGGAAGAAGTGGCCAGCACCGCATCTCACACCCGTTGCGCGGTCTGTCGACGAGAGCTGGGGACTCCGCTACGGGGTCCGGTCTGCCAGGGCAGGTACCCCACCCGGCCCAAGACAAGATCCTGGATACTTGTCCACCGAGTCAGCCGAGCTGGGGGTGGATCTGCTCGACGCGGTCCCGCTTGGTGTACATGTCCCAGTAGTGGGCGGCGAGGTCGTCCGGATCGACGAGCTCGCCGACCATGTCGGGCATCGTCACGGCGGCCTGCTCGCCCATCTCGCTGCGGGCGATGAAGGCCGCGACGGAGAGTGTGCCGGCGTAGGCACCGATCTGGTCCAGTTCGCCGTTGAGGGAGTAAAGCCAGTTGCGGGCCGCCGACATGAGTGGACCCACGCCACTCATGTAGGGCCGCGGTTCCACGGCCGTGTGACCGGTGGTCATCAGGAAGGCGCCGTCGCCGCGCTCGGTCCACTCCGGCAGCACGGCGCGGACCACTTCGACGGGGGTGAGCAGCAGGAGCGGGCTGTCCTTCTCCAAGGTGGCGGCGTCCAGCTTCGTGGCCGGGGAGAAGCCCTGCTCGCCACTGATCGGGCCGTACTCGACCACGTCGATGCGGCCGAACCGATCGCGGATGGCCACGATCAGGGCGGGTACCTCGGCGGGCCGGGACAGGTCGGCGGTGAAGCCGGCCGTCTCGATGCCTTCGGCGGTGAGCTGTTCGACGAGGGCGTCCAGTCGGTCCTTGCACCGTGCCACCAGGGCGACGCGGAAGCCCTCGCGGGCGAAACGACGAGCGACGGAGGCGCCGAGGCCGGGACCGGCTCCGAAGACGGCGATCACCTTGGACATGGAAGCTCCTTCCAATTCCTACCCTTTGTGCGTCGCTCCCAGGATCGGGCAGCCCGGGAGGGCGTACAAAAGGCACATCGATGTGCGTGACCCCCGGCAGAAGCGCGCTTGGCTCGGCTCCCGTTCGATGGTCCACTAAGGGCCGTGACGGGTTCTGACAAGGAGCGGTCCTGGCTTGAGCTGCTGGCCGCGGATGCCTCGCGCGCCGAGCTGCATGAGCACCGGGCTGCGCTGCTCCAGGATGCTGCTCCTGCGGGCCGTGAGCGGATCGAGGCCGAGGGCGCCTACGCCGATGTCATCAAGGACCATCTTGAGGACCGGCGGCAGACCGCCCGCGAGCTGGCGGTCCTCAACGACCTGGCCCGCCGGCTGGCCACCCTGCGTGACACCCGTGAGCTGCTGCACGAGGTCTGCGTGCAGTCCCGCCAGCTGCTGGGGGTCGACGTCGCCTACATCATGCTGCGCCACGGTTCACAGGAACTGCGGATCGAGACCGCCGCCGGGTCTATGGGGTCGGCGCTGCGCGGCGTGGTCCTCGGGGCGGAGGAGGGGCTGGGCGGCCTGGTGCTTCGGCACGGGCAGCCGATGTGGAGCGAGAACTACCTGGTCGACGCCCGGCTGCGGCGCGGCCAGTCGCTGGAGTCCGCGGCCGCCAGCGAGCAGTTGGGCGGCATCCTCGGTGTGCCTTTGCAGGTGCGTGACGAGACGCTCGGCGTGCTGCTGGCCGCGGAGCGTCGGCCGAAGCGGTTCACCGAGCGCGAGGTCGAGCTGCTGGCCGGCCTGGCGGCCCACGCCGCGGTGGCGCTGCGCAACGCCGAGCTGTTCGAGCAGCATCTGGCGGCGCTGGCCGAGCTGCGCGAGAGCAACCAGAGCCTGCAGCGGACCATCGCCGAACGGCAGCAGGCCGGTGACCTGCGTGAATCGCTGTGGCAGTTGCTGGTCGGGGGCGGCGATGTCACGGCGGTCGCCGATGTCCTGTCCGAGGCGATCGGGATGGTCGTGCTGGTCCTCGATGCCACGGGCCGGCCACGCAATCCGGACGCGTCCGGCGTCGCGGAGGTGATGCGGCGGCTTGATCCGCCGCCGGAGGAGAAGTGGTTCGAGGGGCGGCGCAGCCGGATGTGGAGCGCGGGCGACCGTCATCTGGCGGCGACCGTGGTGGCCCTCCAGGACGGCTACGCCGGCTGCGTGGTGGTCGCGGCCGACGAGCCGGTCGGGACCGAGGTCGTACGGCTGCTGGAGATCGGCGCCACCACCGTCGGGGTGGTAGTGGCCGGTCAACGGGCCGTCGGCGAGGCCGAGTTGCGCACGCGCGGGGAATTCGTCAGCGCGCTGCTCTCACCGGACGTCGAGGAGGTGAGCATCCGGCGCCGGGCCCGCGCGGCCGGGATCGACCTCGACGCCCTGCGCACCGTGGTCGTGCTGGCGCCCGCCGGCGGCGAGGAGCGGGCCACGACCCAGCTGGCCGCGCGGATGGCCGCGGAACTGGGGGGATGGTCGGCCGAGCATGGCAGTGGCGCCGTGGTCGTGCTGCCCCGGATCGAACCCGAGAGGGTCCGCGACTGGGCGATCGACGTCGCTGACGTGGGCCTTCCGGCCGCGATCGGAGTGGCTGCCTGTGGGGGAGCGGGGCCGGCCGGCATCCGTGCCGCCCACGAGGCGGCCCGGCAGACGGCCGTGCTGCTGCAGGCCCTGGACCGCGACCGCGACGTCGCTCTCGCCGAGGAGCTCGGGATCTTCCGATCCCTGTTCAGCCACGCCGGCCGGCGCGACATCCGCGCCTTCGTCGATTCCGCCATCGGTCCGCTGGTGGAACACGACCGGGCGAAGAACCGCGACCTCGTACGGACCGTCGAGGTCTTCCTGGCCGAGGCCCAGCACCACGCCCGCAGCTGCACCGCGCTGAACATCCACGCGAACACGCTCTACCACCGCCTCGACCGGGTCACCGAACTGCTCGGCGACGGCTGGCGCGGCCCCGAGCGCGCCTGGGAGATCCAACTGGCGCTCCGGCTCCGGCATCTCATGACCCGGCAGGCGACCCGGTAGGAATCTTCGGGCGCCCCGGTAGAAAACCTCCGGTGGGAATCCTCCACAAGACAGGGAGAACATCGGAGAATCTCTCCGACGCGGTCGACGCCCCGCTGGTGCTCCACTGACCGCATGCATCCCGAGTCTGCGGCGCTCTCCGCGCCTCCCGCACCGGCCGGCACGCTGGTCAAGGACCTGCTGGCCGCGCTCCCGCAGGACCGCGTGCTCCTGGACCCCGACGTGGTCGCCGGCCTCAGTCACGACGAGGCCGAGTGGGCCCCGGTCGGGATGGCCGCCGCCGTCGTCCGCGCGCACAGCACCGAGGACGTCCGGCGCACCGTCGAGGTCTGCCTGCGCCACGGCGTGCCGGTCGTCGCCCGAGGCGCCGGCACCGGCCTGTCGGGCGGGGCCAACGCCGTCGACGGCTGCGTGGTGGTGGCCCTGGACCGGATGACGGAGATCCTCCAGATCGACCCGCTGGAGCGGCTGGCCGTCGTCCAGCCCGGCGTGGTCAACGACGACCTCCGCGCGGCCGTGGCCGAGCACGGCCTGTGGTATCCGCCGGACCCGGCCAGCTCACCCTGGTCGACCATCGGCGGCAACGTGGCCACCAACGCGGGCGGCCTGTGCTGTGTGAAGTACGGCGTCACCCGCGACTACGTCCTCGCACTGGAGATGGTCACCGGCACCGCCGAGGTGGTGCGGCTCGGCCGCCGTACCGCCAAGGGCGTGGCGGGCTACGACCTCGCCGGGCTCGTGGTCGGCTCGGAGGGCACGCTCGGCATCGTCACCGAGGTGACCGTCCGGCTGCGGCCACTGCCGTCCCCGGCCGTCACCGTGGCCGGCTACTTCTCCGACGTGGTCACCGCGGGCGAGGCGGTGCGGGCCGTCGGCGCCGCCGGGATCACGCCCGCGGCACTCGAACTGGTCGACCGGCACTGCCTGCGGGCCGTCGACGAGTGGAAGAACATGGGCCTCTCACTGGAGGCGGACGCCGTGCTGCTGGCCCGCGTCGACGAACCGGGTGACATCGGCGCGCGGCTGGCCGACCAGGTGGTGGCCTGCTTCCGCGACGCCGGAGCGACGTGGGCCGAGCGCTCCACCGACCCGGAGGAGGCCGAGGCGCTGTTCACCGCGCGGCGGCTGGCCTATCCGGCCGTCGAGCGGCTCGGGCCGGTGCTCACCGAGGACGTGTGCGTTCCGCGTGAGCACATTCCGGCCATGCTCGGCCGGATCGACGAGATCGGCCGCCGCCACGACGTCACCATCGCCAACATCGCGCACGCCGGCGACGGCAATCTGCACCCGCTGCTCATCACCGGCCGCGGTGACGAGGCGGCCCGCCACCGCGCCCAGCACGCCTTCGAGGAGATCCTCGACGCCGCCCTCGCTCTCGGCGGGACGGTCACCGGCGAGCACGGCGTCGGGCTCCTCAAGGCCGGCGGACTCACCCGCGAACTGTCCCCCGCTGTGCTCGCCATGCACCGCGCCGTCAAGACCGCCCTCGACCCGGCCTGGCTTTTCAACCCCGGCAAGGTCTTCTCCCCGTCGCCTGCCGTCCCCGCAGCCCAGGCCGTCCCCGTAACCCCGCACCACCCTGGAGGAGCCGCATGACCACACACATCCGCCGCCGTCGTGTCCTGGCGACAGGCCTCGCACTTGCCGGCATGGTGTTCCCGCTCACCGCGTGCGGTGGCTCGTCCGACACCGCCGAGACGACGAGCGCCGACGGCCTGACCAAGCTGACGTGGGGCTACTCGCTCACCGACTCGGCTCCGGTGCTGCTGGGCATCCAGGAGGGCATCTTCAAGAAGCACGGACTCGATGTGGACGCCTCCGAGGTCAGCGCCGCGGACCTGGTCGGCGGCCTCATCTCCAACAAGATCGATCTCAGCGTGCAGACCGGTCCCGGCCTGGCACTGGCCGTGGGCCAGCAGGTGCCGATCACCGCCGTGAGCGGGGTGACCACGTTCCAGGCGGGCACCTCCAAGAGCACCGGTTCGGCGCTGCTGGTCAAGAAGGGCAGCAGCATCACCAGACCCAAGGACCTTGAGGGCAAGAAGGTCGGTGTCGGCCTGCTGAAGTCCGCGTCCGAATTCGGGGTCCGGCAGTTCGTCACCGACGACGGCGGCGACGACAGCAAGGTCCAGATCGTCGAGCTCCCCTTCGCCTCCGCCAAGGACGCGCTGGCCAAGGGACAGGTCGACGCGGCGCTCGTGCCCGACCCCATGCTGAGCCAGCTGCTCGCCTCCGGGGCCGCCGAGGCGCCCGTGGGCGACCCGATCGAGAAGGTCTTCGGCGACTCGCCGCGGCTGGTCATCACCGCCCGCAAGGACTGGGCGGCCAAGAACCCGAAGGTGGTCGAGGAGATCCGGGCCGCCGTCCAGGAATCGCTCGACCTGGCCGCCAAGAACCCGGACAAGCTGCTGCCGATCTACGAGAAGCACTTCAAGATGACGCCGGCGATCGCCAAGGCCACCAAGCTCAACGCCTTCAAGGCCGAGATAGACGCGGACAGCTTCGACGTCATCAACAAGGTCCTGGTGCGGTACGACGCCCTGAAGAAGCCCGTCTCCGGCACCGACCTGGTGGCGACGCCATGACACAGCTCGCGGACCCCCACGTGGCGGGCGCGCCCGTCGGCAAACGGTCCCGGCCGGGCACCGCGCGGCGTTCGGACCGCCCCGCATGGCACGCCCAGGCCGCGGTGCTGGTGGGCGCGCTCGCGGCCTGGGCGCTGCTGGACGGCTCCGGCCTCGTCAGCGACGACGCGCTCGCCGGGCCGGGGGCGACCCTGTCCCGGCTCGGCGAACTGCTCGCGACCGGCGAGGTCTGGACGGCCGTGGGGCAGACGCTGACCGGCTGGGCGATGGGACTGGCGATCGCCACGGTCATCGCCGTCCCGCTCGGCATCGGGCTCGGGCTCAGTGGCTTCGCCTACCGCAGCACCCGGTTCGTCGTGGACTTCCTGCGCACCATCCCGGCCCTGGGCCTGATCCCGCTGGCATCCCTGGTCTTCGGCGCCAGCCGCTCCGCCGTCCTGGTCGTGGTCGTACCGGCCTGCGTGTGGCCGCTGCTGCTGCAGGCGGCGTACGGCGTGCGCGACGCCGACCCGCTGGCGCTGGAGACGGCCCGCAGCTTCCGGCTGGGGACCTGGCAGACGCTGCGGCGGGTGGTCCTGCCCGGAGCGCTGCCGTTCGTGGCGACCGGCCTGCGCCTGAGCGCGATCCTCGGCCTGCTCCTGGCGATCAGCATCGAAATGCTGATCCTGGTCCCGGGAGTGGGCGCCCTGCTCGGCACCGCGCAGCGCAACAGCGCCACGGTCGACGTGTACGCGCTAACCCTGCTGGCCGCCTTCCTCGGACTGGCGGTGGTGCTGGTCTTCGCGCGGCTGGAACGCCGGCTGATCCGCTGGCACCCCACCGTACGGAGCCGGCGATGACGGCCCGGCTGATGCGCGCCGGCAGGCACCTGCTGGTCGAAGCCTGGCTGCCGGTGCTGCTGGTGGCGGTGTGGTGGATCGGCTCGGCGTCCAGCACCTCGCTGTACTTCCCGCCCCTGTCGAAGATCGCGCAGCGCTTCCGTGAGCTGTGGCTCTTCGACCTGGTTCCGGTCCACCTCGTGCCCAGCCTGGAGAACCTCGCCATGGGGCTCATCGCGGGGGTGGCCGTCGCGGTGGCCGCCGGGGTCGTGATCGGGCGGATGCCGCGCCTCTACTCGGCGCTGCTGCCGCTGATGGAGTTCATGCGGGCCACGCCGATCATCGCGCTGCTCCCACTGGTCTTCGCGCTGCTCGGGATCGGCGTGACCTCGAAGGTCGCACTCATCGCGCTCGGCGCGTTCTGGCCGACGTTCCTCAACACCGTCGACGGCGTCCGCTCCGTCGACCCGCAGATCCGGGAGGTGACCCGCGCCTACCGGCTCTCCCCGGTCGACGTCGCCTTCCGTGTCGTACTGCCCTCGGCGATGCCGCAGGTGATCGTCGGCATCCGCACCAGCGTCTCGGTCGCCGTCGTCGTGGTCGTGGGTAGCGAGATGTTCGGGGCCAGCGAGGGGATCGGCTACTTCGTTCTCCAGGCCCAACGCACCTACGCGATCGCCGACATGTGGGCCGGAATCATCCTGCTCGGCCTCCTCGGCTATGTACTCAACCTCCTCAGCGCCGGTCTGGAGCGCTGGGTCCTGTCGTGGCATCGCGGACAGCGCGCCGCGGCCGCTGTCTCCGGTGAAAGGGCGTGACGGGCATGGCCGACGGAAAAGCTCTGCAGGCGGTGGGCCTGTCCCACTCCTACGCCGTGGACCGGGCCGAACGGCCCGTGCTGCGCGGCGTCGACCTGGACGTGGCCGCGGGCGAGGCGGTGTGCGTGGTCGGCCACTCCGGCACCGGCAAGTCGACGTTCCTGCGCTGCCTGGCCGGCCTGCTCCAGCCGAGTGCCGGTGTCGTCCGGGTCGGCGGCCACCAGGTGGTCGAGCCGCCACCGGACCTGGCCGTGGTCTTCCAGGACTACAGCCGCTCGCTGATGCCGTGGATGTCCATCCTCGACAACGTGATGCTGCCGCTGCGCCGCGGCCTGCCCGCTCGGGAGCGACGCGAGCGTGCCGAAGCGGCACTGGAGTCCGTCGGACTCGCCGGCACCGAGTCGCTCTATCCGTGGCAGGTCTCCGGCGGTATGCAGCAGCGGGTGGCGATCGCCCGCGCCCTGGCCTACCGCCCCGGTGTCCTGCTCATGGACGAGCCGTTCGCCTCCGTCGACGCCCAGACCAGGGCCGACCTGGAGGACATGGTGCTGCGCATCCGCCGCGAGACCGGCATCACCCTGATCGTGGTCACCCACGACATCGACGAGGCGGTCTATCTCGCCGACCGGGTCGTGGTGCTGGCCGGCAAACCGGCCTCCATCACCGCCGACCTGCCCGTCGACCTGCCGGGCGAGCGCGACCAACTCACCACCAAGGCGGACGAGCGCTTCCTCGCCGTGCGGGGCCAGGTGCTCAAGATGATCAGGACCGAACTCTCCACGACCGAAGGTGTGGCATGACCGTCCCCGAAGACCAGCGCATCGAGACATCCGCCGGCGCGTTCAACGTCCTGACCCGGCCCGGCGACAGCGACCCCGTGCTGGCCGTCCACGGAGTCTCCAGCACCAACCGACTGTGGACCTGGCTGGGCGAGGCCGCACCCTGGGCCACGCTCATCGCCCCCGACCTGCCCGGCCGAGGGCTCACCCCCGCCCGCGACGCCCGCCCCTCCTCGGTACGGGTACACGCCGACGGACTGGCCGCCCTGCTCGACGCGCTCGGCATCGAGGCGGCGCACGTGGTGGGCATGTCGCTGGGCGGCTTCGTCGCCGTCGAGCTGGCCGCCCGCCACGCGGCCCGGGTCCGCTCGGTCACGCTGGTCGACGGCGGACTGCCCCTCCCCGCCGTGATGCCGGCCGAAGCACTGACCGGGCCCCTGCGGGCGCAGTACACCGATCACACGCCGTGGTCCGACGCGGTGGCGTACGCCCGGCACTACGCCGAGAAGGCGGCACCGCTGGTGGACGCGGCAGACCCGCGGTTCGTGGCGATGCTCACCCACGAGCTGCGCGACGGGGAGGCCGGGGGCCCGGTCCGCCGTGACCTCGACACGGTCGTCGAGGACGCCCTGAGCGTGTTCACCTCGGAGCAGCCGGCCACCGCCCTGTCCCAGGTCACCGCCCCGATGCGACTGCTGCACGCCGAGTGGTCCGCGGGCGAGGGCAGCGCGCCGATGTACCCGCCGGAGCATGTCGCCGCCGTCGCTCAGCGCACGCCACACCTGGTGCACACCGAGCTCGTCGAGGGCACCGACCACGCGGCGATCATCATGACCGACCGCGGCGCCGAACGCTGCGCGGCCGCCCTCGCGAAGGCGACCGGCCGGTGAGCCGCCCCCGACGCGCGAGCGTGCTCGCGACGGTTCTGGCCGGGGCGCTCCTCGCCCTGGCCTCCCCGGCGCACGCCGACACCGGCACACCGGTCACCTCCCGTTGCGCCGACGACATCGGCCAGGGCACCCTCACCCAGTACGTCGAGACCAATGCGCTGGGCTCGATGACCTACTACGTGTTCGTGCCCGACTCGGTGGGGGCGCACCCCGGGGTGGTGGTGCACCTGCACGGGTCGAACAAGGACGTGCGGGACGTCATGTGCCAGTCCCGGCTCAACGAGGTGGCGCGGCGGGAGGGACTCATCGCGGTCTACCCGCAGGAGGACCCCGACAACGGCAACCTCGGGATCTGGGACTGGGGCGGCTCCGCATACGCAGGCCGGTCCGGCCGGGTTCCGTCCCTCCTGGCAGCCATCACCCGGCAGGTGATCGCCGACCACGATGCCGACCGGGACGAGGTGCTCGTCTCCGGCATCTCGGCCGGTGCCGGCATGGCCGTCGTGGCCGGCGCGACGTACCCGGAGATCTTCCGGGGCGTCGCGGTCGAGGTCGGCTGCATGTACGCCGGGCTCCAGTGCAACCTGACCACGCCCTACCCCAACAGCACGCTCGATCCCGATGTCGCCGCGCTGGAGGCGTACGAGGCGATGGGCGACCAGGCCCGTCGGGTGCCGCTGCTCACCTCGTACGGAACCGCCGACCCCATCGCGCTCACCACCGGCCAGGACGCTCTCGTGCACCAGTGGCTCGGCACCAACGACTGGGCCGACAACGGCGAGGCTGACCATTCGGTCCCCCAGGAGCCCGCAGCCACGTGGCACGGAAGCGACAACGGCCGCACCTTCACTGTCAAGGACTGGCACGACGCGGACGGCTGCCTGCTGGTGCGGCAGTACGCCATCGACGGCATGCTCCACGCCTATTCCGGCGGGGCGCCGCTGAGCCTCACCGACGTCACGACCGACCCCACCGGGCCGAACATGCGGGCGGTGGCATGGCAGTTCATGCTCCAGCAGGCGCGGCACGAAAGTGCGCCGTGCGCTGAGTGAGCCACTTCGAATCCGGGGCCCGCGTGGCGCGCTCGTCGCCCGACTGCGGGCCCCGGAACCTCCGCAACGCACGGAACGGGATTGCTCGAATGACCGACACCCTCACGGCCAACCCGGTGGTCACGTACGACCTCAAGGACCGCTACCGGCCGGACGCGCCGCCGGTCCTGCTCACGGGCGTACAGGCGATCGCGCGGCTGCTCGTCGAACAGCACGAGCTCGACAGACGAGCAGGACACCGGACGGCCGCTTTCGTCTCCGGGTATCAAGGCAGCCCGCTGGCAGGCGTCGACCGGCTGCTCCTCGGAATGCCCGACGTCCTGGCCGCCCATGACGTGACGTTCGTGCCCGGACTCAACGAGGAACTCGCGGCCACGGCCGTGTGGGGTTCCCAGCTCGATCTGCCGACCGGCCGCTCGGACTACGCCGGAGTCGTCGGGGTCTGGTACGGCAAGGGCCCGGGACTCGACCGTGCCACCGACGCGTTCCGCCACGCGAACATGTTCGGCGTCAACCCGAACGGTGGCGCGCTCCTCCTGGTCGGTGATGACCCGGCGAGCAAGTCCTCCACCGTGCCGGCCGTGAGCGAACGCTCCTTGGCCGCGCTGGGCATCCCGGTCCTCTTCCCGCGCGACGCGTCGGAGATCGTCACGCTCGGCCTGCACGGCATCGCCATGTCACGCGCTTCCGGCTGCCTCGTCGCCCTGAAGATCGTCGCCGACGTGGCGGACGGTTCATGGGTCGTCGACAACAGCGTCTCCCGACTGGCGGTCACCTTTCCCGAAAGATCCTGGGAAGGCCGCCCTTGGACCTACCGGCAGCGTGCCGTGGACCTGGCTCCCGGGCACATCCAGGCCGCCGAGAGCGACCTCTTCGGCCCGCGTACGGCCACCGCGCTGGCCTACGCCGCGCTGAACGGCCTCAACAGGATCGAGGTGGAGCCGCCCTCCCCGCGGATCGGCCTCATCGCGGCCGGAAGCACGTACGACGCTCTGCGGCAGAGCCTGGCCGACCTCGGCCTCGGCGACGAGCAGCTCGCCGAGTCCGGCGTGCGGGTACTGCGGTTGGGCATGATCCACCCCGTCGACCCGGTCACGATCAGGGACTTCGCCAAGGACCTCGACGACATCCTCGTCGTCGAGGACAAGACGTCCTTCGTCGAGACGGCGGTGCGGGACGCCCTCTACGGCAGCGCCCACATGCCCCGGGTGACCGGCAAGAAGGACAGCGCCGGGCGGCCGCTGATCCCGCACGGCGGCGAGCTGACCCCCGGCGTCCTCACCGCACCGCTACGGCGGGCGCTCGGCGACCACATACCCCTCGTGGCACCGAAGCCGGCGATCCGGCAGCTCCCCCTCCTCAGCACCTCCCGAACGCCCTACTTCTGCAGCGGCTGCCCCCACAACCGCTCCACGGTGATCCCGGACGGCTCCCTCGCCGGCGGAGGCATCGGATGCCACACCATGGTGACGCTGGAGGCACGCGAGAGTTCTACGGTCACCGGCATCACGCAGATGGGCGGCGAAGGCGCCCAGTGGATCGGCCAGGCACCGTTCACCGACGTCCCGCACATCTTCCAGAACGTGGGCGACGGCACCTACTTCCACTCCGGTCAGCTCGCCGTCCAGGCATGCGTCGCCGCCGGGGTGAACATCACGTACAAGCTCCTGTACAACGACGTGGTCGCGATGACGGGCGCCCAGGACGCCGAGGGCGCCCTTCCCCTCGACGCCCTGACCCACAAGCTCAGCAGCGAGGGCGTCGCGAAGATCGTCATCTGCTCCGACGAGCCCCGGCGGCACAGCCGGCGCCGGCTCGCGAAAGGCACCCTGCTGTGGCACCGCGACCGTCTCGACGAGGCGCAGCGCCTCCTGCGTGACACCCCGGGTGTCACCGTCCTGATCTACGACCAGGGCTGCGCGGCGGACGCGCGACGCCGGCGCAAGAAGGGCGACCTGCCCACCCGCAACACCCGGGTCGTCATCAACGAGGCCGTGTGCGAGGGCTGCGGCGACTGCGGCCGCAAGAGCAACTGCCTGTCGGTCCAGCCCGTGGAGACCGATCACGGACGCAAGACACGCATCGACCAGACGTCCTGCAACACCGACTACACCTGTCTCGACGGCGACTGCCCGTCCTTCATGACGGTGGAGGTCGACCCGGACGCCGTACGGGCACGGCGCGCGGTTCCGGACCCGCCCGAGGTCGACGATCCCGCCGCGCCGCGCCGCGCCGGGACGCACAACGTGTTCCTGGCCGGCATCGGGGGCACCGGCATCGTGACGGTCAACCAGGTGCTCGCGACCGCCGCGACGCTCGCCGGCCGCGAGGTGCAGACCCTCGACCAGACGGGACTGAGCCAGAAGGCGGGCCCCGTCACCGGGCATCTGCGCTACTCCACCGGGCGACTGGAGCCGTCGAACCGGCTCTCCCCCTCGGCCGCGGACTGCATCCTCGCGTTCGACCTGCTGACCGCGGCCGAAGCCCGCAACCTGGCCTACGCAGACCCCTCCAGTACCGTCGCGATCGTCTCGACGAGCCAGACACCGACGGGCGACATGGTGTACGACCCGGCTGTCTCCTACCCGAAGACGCGCGAACTCCTCGACCGGCTCGGGCCCGCGGTCGCCGAGATCCACACCGTCGACGCCCTCGCCGCGGCGCAGGCCCTGTTCGGAAACACCGCTGTGGCCAACTTCCTTCTCGTCGGCGCCGCGTTCCAGAGCGGAGCCATCCAGATCCCCGCGCACGCCATCGAGGAGGCCATCAGGATCAACGGTGTCGCCGTGACGGCCAACATCACGGCCTTCCGCTGGGGGCGGGCAGCGGTGGCGGCCCCGGATGCCTTCGCCGCGGCCACCGCGGTCCCAGTACCGGTTTCTGCCGAGCCCGTCGAGTCCCCCCTACTCGCACAGACGTCCCTCGCCGGCGAGGTGCGTGAGCTGGTGCGGCGACGGTCCTCGGATCTGGTCCGGTTCCAGAACCAGGCGACGGCCGACAGCTACATCCGGCTCGTCCAGCAGGTGTGGGACGCCGAGCGATCCGTGACGGAACGGACCGACCTCAGCGAAGCCGTGGCCAGATACCTGTTCAAACTCACCGCCTACAAGGACGAGTACGAGGTGGCCCGGCTCCTGACCACACCGGGGTACGCGCAGGCGGCGACGGCCGAAGTCCCCGGCAGCGGGAAGGTCACGTTCCAGATCCACCCGCCCGTGCTGCGGATGCTGGGACGGAAGAAGAAGATCGGGCTCGGCCCCCGAACCCACTGGATGCTCGGCGCCCTCGCCCACCTCAAGGGGCTTCGCGGAACTCCCATGGACCCCTTCGGGTACACGGCGGTCCGCCGCACCGAGCGCGCCCTGGTCGCGCACTACCGGCACACCGTCCGCGACCTCACCGCCTCGCTGTCGGCCGACACCTACGAGCGCGCGGTACGCATCGCCGGCCTCCCCGACATGGTCCGGGGCTTCGAGGACGTCAAGCTCGCCAACGTCGCCAAGTACCGCGCGGCGCTCGCGGCCGAGGGGGTCGATGCCGGCGCGTGGGAAGAGGAATGAGTTTCGCCCGACGCCGTTTCGACACGAACTGCTGCGACACGATCCGCTTTGAAGGGAAACACCAGTGCCAGGGATCGACGAACACCGGAGCGCGCTCGCCAAGCCGCCCATTGAGTACCGGCCAGAGCTTCGGTGGTGGCTGGCGGAAGGACTGCACACCGATGTCACTCTCCGGCGGGAGGTGGAGCAGGCGTTCCGGCTCGGGTTCGGCGGGCTGGAGTTCCTCGCCATGGACGAAGAGGGCATCGACCACTCCCGCTACGGGTGGGGTTCCGAGGAGTGGGTGCACGACTCGGAACTGATCGTCAGGGAAACGACTGAGCGTGGGATGTCGGTCAGCTTCACGTCGGGCACCAACTGGTCCAACGCGAACGTCCCGACGATCGACGCCGACCATCCCGCCGCCTCTCAGGAACTCGACTACACCGTCGAGTCCGTGCGTCCTGGGGATGCGAGAAAGGGGCCGTTGCGGCGCATCGATCTGAGCGCGCCCCCTGTCCACTCCACGCGCCCCCGTGAGCGAGTCGCACCCACGGTCCAGCATCTGGCGGTTGTCGTCGCGGTCCCCGTCGTCGACGACACCGTCCTCGATGCCGCAGGCGCCCTCGATCTCACCCCGGACGTCGTCGAAGAGGAACTCGGCTGGGAAGTACCGGACGACCGGGAGTGGAGGATCTTCACGTTCTGGCGGCTGGGCACAGGGCAGACCGCGTCTCCCTCGGTCTCCGTGAACTACACGGTGAACTACCTCGAACGAGCGGGCGTGGACGCCGTCATCGACTACTGGCGTGCCCATGTCCTCACCGACACGATGAAGGAGAACATCCGCCGCAACCCGCGAGCGCAGATGTACATGGATTCTCTGGAAATCGTGACGTACGGCCGGGGCGGCCTTTTCTGGGGAGAACACTTCGCGGAGGAGTTCTCCGCCCGCCGGGGCTACCGGATCGAGCGCTGGCTGCCGTTCCTGACGCGCAACGTCCCCCTCTTCGCCCCGTCGACGACCTACCAGTTCGAGCCGGAGGAAACCCACCGGATCACGGTAGAGAAGGTGCGTCACGACTACGTCCGCACCCTCACCGACCTGTACATCGAGAACATGCTGCGACCGTTCGCCGCGTTCCTGCACGAGAACGGCATCCAGCTCCGGGCGGAGATCAGTTACGGCCTGCCGTTCGAGCTGACCCGGCCCGGCCCGGAGGTCGACACCATCGAGACCGAGTCGCTCGAATTCGGCTCGCAGATCGACGCGTACCGCATGCTCGCGGGACCGGCACACCTCTTCGGCAAGCAGTACTCGTCCGAGACCGGCGCCACGACACGCAACCACATGCTCGACCACCGCTTCTACGACCAGATCATCGCCACGCAGTTCGCCGCCGGAGTCACCAAGACCGTGCTCCACGGCTGGGCGAGCATGGCCGGCGCGGAAGACACGACGCGGTGGCCCGGGCACGAAGGAATGTGGCCGGCCTTCGGCGAGAGGTTCGATCTCCGCCAGCCGGGCAGTGAGTTCTACCCGCTCTGGAACGACGCCATGGGCCGCTACCAGTACCTCCTCCGCCAGGGCAAGCCGCGCGTCGACGTCGGCATCCTGCGTACCGATCACTTCGTGGACAACACCTCGGGAGTGATGTTCATCGACGCGGAGGGCCATCGTGTGCCCGACGAGGACGCGTACGGACGGATGTGGATGCGCGACCGGCACAACCACTGGTGGCGGGACCTCGGTATGCAGGACGCGGGATGGAGCTACGACTTCTTCGACGGTTCGCTGCTTCTCGACGACGCCGTCTCCTTCGACCAGGGGGAAGTGCAGCCGGACGGACCCGGCTACCAGGCGTTGATCGTCTACCAGCAGACACTCGACCCGGACGTGGCGAAACTGCTCCTGGACTGGGCCACCCGCGGCCTCAAGGTCCTGATCGTCAACGGCGCACGTGAGTTGAAGCATCTGGCGAGCGGAACGGAGACGGTCCACGAACGCGCCGCCACGCGCACCCAGGGCCTGGACGGCAGAGACGACGAGCTCGCGACGACGATGAGCAAGATCCGGGCGCTGCCGACCGTCGCGGAGATCGACGATCCCGCCGACACGGTCGAGGCGCTGCGGCGCCTCGGCGTCAGGGGCCGCGCCGAGTTCGCCGCGCCCGACCAGAACGTGCTCACCTGCCTGCGGGAGGAAGGCGACCTGCTGCACCTGTACGCCTACCACTTCCTGTACGAGACCGGCGCCCCCACCACGGTCGACATCACGCTCCCCGGCGAGGGAACCGCCTATCGCGTCGACGCCTGGAGCGGCGGAGTACGTCAGCACCCGGCCACGCGCGCCGAGAACGGTCGTACTGTCCTGACGGTCTCTCTTCACCCCGGGGAGACAGCTCTGTTCACCGTCGACCGGTCCAACCCGTTTTTCGATGCTGTCCGCGAAAGCAGCGCCGAGGTGGCGCAGTTGAGCGATTGGACGATCACCGTCGAGAGCTGGGACGCCGGCGCGAACGAGGTGATCGTCGAAGACCGTGGTCACGGGTACATCACCCGTGAGATCCGTCCGCTGACGAAGGTGACCAGTCTGGCCGTCGGCCAGGCGCCGCTGCGGCCGTGGCGCGACCTGCCGGGAGTCGGCCCGGAGGTGTCCGGGGTGGCCGAGTACCGCAGCACGTTCTCCGCGCCCCTGCCCTCCGTCGCGGGGACGCGATATCTGCTCGACCTCGGTTCGACCGACGGAGGGCTCGGCTCCGTCGTCGTCAACGACGGCTCGCCACGGGGCTATGACACCTCCCGTCCGTTGGTCGATATCACCGAGGACATGCTGGACGGCGAGAACACGGTCGTCATCCGGGTCTCAAGCTCGTTGAACAACCGGCTCATCGCGCGGGGTTACTACGACGACATTCCCGACGTCGGCATGAGGCTCTTCGGAAGGGATGGCCACACGCACATGACGCGAGTACGTGATCACGGCCTCGTGGGACCGGTGCGACTGCTCACTCACCAGGAGTCTCTCCCACCCCGACCTGCCGCAGCGACGAGCCAGGGGCCGCGTTGGTCTGGAGGACGGTCATGATCCTCTGGTCGAACAACCAACCGGCGTCCGTCCTGACCAGTCGGTCCTCGAAACGCTCGGTGGCGATGACGAGCCCGTCCCTTGCGACCTCACGCGGGACCTGACGGAACACCAGCATGTGCGAGAGCTGGACCGCCCCGTCCCCCTCGATGGTGATCAGGTTGTCGGTGGTGAGATGAACGGTCGTGCCGATGCGTCCCGTCACCCCGAAACCGATGTCCACGGGCGCGCCCAGCTTCTGGGTGTCGAAGTACGCTTCGATGGCCGACCTTCCCTCGTAGCGCTCGTCCCGAGCCACGAACACGCCGTTCTCCACGAAGGTCGCGGCGCATTCCTTGTTTCGCTTCTGGGACTCCATGTGGTTGAAACGTGCGGTCAGTTCGCGGATGGCCAGCTCGTCGGCAACCTTGTCGGACACCTGGATTCCTCACTCGTCGGTCGTGGGCGGCACCGTCAGGCGCCGCCCACGAGGCGTTGTTCAGCGGTTTCGGGTCACTGCTTCCAGAAGCCCTCCAGGACGTACGGGTCCTTCACCTCGTCGAAGCCGATGGGACGCAGCACGTAGTCGCAGGTGAGGGTCCGGTACGGGGCGGTCAGGCCGCGTGCCTCCCACTCAGCGGGGTCGTCGTGCAGCTCGGCCTTGTGGATCAGATCCCGTGCGATGGCGCCCTCGCTGACGGTGTCGACGAGCGGATCGCCCTCGAAGTGGATCTGGTGGGTGAGCATGTGATGGTCGTCGTGAGTGACGTACGCGTGGATGTGCCGAGCGCGCGAGTTGGCCCGTCCCAGCATGTGCAGGAGGTCGTCGAGCGGGCTGCCCGGGACCGCCGCGGCCTCCACACCAGGCACGACCGTCCGGTACTCGTAGCGGCCCTCGGCATCCGCGACGATCTTGCCGCGCAGGTTGTACTTCGGCAGGTCGAAGTCGACGACGTCGAGGCCTTCGAGGGGGCCTGCCTGCTCGGGCGTCAGCCCCGCGTACCTGCCGTGGGCGTCGGTCTGCCAGAGATCGATCACGGCGCCGGGCAGCGGCTTGCCCGAGGTCGACCGTACGACGCCGGAGACGAACAGGGTCTCGCCCGGCTCGTCGGGTGTCATCGGCAGCGCGCCGGGGTTGTCGATCTCCGGCGCGCCGGGCACGTAGGCGGGCCCGGTCGCCATCCAGGTGGAGGCGCCGTCCTTCTCCGGGTTGGCATAGGCCCTGCCGTAACTGGCCTCCAGCGGGCGCGTGGCGATGAGCAGGGTCGTCGCCAGCATGAAGTCCCCTGACTCGACCAGCTTCGTCACGTAGCCGATGGCCCGGCCCAGTTCGTCATGTGTGATGCCGTGCCTGATCGCTATGTCCCCGAACGCCTTCTGGAGATCGTCGAACACGACGCGCAGCCGCTTGTTGAACTCGATGTCGGTGTGGGGGGTGTCAGTTGTGGTCACAGTCACTCCGTTCCGGCGTCGCCGTCGGGATACGGCGCGCCTAAGTTCCGAAAGCTGTTGCGAATGACGGGGGTGTGGAGCATGGGAGTGTCAGCCTCTTGCGTTCCAGACGAGGGGGGCCTTGCGGAGCCAGGTGTCCTTCTCCAGCGTGTCGAGGAGGAAGCGGGCGAGGTCGCCGCGGTTGATCCGTGCCCCCGGCTTCTCGGCGCCGGCCTCGGCGGCGCGCAGCGGGCCGCTCATCGGCTTGTCGGTGAGGGCGACGGCTCGGGCGAGGGTCCAGTCGACGTCGGAGGCGCGCAGGAGCTTGTCGACGCCGTGGTGGTCGTCGTAGCCGGCCTTGAGGTTGGAGGCCTTGATCAGGGCCCTGAACACCGGGTTGATCCGGGCCCAGTCGTCTCCGGCGCCCGTCGCGGAGGTCACGACGATCCGGTGGATGCCCTCCTCCTTCATCACCGTCAGGGTCTTGCGGGTGGCGTCGGTCATGAACATGGGCGGGCTGACGGGTTTGGCCCAGGGGTTGTCGGAGGCGCGGGAGTTGTTGAGTGCGCTGATCACCGCCTCCGTTCCGGCGGCGGCCTTGCGGAGGTCGTCGATGTCCGAGGGCGTGCCCTGGACCAGTTCGACGCCGGCCGGGGCCTGGACGGTATCGGGGTTGCGGACGAGGGCCCGGACGCGGTGGCCGCGCTCGGCGGCCTCCTTGAGGACGTGGATGCCGGTGCGGCCGGTGCCGCCGAGGATAAGCAGGTGGGACATGGTGGTTGATTGCCTTTCGGGTCTGGCGGCGCCGGTCGGTCGACGGTCGGGCCGGTCAGGCGGCCTGTCGGCCGGCGATGGCCGTGGCCAGGCCGCGTGCCTGGGCGTGGGCGTCGGTCAGCGACGCCTCGTGGAGGGGGAGGAGAGGGGCCAGCATCGGCACGTGCGGAGCCATGGTCAGTTCGGGCGTGACCGTCGTCACCTCAAGGCCGAGCGTGGTCGGGTGGCCCAGGACGGTCTCCAGCGCCGGCACCAGGTTGTCCATGCCGTGCTTGGGGGCGCCGGGGCCGTAGCCGCCGCCGCGCGCGGAGATCAGCACGGCCGGGCGGCCCGCGGCGGGAGGGGCACCGTCGAAACTCAGGGTGCGGCCGTCGACCATGACCTGGTCCAGCCATGCCTTGAACACGGACGGCATCGTGAGGTTGTACATCGGCACGGTGAACAAGTAGGCGTCGGCGCCGAGGAATTCCTCGATCAGCTCGTCCTGGACCGCCATGGCCTTCGCCTGCTCGGGGGTGCGCTCGGCAGGGTCGGTGGTGCGGGCGGTGATGCCCGCCGCGCTGAGGTGCGGCGCGGGCGAGACGGCCAGGTCACGGTGGACGACCGCGCCCTTCCACTCGTCACGGAAGGACCGGGCGACCTGACGGGAGACGGAGGCCTCGCCGAGCGAGGACGCGTCGATGTGCAGCAGGTACGACATGGAGAAATCAGCCTTTCAAAATGATCAAACGATCAGGGGTGTGTCGGGGAGTGAACAGTGGATGGGGGTCAGTTGTGGGCCGGTACGGCGCAGCCGTCGGGGCCACAGACCGCAGCGTCGCCGCCGGTCGCCAGGGTGAGCGGGTGGGACTCGTCCCAGGCCGTGCGCAGCACTTCCAGAAGGGCATCGCTGTCCTGCGCCCCGGGAATGCCGTACTTGCCGTCGACGACGATGAAGGGCGCACCGGTGGCACCCAGGCGCTGGGCGCGGGCGGCGTCGTCGCGGATCTGCCGCTGGTAGCGGCGCTCGGTGAGCGCCTGGCGGGTGTCCTCCCGGTCCAGAGCGATCTCCTCGCCCAGGCCGAGCAGGTCGTCCAGGCTGAAGACCGGACGGGCCTGACCGAAGTAGGCACGGAAGATCGCGTCCCACGCTTCGCGGTTCCTGCCCTCGGCGGAGGCGTGGGCGAGGAACTCGTGCGCCAGGTCGGTGTTGCCGACCAGGTTGTCCAGCACCTTGTAGGGGCTGAGGCCCTCGGCCTCGGCCAGCGCCTCGATCCGGCGGGTGGACGCCTCCGCCTGGGGGCCGCCCATCCCGTGTCGGCGCAGCAGCGCGTCACGGACGCTGAAGGTCTGATCCACGGGGAACGAACTGCTCAGCGGGAACGAGTGGTGGACGACGTCCACCTCGTCGCCGTGCTCGAACCGCTCCACGGCCCGGTCCAGACGGTGGCTGCCCAGTCCGCACCACGGGCAGGTGACCTCGGCCCAGATCTCGATCTTCATGACGCGCCTCCCATGCCTGCACTTCAATTCCTACGTTTTGTGCGTAGCGCCATGATGGGCCAGTATGGAAGCCGATACAAAAGGCACATCGGTGTTCGTGCCGGAGAGGAATGTGCGTCATGGAGGTCACGAGCAGTTCGGTCGGCGCCGCGGCGGTGGGGCCCTGCGCCGCCATCCCCGCCGAGCACATGGCCTTCATCCGGCAGGTCCTCGACCGCGTCGGCGACAAGTGGAGCCTGCTGCTCATCGCAGTCGTGGAGCCCGGCCCGCTGCGCTACACCGACCTGCAGCGCCAGATCCCCGGAATCTCCCAGCGGATGCTCACCCTCACGCTCCGCCAGCTCCAGGAGGACGGTCTGATCACCCGCACCGCGTACGCGGAGGTTCCGCCGCGGGTCGAGTACTCCCTCACCCCGCTGGGCCGCGGCCTCCACGAGATCGTGACGTCCCTGATCGGCTGGGCCGCCGACCATCACGACGAGATCCGCGAGCACCGAGCCCGCGCCACTGCGCCCTGACGGCCGCACGGGGCGACGCAGGACAGACGGGCAGCCGACGGCGCTGACACGTGCAGCACCTACAGCACGTGATCGACAAGATGCGGCGCAGCGGGCGGGTGATCGGCACCAAGACGCTGATGATCCTGGTATCCCGCCGACGGGGCGCGTGAGGCCCCCGGTCCTCGGCGGCGGCATGTGGCGAACCTCCAACGCGTAGCCGGAATCGTGGACTGTCAGTCCATACACCCAGGTCTCATGGCGTGATGTGCTCCCTTCACCGCGCCCGAGTTCCCTGGACGACGCGGCCCCGGCCCGGACCAACCGGGCACCACCATGGTGCGGGCCAAGGACAAATGCGCCATGGACCAGGAGAGGCAAGGCATGCAGGTCGTGCACACCGCCGCGACCGCGGCGGCCCTCGCCGGGCAGGGCGCGGCGGTCTTCGTCCTGGATCTCCCGGCGAGTATCGAGAACGCGCCGGCCGTCGAGGGCATCAGCTACCTGGCAACCGACGTCACCGACGGCGACCAGTTGCGGGCCGCCGTCGAGACCGAAGCCTCTGCCGACGCCCTGCTGCGCACCGTCGGCAACTGCGCCGGCCAGCGCGGCGTCATTGTCAACACCGCCTCCGCCGCCGCCTACGAGGGCCAGGTCGGCCAGGCCGCCTACGCCTCCTCCAAGGGCGGGATCGTCGGCCTGACCCTGCCCGCCGCCCGCGACCTCGCCCAGTACGGCATCCGGGTGTGCACGATCGCGCCCGGCATCGTCGAGACCCCCATGCCCGCCTCGGTCTCGGAGGAGTTCCGCGCCGGACTGGCCGTCGGTGTGCCTTCCGGCGTCGCCTGGCCCGGCCCGAGGAGTACGCCCAGCTGGTCCTCGCGATCATCGACCACGACTACCTCAACGGCGAGACGATCCGCATGGACGGCGCCCTCCGCATGACTCCGCGCCGTTCGAGTGGGTGGCGGTCTCGGACGCGGCATGCAACCGCATGGGACGCGGGCTGGTGTCCGCACACCAACCAGGTCGGCCAGACCGGCAAGAGCGTGTCCCCGCAGTTGCACATCGCCTCCGGCAACCCGTGTTGTGAGGCTCGATCGATGAGATGGAGCGTGGCGCGTGACGCGCTTGAGATCGTGCACGGCCCCCGCGGCGCCACTGGGCGGAGTCCATTCCGTCGTGGCCGCCGACGCGGCTCCGACGGCGGCCTCCTGGAGGGCCGCGTGGGCGAACGCGCAGAGCAGCGGCGGCGTTCGAGTGTCGCAGTGGTCGGAGCATCCGACCGTGGACGACGCCCCGTCGCCGCCGGAGGCCACCTACCGTCTGGTGGTCCGGCCGACGCTGGAGGGTTCCGGTGTCCGTATCCGGCTCACCAACGGCGCCGGGGTTCCCCTGCGCGTGGCTGCGGCGACCGTCGCGGAGCGCCGCGGCCGGAGCGGCGCGGCCGTCGACGCGTCCACGCTGCGGCCGCTGCGTTTCGGCGGCCGGGCCGGCACGCTGGTCGCATCCGGAGCCGGCCTGCGCAGCGACCCGGTCGACCTGCCGGTGCGCGCGTTGCGTGACCTCGTGGTCAGTCTCTACGTCCCGACGCCGACACCGCAGTCCGTGCACGCGCAGAGTTATGTCACGCAGTACGTGACGGCCGCGGGCGCGGGCGACCGGACCTCCGAGGCCGAGGGCGCGGTGTTCACGTCCCGGCAGGAACCGGTGCCGTGGCTGGACGCCGTCGAAGTGTTGACCGAGGCACCGCGGTCGATCGTGGCCATCGGCGACTCGCTCACCGACGGCGACCAGGCGTTCCCACCCTTCAACGACGACGCGATGATGGACACCTACGAGCGGTGGACCGACGTCGTGGCACGCCGGATCGCCGCGGACCCTGAGCTCGCGCGCGCCGGGATCGTCAACCAGGGCATCAACGGGGACACGACCACCGGTGTCCTCGCCCGGCTGGACCGTGACGTACTCGATCTGGCAGGCGTGACCGACGTGGTGGTGGAGATCGGGACGAACGACCTCACCATCGGCCGGTCCGCGCAGCAGGTCATCGACAACCTCACCGAGATCGCGACCCGGCTGCGGGAGCGCGGGCTACGGGTCATCGGCGCGACCCTCCCGCCCCGGGGCGTATACGCACATGCCGACAAGGCCGTGGTCAACCGGTTCATCCGCACCAGCCCGCTGTTCGACGACGTATTCGACCTGGAACGGATACTCAGCCGGACCGGACAGCCGGACGCGTTGCGCGCCGGCTACGACTCCGGCGACAGCCTGCACCCGACGCCGACCGGGTACGAAGCGATGGGCGAGGCGTTGGACCTGGCCTTCTTGCGCCCCGACCCCGGGAAGTGCCAGGGGCGCTGCCCGAGCGGGCACATCGACCCGAGCCATCCCCTCCTGCGCTACGAGGGCCGCTGGGACATCCGGTCCGGGCTGGCCACGACCGTCAACAGCGGCTCCCGCATCACCATTCGCTTCACCGGGACAACGGTGGACGCGCGCTTCGACCGCGACGGGATCACCGCGCCGCCCGAGATCTACGCCTACATCGACGGCGAGAAGACCGACCGGATCGTGGTCGACCGCGACGTCATCCGCCTCACCCGCGAGGACCTGCCGGCGCGGACGCACACCCTGGTGCTGGCGGTCAAGGACGTCTACGAGAACGCCAACCGCTGGCAGCCGCCGCTCGCCTCCGGCCTGCGGTTCGCCGGCTTCGACCTGGCCGACGGGACGGCACTGGAGGAGCTACCCCCGGCCCCGGCGCACCGGTTCACCTTTCTCGGCGACTCCATCACACAAGGTGTCAACCTCCACTGCGCATACATCACGTCCGAGTGTGCCGACGGGACGCTCGCCTATCCGTCGCTGGTCGCGAAGGCGTTCGGCGCCGGGCTGGAACAGGTCGGCTTCGGGAGCCAGGGGGTCACGAAGGGAGGCGGCGGGGGTGTCCCGCGCGCCCAGGACGCGATCGGCCTCAACTACGCCGGATCGCCCGCCGCCGCGTTCGACGCGGACGTCGTTGTCGTCAACCAGACCACGAACGACATGAAGGCGTCGAGCGACGATGTGCGCGAGGGCTACCTCGAACTGCTGCGCGAGATCCGCACTCGCTATCCGGACGCGACGGTCGTCGCCCTCGAACCCTTCGGCGTGGCCGGGGCCACGGTCACCACGGCGCCGGCCATCCAGTCCGCCATCGCCGAACTGGGCGACCCTCGCACCCATTACGTCTCCACCCGCGGCTGGCTCGACGCCGCCGACTTCACCGAAACCCTGCACCCCAACACCAGAGGGCACCGCAAGGCCACCACACGCCTGGTCGACACCATCACCGAGCTCACCGGCATCGAACAACCTTGGCTGGACGGCGGGGACGCCGGAGGTCGTCTCCCCTCGTAGCTCTCGCGAGACGGCAGGCCCGAAGCATCGGTACGGTGGCCGACAGCTGACCGCGTCATCTCAGATCCGCAGCAGTGTCTCCGCGTTGCGATACGCGATCTTCTCCCGGTCGGCGGGGCTGACCGGGAGCCTGTCGAGGAAGGCGCGTCCTTCGTCGTTGGAGCCGATGGGATAGTCCACCGAGAACAGGATGCGGTCGGCGCCCACTTCGAGCAGGGTGTTGAGGAACGTCGGCACGTAGAAGAAGCCCGCGATGGTGAAGTGCACGTTCTCGCGGACGTACTCGGTGATCGTGCGGGACAGGCCGGTCATGACCGGTGGCAGCGTGCGGTTCGCCCTCGGCAGCATGAACGGCAGGGCCTCTCCCAGGTGGCCGATCACGATCTGGAGCCGGGGGAAGCGGTCGAACGCGCCGGCCAGGATCATGCGCAGGACGTGCAGGCCGGTGTCGATGTGCCAGCCCCACGCGGCCGTGCCGAGCGTGAAGTTCACCTGGGGGCTGAAGCCGTCGTAGTAGGCGCGCATCACGCCGGCGGGCGGCACTCCCGGGTGGAGGTAGAGCGGAACGTCCAGTGCCTCGGCCCGCTCCAGGACGGGCCGGAAGCGTTCGTCGTCCAGGAAGCGGCCGTCCGTACTGCCGTTGACCAGCGCGCCCTTGAACCCGTACTCCCGGACCGCGCGCTCCAACTCGTCCGCCGCTGCCTCCGGTTGGGCGGTCGTCGGCAGTGCGGCGAACGCCTTCAGACGGTCGGGGTGACGCTTCACGATCTCAGCCAGCCGGTCGTTCTCCTCACGGGCCAGCGTCACCGCGTCGGCGGGCGGATACGTCTCGCCTCCCGGTCCGGCGAGCGAGAGTACCTGTACGTCGATACCGGCCGCGTCCATGTCCGCTATCCGCTGCTCACCGGTTTCGAGGAGCCTCTTCTCCATCCCGGCAAGCACGGCGTCCAGGCCCGCGATGCCCGCGCCCGGACCCTCCCCGTCCCAGGGGCGGCTCAGGTAGTGCTCCTCAAGTCCGATGATCCTCATCCGACGCTCACCCTCTCTTACACGAAGTGCACAAGCGGTGGCCCGCGGGCGCGGAGAACCGGCGACGGCGCTCCTCGACTCGTGCGCCACAGACCTGCCGAAACCGGCCGTCACACCCTCGCGCATTCCGCGCCGGTCAACCATTGCGAGGGCCAATGTCAGGTATTGAGGCCCGTCATCCTGGGTGCGCCTTTTCGCATCTACGCTCCCGGCATCAGCAAAGGAGCTGGATATGAAGCTGGTGACATTCGAGGTGTCCACACCGTTGGGCACGGTGCGAAGGATCGGCGCGGTCCTCCCAGCGGGAGACCAGGAGACGAGTGCCGAACTGAGCGGGAAATCCCGGATCGCCGACCTGACTTCGGGCTACGCCGCATTCCTCCGCGAGAGCGGAGAACCGCGGGCGTACGAGGCGGCGGAGGCGCTGCTTCCCCCGGACATGCTGACCTTCCTGGAAGGCGGCCGACCGGCCCAGGAACGGGCCCAACAGGTGGTCGATTTCCTAAAGGAGAGTCAGGCCGCGTCCGGGGCGCGTGGCGAGACGCTGGTGTTCTCCCGAGCCGACGTGCGCCTGCTGGCCCCGCTGCCGAGGCCCCGCTCCATCCGGGACTACAGCTCGTACGAGGAACACGGCACCTGGTACTGGGCCAAGAAGGGCGAAGGTCTCCGCAAGCCGCCGGCCTTCTACCACGCGGCATCTGCCTACAAGGGCAACCCGGAGGCGGTGTACGGGCCCGAAGACCCCATCGTGTACCCCGCGTTCACCGACTGGCTGGACCTGGAATTGGAGCTGGCCTGCGTCATCGGTCGTCCGGGGCGGAACATCGCGGTCGAGGACGCCGCCGACCACATCGCCGGCTACACGATCCTGATCGACGCCAGCGCCCGCGACACCGGGCCCATGGACCTGTTCATGATGATGGGCCCGCACAAGATGAAGGACTTCGACACCCATCTCGGCCCGGTCCTCGTCACGGCCGACGAGTTCGACGAGGGCGGCGCCCGTTGCGGCATCCGTGTCAACGGCGAGACGTGGTTCGAGGGCAACACCGGGCACCGGCGCGTCCACTGGTCCCCGGAGCTGGTCGCGTGGGCATCCGACGGAGAGGACATCGTCCCCGGCGACGTGCTCGGCTCCGGGACGATCGGGCTGGGCTGCTCGCTGGACTTGCAGAAGTGGGTACAGCCCGGTGACGTGGTCGAGCAGTGGATCGAGGGCATCGGCACCATCTCGGCGACGGTCGTGCGGGAGGGGAACGAGCGTTCCTACGTGCGTCACGGGCTGCCCGGTCGCCTGCCCGTGCCCGAGCACGCGCAAGGGTTCCTCGACGAGGTCAAGAAGGACGCGCAGTTGCGCCTGGAGGACGGCCCCAAGGGGCTCGGTCCCAGGGTGACCCCGTAGGGAGCCGGCCATGCGCAAAGTGAGCGAGAACGTCCACGTCGAGTTCTACCTCGCCGGTTGCAACCCGGGCTTCCTCGTCACCGACGACGGCGTGTTCATGATCGACACTCCTCAGGGGCCCATGGACGGGCTTCGCTGGTGGGAGCGGGTGCGGGAGTACGGGCCGGTGCGGTACCTGGTCAACACCGAGCCGCATCTGGATCACCACGTGGGCAACGCGTTCTGCCAGGGCGTGGAGGTGGTGGCGCAGGCCGGGTTCGGCGCGCGCTACGAGAAGGACATGGTCTACATGACCACGCCCGGATATCTGGAGTGGGTCAAGAAGGACGACCCCGACAGCGAGTGGCTGGTGGGCCATCCCGGGTTTCCGCCCAACCCGCCCACGCGGACGTTCACCGACGAGATCACGCTCCGACTCGGCGAACGAACCATCCGCTGTGTGAACGTGCCCGGGCACACCGCCGAGCAGACGCACGTCCATCTCCCCGAGGAAGGCGTGCTGTTCACCGGTGACAACGTCTTCTGCCGGACGAAGACGTTCATCCAGGAGGGTTCCCCCTGGGAGTGGCTCGCGGCGCTGGACTGGATCGACCGCCTGGAGAACGTGGACGTGATCGTGCCGGGCCACGGGGAGCCGTGCGACGTCGGTTACGTCGCCGAGCAGCGCCAGATCCTGCAGAACTGGATCGACGTCGTCCAGTCCTTCGTCGACCGCGGGCTGACCGAGGAGGAAGCCGTGGCGATGCCACTGGACACGGTCTCCATCGATCCGTACCCGCTGGGCCAGCGCCTGTTCACGATCGTTCCGCATCTCGACCAGATGAACGTCAGGAACCTGTACCGGCAGATCCGGGCGCGCGGCTCCGAAGAGGACTGATGAACACGCGCTGAAGCGCAGTCGGAACCTGCGCCGACGCTCCCATCGGCATGGACAAGAGAGAGGTGTGCCCCATGGCGCATGAAGTTCTCGACCGGATCACGGCCGTCGGGCCGCAGCTGGCCGAACTTGCCGACAAGAACGAGAAGCTCGGCAGGCTGAGCGACGAGACCGTCGCTCTCCTCCAGTCGACGGGCATGCTGCGGATGCTGCAGCCGACTAAGTTCGGCGGTCTCGCCGCTCATCCCCGGGAGTTCGCCGAGGCGGTGATGGCCGTGGCGCGTCACGACGGCGCCGCGGGCTGGGTCGGCGGCGTAGTCGGCATCCACGCGTGGGAACTCGCCCAGATGGACGCGCGACTCCAGCAGGAGATATGGGGCGAGAACCCTGACACCTGGATCGGTTCGCCCTACATCCCGAACGGCATCGCCGAGCCAGTGGACGGCGGGTACGTCCTGAACGGGCGCTGGCCCTTCTCCTCCGGATCCGACCACTGCGACTGGACCTTCCTGGGCGCCATGGTCGGCAACGGCAAGGGCAAGCCGGCGATGCCGCCCACCGTGCTGCACGTGGTGCTGCCCAGGCCGGACTACGAGATCGTCGACGGCACCTGGGACGTGATCGGCCTGTCGGGCACCGGCAGCAAGGACGTCGTCGTCAAGGACGCGTTCATCCCCGCCTACCGGACGGTCGAGATCGGCGAGGTCATGTCGGGCCAGGCCGCGGAACGCAACGGCGCCGACGAGACCCTGTACAAGCTGCCCTTCACCGCGGCGTTCCCGACCGGCATCACCGCGAGCGTCATCGGTATCTGCGAGGGCGCGCTGGACACCCACCTCGCCCTCCAGCGCGACCGGGTCTCCGTGATGGGCGTCCAGGTCCGCGACGATCCGTACACGATGTACGCGGCCGGTGAGGCGGCCGCGGAAATCGCCGCGTCCCGGCTGCAGTTGCTCGACAGCGTGAGCCGCCTCTACGACCTCGTCGACGCCGGACGGCCCGTGACGGTCGACATCCGGGCCGCCATCCGCCGCGACCAGGTGCGCAGCGCGTGGCGGGCCGTCACGGCCCTGGACGGGATCTTCGCCCGGTCCGGCGGGAACATCGTGCGCCGCGACAATCCGCTGCAGCGCCTGTGGCGCGACGCCCACGTGGGACTTCAGCACGCGGTGCACGTGCCCGGCATGACGTATCACAGCGGCGCCCTGACCCAGATGGGTCTCGAACTGCCGGAGCCGATGCGCGTCATGCTCTGAGGGGACCGATCCTGCCATGGAAGAAGAACGGCGAATGGGCGCCGGTGAACCCGCGAGCGCCGGACGGCGTTTCCGCGACGTCTTGGGAAACTTCCCGACGAGTGTCGTCGCCATCACCACTCGGGAACACGACCGACGTCCCGCGGGCATGGTCGTCGGTTCCTTCACCTCCGTCTCCCTCGACCCGCCCCTGGTGTCCTTCCTCGCGGACCGCTCCTCCAGGACGCTCGCGAAGATCCGCGAGGCCGGGTGCTTCTGCGCCAACGCGCTCGCTTCGGATCAGGAGGCCTTGAGCCGGCGGATGGCGACCGGCGGGGACGGCAAGTTCGACGGAGTGGCCTGGGAATCCTCTCCCTTGGGCAACCCCGTACTCGACGGGGTGGTCGCCTGGATCGACTGCGAGATCGAGATGATCGTCGAGATCGGGGACCACTTCCTGGTCGTCGGCAAGGTGCACGACCTGCGCGCCGTATCGCCCAAGACCCCGTTGCTGTTCTTCCGGGGCGGGTACGGCGACTACTTCTCAACGACTTCGCTCGTACTGGACCAGCTCGTCGGCTGGTAGCGAGCGGACGCCTGTGCAGCGTTTGAGCCGGACGCTTGGAGGAGCCGCATGACCATCGACAACAACAGCCTCAAGGAGATCGACCTCCTCGACCCCGACGCCTTCGTCCAGCAGAAGCATCACGACTGGTTCCGCCGCCTGCGCGCGGAACAGCCGGTGTTCTGGCACGAGGACGGGCAGGGAGGGGGTTTCTGGAACGTCGTCAAGCACGAGGACGTCGTGCTCGTCAGCCGCGATTCGCAGTTGTTCTCGTCGGAACTCGGCGGCACGCAGATCTACTCCACCCTTCAGACCCTGGAAGAGGGGTACGCGACCAGCGGCGAGTACGAGGCCGCACGCGGCAGGCCCCTGCTGGACCTCGACCCGCCCAGGCACACCCGCTACCGGCAGCTCGTGAGCAAGGGGTTCACGGCACGCATGATCGGACTGTTGGAGCAGGCCCTGCGGCACCGTGCCACCCACATCATCGACCAGGTGATCGAGCGGGGCGAGGCCGACTTCGTGGTCGACATCGCGTCGGAACTGCCCTTGCAGGCGCTCGCCGAGATCATGGGTGTGCCGCAGGAGGACCGCCAGCGGCTCTTCGACTGGTCGAACCGCATTCTGGGCGACCCCGAGTTCGCCGACGAGGGCGGCGTCGGCTCGGTGATGGCCGAACTCATCGCCTACTCACGCGAGTTGGCGACTCAGCGCCGCAACGACCCCCGCGACGACATCGTCACGAAGCTGCTCAACGCCGAGATCGACGGGGAGAAACTCTCGGACCTCGAGTTCGACATGTTCATGCTTCTCCTGTCGATCGCCGGCCACGAGACCACCCGGAACGCCACCACGCACGGCATGTACGCGCTCCTCACCCATCCCGAGCAGTTCGAACTCCTCAAGTCCGATCCGCAGGGCCGTATGAACGTCGCGGTCGAGGAGATCATCCGCTGGGCCTCGCCGGTCCTCCACTTCCGGCGCACCGCCACCGCGGACACCGAGATCCGGGGCACCGCCATCAAGGAGGGCGACCCCGTCGTCGTGTGGTACGTCTCCGCCAACCGTGACGAGGACGTCTTCACCGACCCCTTCGCCTTCGACGTGACGCGCGATCCCAACCCCCAGATCTCCTTCGGCAGCGGCACCCACTTCTGCCTCGGCGCCAACCTCGCCCGTATGGAGTTGAGGTTGATCTTCGAGCAGCTCGTGACCCGCATGCCGGACATGAGGCTGGCGGGTGAGCCCGTCCGGCTCCGCTCCAACTTCGTCGGCGGCATCAAGCACATGCCGGTCACCTGGACACCTGGGAAGCGTGTCCTCCCGGTCGACGCAGACGTCTAGGGCCTGTCACGGCGTCGGGCCGCGAGGGAAGGGGCGCACTCGCGGCCGACGCCGCCCGGCCAGGGCCTGGCATCGCCCCACGTCATGTCGTACACGGAAGGACAGGGAAATGACACGGATTGTGGTCGACTTCGACCGGTGCGAGGGCCATGGGCTGTGCGAACAGGCCGCGCCCGAGGTGTTCCGCCTCGACGACGAGGGCGACCTCCACCTGACCTCCGAGGAAGTAGCTCCGCAGCAGGAGGAGGCTGTCGCGGCCGCTGTCCGCGTCTGCCCGCTCGCCGCCTTGAAGGTCGAGCCGTGAAGCGGATCGTCGTGGCCGGTGGCTCCATCGCCGCGCTCACAACGGCGCAGAGCCTGCGGGCCGAGGGCTTCGACGGGCGGCTGACCATGCTGTCCGAGGAGTCCCACCTTCCCTACTCACGCGTCCCCCTCTCGAAGGGTGTCCTCGCCGGCCGGGAGTCCGCGGATTCGGCACTGCTTCCCCCGCCGAGCGGCGACATCGAGCTCCGTACCGGGACGCGGGCCGTCGGGCTGGATACTCACGGCCGTTCGGTACGGCTGGCCGATGGCACGAGCGTGCCGTACGACGGACTGGTCGTCGCCACCGGCGCCCGGGCACGCCGTCTCAGCGGCGAGGGCGACCTGGTGGTGCGCACCCTGGGCGACGCGGAGCGGCTCGCCGCACGGCTGACCGTCGCCCGCAGCGCGATCGTGCTGGGCGGCGGATTCCTCGGCATGGAGGTCGCCTCGACCTGCCGCGCTCTCGGCCTGGAGGTGACGGTCGTCGATCAGGTACGGCCGCTGCTCCGGCTGCTCGGGCCGTGGCTGGCCGATCTGACGATGGCGGTCGCCCGGGACCACGGCATACGCGTGCGCGTCGTGGCGGACGGCGCCGAGGTGCTCGACGGGCACCGCGTGCGCTGCGGCGATGCGGTGCTGGAGGCCGACGTGATCGTGTGTGCGGTCGGAGATGTGCCGAACACCGACTGGCTGCGGGACTCCGGCCTACCTCTGGACGCCGGGGGCGGTGTCGTCGCCGACGCGTGCTGCCGGGTCGCTCCCGGAGTGGTCGCCGCCGGGGACGTCGTATCACGGCATGGACGTCGAACTCCCCACTGGACCAACGCGGTCGAGCAGGGACGTGCGGCTGCGGCGAGCCTGCTGCACGGTGAGTCGGCACAGCCCTACCGCCCCGATCCCTACTTCTGGACCGAGCAGTCCGGCCTCGACATCAAGATAAGTGGCGAACTGCCGCTCACTGGAGCCCCCGAAGTCCTCGCCGGATCGGTGGCCGACCGCAGCGCACTGCTGAGGTGGCGCCACGACGGAGGTACGGCCACCGCCGTCGCCGTCAACCACCGGCTCCCCGTCGTCAAGCTCAAGCGGCTCAGCGCCGGGACCCCGGCCGCCGCCCAGACCCGTACGTGAAGAACGCGCCGCGGCTCCGTGCACCCCGGCATGACGGCCGGTTTGCCGGCGGTGCCCGGCACCCTGTCGGAGCCCGACCACACAGCGCCGTGCGTCCCGTGAGACCGAGACTGGGACGAGCGGCGACCACACCCGCCTTGGCCCGGTACCGGCCCGCATCGTCGTCCTCTTGACGCGCTTCATCGATCCGTGGTTCGCCGCCCGGCTGCGACTGGTGCTCTTGCGTTCACTGGGACGTCCGAAAGCGGATATCCGCGTAACATCGCAGGTGTGAAGGGCGGGATGACGCACGACGGAGCCGGGTCGATCCCCGGCGAGAACCTCCGGAAGTTCGACCTCAACCTGCTGGTGGCACTGGACGCCCTGCTCCGGTACCGAAACGTCACCAGGGCGGGTGAACGGCTCAACCTGACGCAGTCCACGATGAGCAGCGAGCTTCGGCGGCTACGGCGCATGTTCGACGACGAACTGCTGGTCCGGGTCGGCCGCGAGTACGAACTGACTGCGCTGGCCCGGGATCTCGTCGAGCCCGTGGCGGACGTCCTCGCCAGGATCGAGCGGGCGGTCGGCCACCGGACGAGCTTCGACCCGGGCAGCGGGTCACGCACCTTCTCCATCGCCATGTCCGACTACTCGATGTTCCTGCTGCTGCAACCGCTCCTACGGCGCGTGGGAATCGAGACGCCGGGGGTCACGGTGGAGGTCCACCCGCTCGTAGGCCAGATCCAGCGGATGGTCGGGCAGGACGGCATCGACCTCGTCATCGGGCCGGCGGGCGAGCAGACCGGCGTCCGGTCGGAGCGGCTCTTCAGCGACCGGTTCGTGTGCATCGTCTCCGCCGACCACCCCGAGGTGGGCGACCGCATGACGACGGACCTGTTCGAGTCGCTGCCTCAGCTCACCATCGCGTGGCCGCAGCCCAGGCTGCGCACCATCGCCGACGAGTACCTCGACAACGCCGGTCTGCGCCGGCACGTCGTCGCGACGACGCGGAGCTTCGCGCTCGCCCCCCACCTCGTCCGCGGGACACGCCTCGTCGCGCTGGTGCAGGAGCGCCTCGCCCACGAGCTGCGGGAGACGACGGGCATCAGGATACTGGAGCCGCCGTTCTCGTCCCCCGGCCTTGAGGAGATGATGTATTGGAACGCGGCGGCGGACGGCGATCCGGCACACGCCTGGCTGCGGCGGATGATCGCCGAGACGGCCCGCACCATGTCCGGCACGCAGGTGCAGGACACGCTGGCGTCCGCCACCGAGCAGATGACGCTGGCCCTGGCCTCTCTCGGCGAGGCGTACGAGCTCCTGGACGACACCGCCGGCGACCGCCTCGAGAAATCGTTGTTCCGCCCGGTTCAACTCGCCCTGGGACGCACTCAGCGAGCCCACACCGCCTTTGCCGCGGCTCATGACCTGCCGAGCCGCTCATGCGGCCGGGGTCACGTCCCGCAACCGTCCGCCGATGCGAAGGCTCGGATCGAGCGCGCCGTCACCGCCGCAGAGCGGGCGAACACGGCTCTGGCCGAGCTACAGGGTTCGATGCTCCCCGTGGACGTCGACGACCCGGGACTTCTCGCCGCTCTGTCCGAGATCCGGGAGCACCTCGATCATGTCTGCGGCCACGCAGGCGAGTTCGTGCGCACGCTGAACGGCTGAAGGCGGGCGTGGCCTGACCACGAACAGCCGCCCAGGTCGCAAACCCCTGGACGGCTGTGGGTCACGTCGGCCGAGGACATCACGGAACGGCGGAGAGATCCTCTCCGGTGAGGAGCCAGTCCGCGGCGGCCACATTCGACCGGACCTGTTCGGGCGTGGTCGCACCGGCGATCACGGATGTCACACCGTCCTGTGCAGCAAGCCATGCCACCGCCAGTTCGCCGACCGTGTGCCCGCGCTGCTCGGCGAAGGCGGTCAGCTCCTTGACTCGGGCGAAGTTCTCGTCCGTGACGACCTTGTCCGCGAGGAAGGGCAGCGTTGCGAAGCGCGACCCCGCCGGGTGCGGCTTCCCACGCCGGTACTTCCCGGTGAGCATCCCACTGGCCAGCGGGAAGAACGGCACCACACCCAGCTGGTTCTTCCGGGCGGCGGGCACGACATCACGCTCCACGTCACGGGCCAGCAGGTTCCACTGGACCTGGATGCCGCAGAACGGAGCACTCGACGCGGCTGCCGAGGCCTGCGCGGCGGTCCGGATCTGCTCGGCGCTGACGTTCGACGACGCGATGTGCAGCACCTTGCCCTGCCGCACCAACTCGTCCAGCGCCTCCAAGGCCTCCTCCACAGGCGCGTCAGGGTCGGGAAAGTGCTGGTAGTACAGGTCGATTCGATCGGTGCCCAGACGGCGCAGGCTGCCCTCGCATGCTTCGACGATCCGCCGCTTGAGCACGCCGGGTGCGTACGATTCTTCCGCGGGGCGCGGCGAGAACTTGGTGGCGATCACCGCCTCGTCCCTGCGGGACCCGAGAGCCGCCCCGATGAACTCCTCCGACTTGCCCTGGCCGTACATCTCGGCCGTGTCCAGGTGGGTGATCCCCACGTCGAGTGCCGTGTTGATCACCGCGGCACTCGCGTCGAGGTCGAGCTTCATGCCGAAGTTGTTGCAGCCGAGGCCAATGACCGACAACTCCGGTCCGTGAGCGCCAAGTTGGCGAAACTTCACCATTTCTCCCATGGAACCGTTCGATTGTTTCTGTTTCCCCCGGTCCCCGCCCGTCCTTCGCGACGGGCGGGCTCCCGGAGGGGTCTCAGATCGGCGGAGCGTTCCACAGACCGGCGTCGGCACGGGGTTCGTACTTGAGGGCGGTGATGTCCGAGCGGATGTCGGAGGTGCCCCAACGGTCGGCGTAGGCGGGGTCGGTGGACCAGACCCGGGGAATCCAGGCGTCCTCGTCGGTGATCCGCTCCAGCTCGGTCGTGTACTCGATCATGTTGCGGTCGGGGTCGGCGAAGTACGAGAAGGTGTTGTCGCCCGCGCTGTGCCGGCCGGGTCCGAACAGCGGCTTGTAGCCGGCCCGGACGAGCCGGCCGGTACCCCGCATGTACTCGTCGATTCCCCGCATCTCGAACGACACGTGGTTCAGGCCCGGCACGGGCCCCTTCGCGATGCCGAGATTGTGGTGCTCGTCCGAGCAGCGCATGAAGCACATCAGGTCGCCCAGCCAGTCCGACAGGCGGAAACCGAGGTGCTGCTCGTAGAAGGCCAACATCTCTGGCGGGTTAGGGGAGTTGATGATCACATGGCTGATCTTCCTGGGCACGGCCTCGCGCGCCTGCAGCTCACGGTACGGCTTGGGAGCCACGTCCGCCGAGACCTCGACCACCCGGCCGTCCGGGTCGAAGAAGCGCAGCCCGTAGCCGGCACCGGGGGTGTCGAGCTTGCCGGGTTCGCGGACCAGCCGCACTCCCGCTGCGCCCAGGGCGGCGGCCAGTTCGTCGATGCCGGCCGCGTCGCGAGCCCCGAACGACAGCATGTCGGTACCCGCTTCGGTGGCGGCCCTGATCCGGAGGATGTACGGCTCGGGAGAGCCGACGGAGCCTAGGAACGCGACGTTCCCGTCGTCGGCGATCCGGTACAGCCCCCACACCTGCTCGTAGAACTTCAGAGAGCGCTCGTACTCCGGCACCGCGAGGCCGACGTGCCGGAGGTGGGTGATCACGGACCGGGCGGCGATCTCGGAGGCCGGAGGACCGGTCCGCAGGGCCGGCGGGGGCAGCGGCAGGTCAGGGATGGGCTCCGGCGGCTGGATACCGGACAGGTCAATGTCGCTGAAGGACGTCTCGGTCACGGTGAAACTCCTTGTCTTGTCGCTGGTTCGATGCGCGAGTGATCGGCAGCGGTCTGCCGTCCGCGGCACACGGTGTGGATCGGCCCCGTCCTTGTGGCGCTGGGCGCCCCCGGATCAGGCGGGCTGGTCGAGGAGAAGAGAGAGTTCCGCCATCTGCGCACCCATGGCGGCGCGCATCTCGGCCGCGCCCGGCATGGTGTCGTCGGTGATCGACATCTCACTGACCATGACCTGGTGGGAGACGTCCTGGACCAGCTTGCAGCGCGGCCACCGGCGCTCGCCCAGGGCTGTCAGCGCCTGCTCGACCGGCATGTCGGAGTCGAGAAGCTCGGCCAGGACCATTGCGTCCTCCAGAGCCATGCTCGCGCCCTGGGTGAGGTGCGGCGTGGAGGCATGGGCGGCGTCGCCCAGGACCACGACTCTTCCCTGGTGCCACGGCAGCGGCAGCAGGACCTCGTTGAGCGGGCTGTACACGATGCCCTTGGGACCGGTGATCCTGTCCCGCAGGGCTCCTGGGAATCCGACGAACTCGGCCATCCGCTCCCGCACCAATGCGTCGAAGCGCTCAGGATCGTGCCGCGGTTGTCCCGGTTCCGGAGTGACGACGAACATGTACATCTCACGGTCGTTGAGCGGGATGAGCCCCGGTCTCGCTCCGACGCCCTGGAATCCGTAGACACAGGTGACGTCCGCGGGCCGCGGGAACATGACGCGCCAGACGCCGTACCCCGAGAACTCCGGTTCGTGGCCGGCCCCGAACAGGCGTCGGCGCGTCTGTGACTTGATGCCGTCGAAAGCGACCACGAGATCGAAGTCGCCCGAGCCGCCGTCGGTGAAGTCGACGTAGACCCGGTCACCGTCCTGCCGCAGTACGTCGACGGTGACCCCGCGGCGGATCTTCGCACCCGCCCGCTCCGCCGCACCTCTTAGGATGCGCTGCAGGTCGGGACGGGTGATCGCGTTGTTCGCCGGGACATCGCCGTTGACGCCTGCCGGCACCTCTGCGAGCACGTTCCCGGAGGCGTCGCACAACCGGGCCCGGTCGTACTGGTAGCCCGCCGCCAGGCACTCATCGAGGACGCCGATGGCGCGCAGTGCGCGCAGGGCGTTGGCGGGTTGATTGATGCCGACGCCGAACACCTCGTGGACGGGGCTGATCTCGACCATCGCGACCTCGGCCCCGCGCTGGGCCAGTGCCACGCCCGCGGCCAGACCACCGATGCCGGCTCCCACGACAAGCACGTCCATGGTCAGCACCCGCAACCTCCTTTGGTTTTGTCGTCAACGTAGGCAGTGGGAACAGGCACCGGAACGGACTGATCTGCGATAACGTTCATCAACGCCATCGATACGACTGGCGACGGAGGCGTTCGTGAACCTGGGGAACGCGGATCTGAACCTGCTCGTGGCACTGGACGCTCTACTGACCGAGCGCAACGTGACTCGGGCCGCTGAACGGCTGTCACTCGGCCAGCCCGCCACCAGTGCCGCACTGCAGAGACTGCGGCGGATGTTCGACGATCCGCTCCTGGTTCGCCGCGGGCGGGGCATGGAACTGACGCCTCTGGCCCAGTTGCTGGTCGTGCCTGTGCGCGACGTTCTCCAAGGGGTTGAAGGGCTGCTCGCGATCCGGCCGGACTTCAACCCCGCCCGCGACAAGCGCTCCTTCAGTGTGATGGCCAGTGACTACGTCACGCTCGTCCTGCTACGTCCGCTGCTGGCCAGGCTCGCGGACGTGGCGCCCAACGTCCAGCTGTCGGTGATCCCGATGAGCCTGCGGTTCCGGGACGTGCTGAGCCGGGCCGAGGCCGACCTGGTGCTGTTCCCGGTCGAGATGGATCCGGGCTTGCGTGAGTTCCCGCATGCCACCTTGTTCACGGATCGCTACGTGTGCACGGTTTGGAACCAGCATCCGGAGGTGGGCGACGAGATCACCCTGGAGATGTTCAGCGGACTTCCGTACCTGACGTACACCGACCCGGAGCATGCGACGTCGGTCGACGCTCAGCTCGACGCCGCGGGCGTTGAACGCAAGTTGGAGGTCTCCACCGGATCGTTCGTCGTGTCGCCGATGATGCTGCGTGGCACCCGGCTGGTGGCTCTGCTGCACGAGCGACTGGCCCTCGCGATGCGGGAGACGGCGGAGCTGCGCATCCTCGAACCGCCACTGCCGCTGAAGCCGATCACCGAGCTGATGTTCTGGCACCCGCGGTCGCAGGACGATCCCGCGCACCGATGGCTGCGGAAGGAGGTCGCGGCGATGGCCGCCGACCTCCCTGTATCGATGTGATCGATGTCCGAGATCAGCAGAGGGTTCCTTCCGGCCTCGCGGTGCCGGCTCTACCGTGACGACGGACGTCAGTAACGATCACGCAGACGGAGGGCCGAGCGGTGACTACGGACGTACGGCACGAGGACACACCGTTCAAGCTGGGCCGGTTCCGCGACGCGGGCGGATTCCCCTTCGCCGGCGTGGTGGTGGGTACGGAGGTGATACAACTGTCCGTCCTGCAGCCCGGGAAGATCGACATTGCCGACGCGTTGGCGGACTGGCCCGCCACCTTCTCGGCACTGACCGACATGAGCGGGGCAAGTCGTCCCAGTGGGATGCAGCTCGACGCTCTGGAGATCCTCCCTCCGGTGACTCCTCGGCAGATCTTCCAAGCCGGCGCCAATTACCGCACGCATGTGATCGATCTGATGGCCGCAGACCAGGGCGATACCGAAGAGAACCGGGCCCGCGCCGCAGCGCTGATGGACAAACGGGCCAGGGAGGGGCAGCCGTACGTGTTCACCGGGCTGCCGAGCGCCTTGTGCGGACCGAACGACGACGTCGTCCTGCCGGACACGGGCACCGACCACGACTGGGAGCTCGAACTCGCGGCCGTGATCGGTCGCCCGGCCTACCGTGTTTCGCGCGAGGACGCACTCAGCCATGTGGCCGGCTACACGATCGTCAACGACATCACCACCCGCGACCGTGTGCACCACCCCGACTCGGCCGCCATCGGCGCCGACTGGCTCGCGTCGAAGAACTCGCCCACGTTCCTGCCGACCGGCCCGTGGCTGGTCCCCGCCGCCTTCGCGGGCGATCCGATGAAGCTCCGCATCACCCTCAGCCTCAACGGCGAGGTGATGCAGGACGAGTCGACCTCTGACATGGTCTTCGACCTCGCCCGGATCATCGAGCACACCTCGTCCGTCGCGACTCTGCTGCCGGGCGATCTCGTGCTGACCGGTTCGCCTGCCGGCAACGGCGCTTCCCGAGGCCGGTTCCTGCGCCCCGGGGACGTCATGGAGAGCACCATCACCGGGCTCGGCCAACAGCGCAACCGATGCGTGTCCGGCGAGCGGGACCGCTGATCGCTGCCGCTTCGGTCTCCTCAGCGTCGATCGGCCTGGGAGACCGTCACGGATGATCGGGCAGAGTCGGCTCTCGGGAACGCGTCCGCTGCGGACGCGTTGAGGTCCAGATGTTTTGGGGACGGCGAGCAGTCGGACGGGAAGCCGGAGCCGTGGTCACGGATGCGGACCAGCGGGCCGGCCTGATTCCGGTCCACAGCGGCGGACACCGGCCGGGCGCGGTGCCGCAGGGCCTCCGTCCCGTCTCCTGATGCGGCCTCCTCCCACCCGAATGACAAGAACCCCGTGTCAAGCTCGCGGTATCGGCTCGTCTGCGTCGAACGAATGGAGGCACGTTGACCGCCCGTCTGGCCGGATTTCTCCCCGGCGATATGAGTGTCGAGCAGACCGCGGTGTACGAGGCCATCTGCGGAGGTCCACGAGCCGCCAGCCCTCAGGCCTTCGCCCTGACCGACGCTGAGGGACGGTTGCGGGGACCGTTCAACGCGATGCTGCTCAGCCCTCCGGTCGGAGCCGCGCTACAGGCCGTGGGGTCCGCGGTGCGCTACCAGTCCTCCCTGTCCGCCCGCGTCCGGGAGATGGCCATCCTTCTCGTCGCCGCGCGCTGGGACAGCGCGTTCGAGCGAACGGCGCACGAGGCCGTGGGGCGCGCCTGCGGCCTGACCGAGGAGGAGCTGGGGCACTTGCGCAGCTGCATCCTGCCGACCCTCACCGACCGGGACGAGACAGTCGCGTTGCGGACCGTCGCCGCCCTGTTGCGCTCCGGCGCCCTGAGCGACGACGAGTACCACATGGCGGTCGCGGCGATCGGTGAGAGCGGCCTCTTCGAGCTCACCACGCTGGTGGGTTATTACTCCACGCTCGCCCTTCAGCTTCGCGTCTTCGCGGGTGAGGGAGGCGCATCCAAAACCTCGGCCGCCGCACTCCGCGATGGTGCCCAGGCGTGGGATTGACGGGCGGGCTGCTGCTTCCACGCGGGTCGCTGGCCCGTGCCGCATGGCGCGGGCCAGCGAGGGTGCGGGTGTCAGTCCCGGCTTCCGCCGACGCCGCCTTCGGGGGCGATCTCGGCGATGCGGGCGAGGTCCTCGGCGGTCAGCTTGAGGTCGGCGGCGGCGATGTTCTCCGCGACGCGGTCGAGGTTGCGCGAGCCGGGGATGGGGAGGATGTAGTCCTTCTTCGCGAGCAGCCAGGCCAGGGCCAGTTGCGACAGGGTGGCGCCCTTGCTCTCGGCGAGCTTGGTCAGCTCGGCGACGATGGCGACGTTGGCGTCGAAGTTCTCCGGCTTCCACCAGGCCAGCTGCCGGCGGAAGTCGGTGGCGTCGTAGTGGTCGATGGACTTGACGCCGCCGCTGAGGAAGCCGCGGGCGATGGGTGAGTAGGCGACGAAGCCGATGCCGAGTTCCTCCAGGACCGGGAAGAGGGGCTCGGTGTCGAGGGCGAAGATCGAGTACTGGTTCTGCAGCGCCGAGATGGGGTGCACGGCGTGGGCCTTGCGGATGGTGTCCTCGTCGGCGTTGGACAGGCCGAGGTACTTGACCTTGCCGGCGTCGACGAGCTCCTTCATGGTGCCGACCACGTCCTCGATGGGGACGTTGGGGTCGGGCATGTGCTGGTAGAGCAGGTCGATGGTGTCGGTGTTGAGGTGGCGCAGGCTGTTGTCGACCACTTCGCGGATGTGTTCCGGCCGCGAGTCCGTTCCCCAGGTCTCGGTGAAGCCGAACTTGGTGGCGATCGTCACCTCGTCGCGGATCGGCGCGAGGGCGTGGCCGAGCAGCTGCTCGCCCGTGCCCCAGCCGTACAGCTCGGCGGTGTCGAAGTGGGTGACGCCGAGTTCGTGGGCGCGGCGGATCGCGGCGATCGACTCGGTGTCGTTGGAGGGGCCGTAGGCGAAGGCGGTGCCCATCGCGCCGTAGCCGATGGCCGATACGGTCAGGCCCTGGGTGCCCAGTGTCCTGGTCTGCATGAGGTACTCCCTTGATGAAGTCAAAAGTTCGGGCTGAACGGCCCCGGCGTGGTGTGGCACCCGTCGGTCGGGGTGATGTCAGTACCGGGCGGGACGATCGTGTTGACGGCATCGAGTCCCGGTTGACCGGAAGCAGTGGTTCCGATGCCGGTCAGGGCACTTCAGCCGCGGATGGTCATGCCACCGTCGATCGACCAGGCTTGTCCGTTGACCCAGGCGGCGTCGTCGGAGAGCAGGAAGGAGGCGGCGGCGGCCGGGTCGTTGGGCAGGCCCAGGCGTGGGCTGCGGACCATCCCGAGGACCATGGTCTTGAGTTCCTCGCCGACCTGCTGCTGTGCCTGCTCGGTCATGGTCACGCCGGGGGCGACGGTGTTGCGGCGAATGCCCTGCTTGCCCCAGGCGGAGGCGATGTGCCGGGTCAGCGCGTTGACGGCGGCCTTGGACGCGCCGTACGCGGGGCGCTCGGGCTCGCCTATCCAGGCCGAACCCGATGAGGTGTTGACGATGGCGCCGCCGCCCTCCGCCAGCAGATGGGGGATGACCGCGCGGCCGGTGAGGGCGTAGCCGAACAGGTTCACTTCGAAGGTGCGGCGCCATACGGCCAGGTCCATGTTCAGCAGGTTCGTGTCCCGGCCCAGGTTCTGGGGGCCGGCGCGGTGCCGCCGGTCTCGCCCAGGTGCTTGGCAGTGGCCTGTGCGGCATCAAGGTTGCGGTCACCGATGACGACGGAGGCGCCTTCCTTCGTGAGCCGCTCGGCCGTGGCCGCGCCGATCCCGGCGGCACCCCCGGCGATGACGATCCTCTTGCCCTGCAGTCCGCGCATCTCCCTCTTCCTCTCCGGCGGCGGTGGTGGCAGGACCAACCATAGACAACAGTCTGACGTTTTTCCACCATCATGTTGGAAAAACGCCGTGACGTTGCCTATCTGAGTGGGAGAGAAGGTACGCTGAGGAGCATGGCCATGATCAAGAGCAGCGGCGCCGTGCCGGGCGACCGACGCGTGCGACGCACCAGGGCGGCTCTGCAGAGCGCAGTGATCGGTCTCGTCGAGGAACGGGACGTTTCCCAGATCAGCGTCGCCGACGTCGTCGACCGGGCCGACGTGAACCGCTCGACGTTCTACGCCCACTACCAGGATGTGAACGAACTGGTCGAGGCCGCCTGTACCTCGATGATCGACGACATGATCGGGTTGCTCACAGCCCTCGACCCCGCACGGGTGAACCCGTCGGACCGCCCGGAGGATCCGGTGGACCCGGACCCCGTGCTGACGGCCTTCTTCACGCATTTCGCCGAGCATGCGGGCCTGTACCGCGGCCTGCTGGGGGCGACGGGCAGCGCCCGTGTCATCGAGCACGTACGCGTGCGCACCACGGTGTCCGCGCACTTCTCCGCATACCTTGGTGCGGCGGGCGACGTTCCGCCGGATGTGACCGGCCTGTCCGACATCGCGCACGACGTCCCTGCGGCGTTCGCGGCCGGTGCGCTCCTGGGCGTGGCCGTCGACTGGCTGCAGCGGGGGTGCCCGCGAACGCCGCTCGAGATGACCGTCCTGACCAAGCCGCTCCTGCTCGCCCTGTCAGCCGCCGTCTGCACGCCGCCCGTGCCGGTGGCACCTGGTCCGGGGGGCCCTCAGGAGCGGCCCTGATTCACGAGGTGATCTTGCGTGGACTTGGGATCGTGAAGGGGCCCTGATCGCTGTCGCTCCGGTCCGCCTGCTCCACTGCGGCACCTGAAATGACGATTCAGGGCTCGGTGAACTCGGCGAATGTCACACCGGCGGTGACGGTGAGCGGGTGTCCTGGCAGGGCGTCGATGGTCGCGGCGAACTTGATGAGAAGACGTTCCAGTGTGTCGATTTCCTCCGCGGACCAGCCGGGAAGCTTCTGTTCGTTCGGCATGACGGCGCGTACGACGCGGTGGCCGAGTGCGCGCCCTTCGCGACTGAGCCCGATGACGACCCCGCGGTCGTCTCGTGGGTCGGTGGCGCGGAAAACCAGCCCTGCCTCCTCCAGCCGGGACACGATCTTGCTCATGTTGGACCGGGTCGTGTCCACAGCGTCTGCGAGCTCAGTGGGCCTCGCGATGCCCCGGTAAACGAGTTGGTTGACGACGAGGAAGGCCGGTAGGTCCTCCGGCAGCGGAAAGCCGCAGTCAGTCATCACCTGCTCACGGAGGGACCGAGAGGTTCCCCACGTGACGACCGCTTGGAGAGCTGAGCGCAGCGTCGGGCCGTCACCCCCGGCAATCGGTGTGACATCTTCCGCCGACAAGGTGTCCAGTCGCACCGTGCTCTTGCTTCGCGCCACCCTGGCCTCCCTTCGGGTTTCTCAGCCTACGAAACCCAAGTACTTTCCTGAAGACAATACCTGTGGCATTCTCGACGGCGGCCGGATCGTTTCACCGCGCAGCACCGGCCTTCGAAGCCCCTGGTGAGACGTGGGTGCCTCCGCGGTCCAGCCGTTCTGTCTTCGACTCCGCATTGATCATGAGTCCGCCCAGGCGCTCGGCGTTTTCCTGGCACAACCATTTCTAGAAGATCCTCAACGGAGACCTCCATGGCCGCACCACATTCCCTGACCGTCGACCGGCGAAGCGAGCCGTTCGGAATCGACACGGCGGCCCCGGAGTTCGGGTGGAAGCTCCTCGGCGCGGCAGGACAGGAGTCGTACGAGGTGGAGGTCGCTCTCACGCCCTCCTTCGAGCCGTCGAGCGTGGTGTGGGCCAGCGGTGAGGTCCCCGCTCGCCGGCCGTTCGGTGTCCTGTACGGGGGGACACCGCTGGCTTCCGGGACGACGTACCACTGGCGAGTACGGGTGCGTGACACCGACGGCGGCATGACCGAGTGGGCCGATGCCACGTTCGAGACCGGGATACTGGACGCGTCGCAGTGGCACGCTCGATGGATCAGCCATCCCGAATCGAACAAAAACGAGCCGCGGACCCTGTACTTCCGCACCGAACTGGATCTGCCGGCTCCGGTCGTACGCGGGCGCGCTTACGCGAGCGCGCTCGGGTGGTACCGGCTGTTCGTCAACGACACCAATGTGACTGGCCACGCGCTCGTGCCGCGCTGGACACCGTTCCACGACTACACCGAGTACCAGGCGTACGACGTCACCGACGCCTTCCGGGCCGGGAGCAACCGCATCGGGATCGTGGTCTCCGAAGGCCGGTACCGCGGCCGCCTCGGCGCGTTCTCCCTCCGCGCGCGCTACGGAGACCGCCTCGGAGCATTCGCGCAGCTCGAACTGGAACTCGCCGACGGATCGACCGTGCGTGTGACGACGGACGGGACCTGGCGCGTGGGCTACGGCCGCGTGCTCCGCTCCGACCCCAAGGACGGTGAGCGCGTGGATCTGCGCCTGCCCGAACTGCCCTGGACGGAGGAGGGGGCGAGCGGGGAGACCGTCACCGTGGTGCTGGAGGAGAACCCCCGGCTGGTCGCCGAGGAGGTCCAGCGCGTCACGGAGATCGGACGCCGCAACGGGACGGTGAGCACGACGCCGTCGGGCAAGCAACTGATCGACTTCGGCCAGAACTTCTCCGGCGTCGCACGGGTTCGTCTGTCCGGCACCGCGGGGCAGGCGGTGAAACTGCTCTACAGCGAAGTCCTCGACAGCGACGGCGAGGTGGCGACCACATACCTGGGAGTGGGGAGCGGCAAGGGCGAGTGGTTCCAGCGCGACGAAGCCGTGCTGACCGGCCAACCCGTCGACTACACCCCGTGGTTCACCATCCACGGCTTCCGGTACCTGTGCATCGACGGCCCCGTCCAGCCGCTCACCGAGGAGGACGTGGAGGCCATCGTGCTCTCCAGCGACCTTCCGCAGATCGCCGAGTTCCGCTCGTCCGATCCCCGCCTCGACCGGCTGTGGAACAACGTGCTGTGGTCCCTTCGGTCCAACTTCACCGACACGCCCACCGACTGCCCGACCCGCGAGCGCAGCGGCTGGACCGGGGACATCCAGGTCTTCGGCCCCACGGCGGCGCAAATGGTCGACGCGGACGCCTACCTCCGCCGCTATCTGCGGAACCTGGCCGCCGAACAGTACGAGGACGGGACCGTGCCGCCCTTCATCCCGGCGGAAGAAGCCCGGGGCAGGAGCAGGAATCCGATGCGCTTCACCAGGACGTCGGTGGGATGGGGTGATGCCGCCGTGATCCTTCCCTGGACGCTCCACCGTTACTACGGAGACGTGGAGGTCCTGCGCACGCAGTACGACAGCGGCAGGGCGTGGGTCGACCATCTCGCCCGGCGCGCCGCCACGAAGCGAGGATGGCGACGCCGGTTCCGCAACGGCACGGGACCGCTGGAACGGTACATCGTCGACACCGGCTACCACTGGGGAGAGTGGCTCCGCCCCGGCGACAGCCTCGGATCGGAGATCCCGGGCAATCTCACCGGCAAGCGAGCAGGCGTCGCCACGGCCTACCTGGCCCACTCCGCGGGGCTGCTGTCCCAGATCGCCACCGTGCTCGACAGGACCGAGGACGCCGCCGGCTACCGGCAGCTCGCGAACTCGGCGGCCGAGGCGTGGCGAGCGGCCTTCGTCCGCGACGGGGGCGGCCGGATCGCCGACGACAAGCAGGACGACTACGTGCGCGGTCTCGCGTTCGGACTGCTCGAACCCCCACAGCGTCCGGCCGCCGCCGCTCGGTTGGTCGAGCTCATCGAGGAGAACGGCTTCCACCTGGGCACCGGCTTTCTGAGCACGCCCATGCTTCTCGGCAGCCTTGTCGAAGCCGGGCACCCGGACATCGCCTACCGCGTTCTCCTGCAGACCACCACGCCGTCCTGGCTCAGCCAGGTCGAGCTCGGCGCGACCACGACCTGGGAGACCTGGGAGGGCTACAAGGACGGCAACCCGACCGCATCGCACAACCACTACGCGTTCGGATCGGTGGCCGCCTTCCTGCAGGAGTACGTCGCCGGTCTTTCCCCCGCCGCGCCGGGTTACGCCCGCATCCGCGTCGCGCCGGTGATCGGTGGCGGTCTCACCTCTGCCTCCGTTTCGGTCGAAACCCCGTACGGCCGCGCCGCGTCCGCATGGGAACTGCAGCCGGACGGGACAGTCAGCCTCTCGGTCACCGTGCCGGCCGGTGTGACGGCAGAGCTCGATCTCGGCGCTCTCCACAAGGAAGTCGGAAGCGGCACGTACGACTTCACCAGCACCCTCGCCCCCGTGCCGGCTCCCTGACACAAGGTCGTGGGCAGCGCGCCGCGGGTGCGCGCCTCGCTTCTGAGGAGATCAGACCCTGTCGTACACCCGCACCTCGGGTGCGGCTTTCAGCAGCGGGGACAGGCCACCGACCACGTCGCGGGCGAAGAGGTCGCTCTCCAGGTACGCCTTCGCGTCGGCCACGGTCCGGAAGCCGTGGAGAACCTGGACATCCTCGTCGCGGACGAGAAGCTCTTCGCTGCTGGCGCCCGGGACGGTCGCCAGGAACGGCTGCTTGTACTTCTCGTACACGCCCGCGGCGGCGACGCGGTTGGCCGGGGCCACCTGCAGGGAGATCTGCACCTCGCGGGCCTCGTTCATCAACGGCCGGTGCGGGACGTCGGGTGAGGTGAGCTTGGAGCGCGGGATCATGGCCGGTCCCAGGCCCAGTTTGGTCCAGTCCTCCAGGACCTGGTAGCTGGCGGCCTCTCCCGCATACGCGCGCAGGGGCAGCTGGTGCGCCTGGAAGAGCTGTGTGGTGAAGGTGGTCAGGCCGCAGGCGTCCGGCACGAGGATGAACTGCTCCTTGCCCGCTTCTTCGAGTTCGAGTGGGGCGTCATCCAAGGAGTCGGGGGTGACGACGACGATCGGTTCGACGTCGATGACCCGGTGCCCGAAGCGCGGCATCGCGGCGACGGCCGGGATCAGGATGATGTCCAGTTCCCCTGCGCGCAGGCCTTCGCGGAGGTCCTGCATGTTCGCCTCGCGCAGTACGAGGTCGCGCGGGGTGGGCAGGTCGCAGACGCTGCTGAAAGCCCGGGCGATCAGCAGGGAGCCGATCAGGGGGGAGACTCCCATGCGGATCTTCTGCTCGCTCGGTTCGGTCAGTCGCCTGGCCTCCGCCGTGACCGCGTCGAGCGCGGCCAGGGCCCGCTCGATGAGCGGCAGGATGCGTGCGCCGAACGCCGTCCGGGTCACCCCGCGCGGCGACCGGTCGAAGAGCCTGTCGCCGAGGCGCTCCTCCCGTTTGGCGATCCCGTTGGACAGGGCGGGCTGGGTGACGCCGTACGCGCGGGCGGCGGCGCTGAACGACTGGGTCTCGGCGACGGCCTGCGCGTACCTGAGCCCTTCCAGGTTCAAACGCTCGCTGCCGGCCATGGCTCACTGCTCCGGCTGTGCGCGTGTGGCAGTGGCGGCCGGGCGATGCGGACATCCTCGTCGTGAGCTGCCCTGGTTCCGTGGAATCCCCGGCCCGTCCCGAGTTGAGTGGAGCCGGGACAGCTCAGGTAGGTCACGGATGAGTCACATATGCCGCCCTTCTTTGAGACGGTAGCTGGGCGACCCCGGTGCCAAGTCGCTGACGCCCGCACCAGCCATTGGCTGAGACAGTTGCGGCGTCACACACCGTATCGAACTGGTGTCTGAATCGGGGGGTCGGGAGGGTCGGGAGGGTCGGAAGCGGTGAGAGGGCCGGGGGCGGCGGGGCCGGAAGGGCCGAGTGGGCCGGGGGCCTGGGGTCTCCGGCTCGCGCTCTCCGACGTGCACGGCATCAGTGAGACCGAGGCCGCGCGGATCGCGGACGGGCAGCCGTGTGCCTCGCTGCTGGACTTCTGGGAACGGGCACGGCCCAGCCGTCCGCTCGCCCAGGTCGGCGCGCTGGACGCCTTCGGCGCCAACCGGCGGGATCTGCGACTGCACTTGACGGAGCTGCACCGGGGCGGCCGGGGCGCGGGCGGGGGCCAACTCCCCCTGGCGGGCGGGCGCGGGACCGCGTCGGCCGGGCTGCCGCAGCTGTTTTCCGTCGAACGGCTCAGCGCCGAGCCGGGGGTGCTCTCGATGGATGTGTCCCGCAATCTGATGGACGACCACCGGGACTTCCTCGACGAACTGGGCGTGGTGCCGGCCCGGTGGCTGTGCGAGGCCCGGCACGGGGAGACGGTACTGGTCGCGGGCGCCAAGGCGGCCACCCAGACCCCGCCGATCCGCTCCGGCAAGCGGGTCATCTTCACCACCCTCGACGACGGCACCGGCCTGGTCGACCTCGCCTTCTTCGACGACTCCCACGACGCCTGCGCCCACACCGTCTTCCACTCCTGGCTGCTGCTGGTCCGTGGAGTAGTCCAACGGCGCGGTCCACGCAGCCTCAGTGTGGTCGGCTCGGCGGTCTGGAACCTCGCCGATCTGGTGGAACTGCGCCGCGAGGGCGGCCTCGACGCGGTGATGCCCCGGCTGGCCGAGCCCGCGGACACCGGCGCGCTCACGGGGAACGGCACCGGCCCGCCCACCGCGAACGGCGCCACCGGCCGCCGTATCCGTATGCCCACCGGATACGAGACGCATCCATGGGCCGATCTCCGCCCGGCCGGCGAGGAGGCCGCACAAGGACCCTCACGCGTAAGGAAGTTGTGGCACCAGAGTCCGGGGAGCGCGGGATGAGGACGCTTCGCGTACGGGATGGCGGCGTACTGGACGGCGGCGGCGGTGCGCGAGGCGGCCGTGCGCGGCGTGGTCATGAGGTGTCGTCCGTCTTCTTCCATGTGCGGCTGAGGACCCGGGGGAGGGGCTGTCCGAGCTGATGGCGGTGCTGGAGCGGTTCACCCCTGCCGCGCGGGCGTTGCCCCCGGGGGCGGCCGTCGCTCAACTCGGCGGTGCCCTGCGGCTGTTCGGGACGGGGCAGGTCGAGCTGGCGGGACGGATGCGGGTGCAGGCGCTGGCCTGGTACGGGCTGGACACGGCCGTGGGGATCGGACCGTCCTGGGCGGTCGCGGCGATGGCTTCGGCGCGCACCGGCCCCGGCGGCATCCGCCTCGTGGTGCCGGAGCGGACCGGGGAGTTCCTGGGGCCGCTGCCGATCGAGGAGTCGTACGGCATCCGGCGGGCGCAGGCGGAGGAGTTGCGGAGCCTGGACGTGGAGACGGTCGGGCAACTGGCCGGCCTGCCGGGCGCCACCGCGCTGCGCATCCTCGGGCACGCGGGCCGCGAACTCCAGGAACGGGCACACGGCATCGACCGCCGGGCGGTCGTCCCGGGCGGAGGCACGAGGTCGACGAGCGTACGGGCGGACTTCCCCGTCGACGCCCTCGACGGCGTGGAGATCCGCGCCGCCGCGCTGCGCCTCGCCACGGAACTCGGCGCCCGGCTGCGCGCCCATGACCAGGCCGCGCGACGCGTGACGGTGACCCTGCGGATGGCCGACCGGCGGGAGCTGGCCAGGACCCGCACCCTGCCCGGTCCGTCGGCTCACACCGACGACCTGCGCACGGCGGTGTACGCCGTCCTCGACGCCCACGCCCTCCAGCGCGCCCGGATACGACGGCTCACCCTGACCGCCGAGAACATCGTGGACGCCACCCTCGCCCACACCCAGCTCTCCCTGGACCGGGGCAGAGAGGCCCGGCTGCGCGCCGAGCCGGTCATCGACGCCCTCAACGAGCGGTGCGGACCCGGCGCGGTGGGCCCTGCGGCCTGCCTCATCGACATGAGCGGCAACGCCGATGACCCTGATAATCCCGGCATGGCCGACAGAACCTGACAGAACCGTCGAGATGGGCGGGAAACCTTACGCAGCGTGACCGTCCGTGGGGTGTCTCGTTGCCCCGGTGTGGATGGCGATCTCACCTCCGGTCCCCTCTTCCCGCCGCCCCCGGGGCGCACCGTCCCCGCCCGTCCCCGTCGGACCGTGCGTCCGCCCCTCGCTGAAGGAAGCCGCCGTTGCCCGGCATCCCCGCTCAGGCCGCCATCGAGGACCCCGCGCTGAGGGCCGCGTACCCGGCCTGCGGCAGACACTCCAAGCCCGCCGACCCGACCGAGTACGCGCTGATACGGCTCATGCCGCCCGGTCCGCGCCCCGTGTGCCGGGCGGTCCCGTGCACGACCCTGCTCGACCGCGCGGGACTCTCCGTCCCCCTGCGCTCCCGGCACCACCGCGACCTCGTCCGCGTGTCATGTGCGTCCGTGCTCCTGTCGGCGGGCGGGGGAGAGCGGTGAGGGCGGTCGTGGGAGGGGGCGGGCGGTTCAAGGGGCGTTGGTGTGTGACGGCGTGGGCGGTCGTCGTCGTGGTCGCCTGTCTGGTGCTGCCGGTCGGGCTCGCCCAGGTGCGGGGAGCGATCGTGCGTGTGGAGGGCAGCTCCTCGGCACGGGCGGCGGAGCTCATCGCGCGCGGATTGCCGTCGTTCGGCTCCGAACAGGTCTCCCTCGCCTTCGACTCGTCCTCCCTGACGGCCGACAGCGAGCCGTATCGGCGGGCCGTCGCCGCGGCGGCCCGGGCGGCGGACGAACTGCCCGGCACCGGACAGATCATCCCCGTGCCGGACGCCCCCGACCGCGACCCGCGCCACGCCTACCTGGCCATGGGCATCGAGGGCGACGACGACGCACGTCGGCGGCTGCTCCCCGCACTGCGGTCCGCCGTCGGCCGGGCGGTGACGGACGCCTCCGACGGACGGGTCACCGTCGCCCTCACCGGCGCCACACCCGTCTTCACCGAGCAGATCAAGGCCGACCTGCGCGATCTGCGGTATGTGGAGGCCGTCACCGTGCCGGCCGCGCTGCTGCTGCTCGTCGTGGGGCTGGGGTCCGTCGGCTCCGCCCTGGTGGTCCTGGTGACCGCCGCCCTGGCCGTCCTCGTCAGCACGGGCGCCCTCGCGGCCGTCGCCCTGGTGCTGGACGTCGACAGCCTGATGGTGACCGTCGCCACCACCGTCGGCTTCGGACTCGGCCTCGACTACGCCCTGCTGGTCCTGCTGCGCTATCGGAGCCTGCGCGACGACGGGCTCGCCCCGGACCCGGCCGTGGCGAGCGCCACCAGGTCCGCCGGGCACGCCGTGCTGTGGTGCGCCGCCGCGGTCGTTGTCACCAGCGCCGCGCTGCTGGCCACCCCGCTGGCGCTCGCCCGTACGGCCGCCCTGGTCGCCGCGCTCACCGCCGTCGTCACCGCCGCCGCGGCCACCACCCTGCTGCCCGCCGTACTGCCCCGCCTCGACCCGCTGCTGGACCGGGGCCGGGTGCGCCGCCGCGACGGCGCGAACCGCAAGGAGCGCTGGGCCCGTTGGGCGCGGCGGCTGATGGACCGGCCCTGGCCCCATCTGCTCGGTGTGCTCGCGGTGCTGCTCGTCGCCGCGTTCCCGGCGGGCACCCTGCGCACCGGGCTGCAGATGGAGCGGAGCGTCATCGCCGGCACCGAGGCGGGGCGCGGCCTCGCCCAGATGGAGCGGGACGGCCTCGCGGGCGTCACCCTGGTCGCCCTGCCGCACCCGCCGACGGCCGGGCCGGTGGACACCACCGACCTCACCGACGCCCTGCGCGCCGACCCGCGCGTCACCACCGTCGCGACCCTCGACAACGGCCGCGATCTGACCCTGGTCACCGTCACCGACCGTCTCATCAGCGATCGGCGCCCCGCCGAACACCTGGTGACCGACATCCGGACGCTCGCCGCCCGCGCCCTTCCTCCCGGGCAACAGGTGTTCACCGCCGGGCCCGCCGCCCAACTGGCCGACTTCCACCAGGCGTTGCGGCCCGCGCTGCGACAGATCGCCGTCATTGTGCTGGCCGGGGCGTTCCTGCTGATGCTGGTCGCCTTCCGCAGTCTGCTGCTGCCGCTCAAGGCGATCACCATGAACGTCCTCTCCCTCGCCGCGTCCTTCGGGCTGCTCGCCTGGGTGAACGGACGCACCGCCGAGCCGATCCATCTCGCGATCCCCCTGCTGGCCGCGACGGTCGTCTTCGGACTCTCCCTGGACTACGAGGTCTTCCTCGTCCACCGCATCACCACGCACTACCGGGCTACCGGCGACTGCCGCCTCGCCGTCGCCCGGGGGCTCGGCGACACCGCCCGCCCGATCACCCTCGCCGCGACCACCATGGCCACCGTCTTCGCCGGGCTCATGGTCACCCAGCGGGACGATTTCCGGCAGACCGGTTTCCTCGTCGCCACCGCCGTACTCCTCGACGCCACGCTGATCCGCATGGTCGTCGTACCGGCCCTCATGCGCCTGCTCGGCCACCGCAACTGGTGGCTCCCGGCCCCCCTGAGCCGCCTCCTGCCCCCACCGGACGCGCCACCCGCCGACCTCCCGGAGCCGCGTACGGCCACCGGCCTCCCCGGACCGCGTACGGCCATAGGCCACCTCCGCGCCCTGCCCCGCGCCGAGTCCAGCAGGGCCCCTCGCGGGGGAGGCCGTCCATGAACACCGAGGGAAGCCACGAACACCGAAGGAAGCCACCCGCGAACGCCCGCCCCACCGAGACCGCCATCACCCCAGGTCCCGCGTGTGGAGGGCGGCCGTCGCCGCGTCGGCGGCCCTCGCCACGCCGGCCGCGGCGTGGTCACCCGCCTCCGCCGCGGCCCCCACTTCGGCCTCCGGCCCCGCCTCGGTGTCGGCGGTCGGCGGTCGGCGCTTGAAGTTTTTACTGACGCGTAGCTTCCCACTTTTCCTACTCGACCGTAACTTGGCGATTCAGAACAGCATCCTCGTGATCCGGATCACTGGGCACACGCCTTCGCACGTCCCTTGAGCCGCAAGGAGATCACTCGATGCTGCCCTGGAAGCGCCTGATCAGACCGCTGGCCGCCCTGTTCCTGGCCTCCGCCGCGACCGTCGTCCCCGTCGCCGGCGCGGAGGCGGCCGAGACGACCAGCCGTGGCTGGAACGACTACTCCTGCGAACCCTCCCGTGCCCACCCCCGCCCCGTCGTCCTCGTCCACGGAACGCTCGCCAACTCCGTCGACAACTGGCTGGGCCTCGCGCCGTATCTGGTGAACCGCGGGTACTGCGTCTTCTCCCTCGACTACGGGCAACTGCCCGGCGTCTCCTTCTTCCACGGCCTCGGCCCCATCGAGGAGTCGGCGGAGCAGTTGGACGACTACGTCGACGGCGTGCTCGCCGCGACCGGCGCCGACGAGGTCGACCTCGTCGGGCACTCACAGGGCGGCATGATGCCCCGCTACTACCTCAAGTTCCTCGGCGGAGCCGCGGAGGTGAACGCCCTCGTCGCCATCGCGCCCTCCAGTCACGGCACCACTCTGGGCGGCCTCACCGAGCTTCTGAAGTACTTCCCGGAGGCCGCAGACCTACTGTCCACCGCGACCCCGGCCCTCGCCGACCAGGTCGTCGGCTCGCCCTTCCTGACCAAGCTCAACGCGGGCGGCGACACCGTCCCCGGCGTCACCTACACCGTCCTCGCCACCAAGTACGACGAGGTCGTGACGCCGTACCAGTCCCAGTTCCTCAGCGGGGCGAACGTACGCAACATCGTCATCCAGGACCTGTGCGCCCTCGACCTCTCCGAGCACGCGGCGATCGGTCTCCTCGACCGCATCGCCTTCCACGAGGTCACCAATGCCCTCGACCCGGCCAACGCCATGCCCACGACCTGTCTCTCGGCCGTCGGCTGACACGTGCACATGCCGAAGGGCATCACCGGGGCCTGTCCGGCCTGAGCCGCCGGACAGGCCCCGGAGTCCTTGTGGCCGAGGTGCGCCCCGACGCCGATCGAGTGCCGGGACGATCAGCGAGTGCCGGGACGATCAGCAAGTTAGCCCCAAGGAACCGTGAAATCCCCTGTTGAGGGTGGGTGCGGGAGATCCTTATGGTCGCCTTAAGGAAGGGCTAACCGGGAGATCAGGAATGCCCGGTTCCGCAGGGGCCGACGATCCGTTTTCTTACCCGGCAGCGGAACAATGCGTTCGTCCGGGTCAGTTGATGATCGGTTGACGGATCAGTCGTGTGAGAAAGAGGAGTGCCCATGACCGGCGTACGGGGAACGACCGTCGAGATCGCCACTGTCGACGGGACGGCCGACGCGTATCTCGCGCACCCCGATGACGGGGGCGCGCATCCGGCGGTGCTGTTCTACATGGACGCGTTCGGGCTGCGACCGCATCTGACGGCGATGGCGGACCGGCTGGCGGCGGCCGGGTACACGGTGCTCGTCCCGAACGTCTTCTACCGCACCGGGCCGACCCCGGTGTTCGAGTTGCCCGAGTTCATCGACCCGCAGGCGCGGCCGGAGCTGTGGGGGGTGATCATGCCGGTCATGCGGTCGCTGACGGTCGACCGGGCGATGCGGGACGCTCAGGCCTATCTGGGGTGGCTGGAGGAGTGTCCGCAGGCCGCCGAGGGGCCGGTCGGCACCACCGGTTACTGCATGGGCACCCGGCTCTCCCTGCACACCGCCGCCGCCTTCCCGGAGCGGGTCGCGGCGGCGGCCGGGTTCCACGGGGGAGGGCTGGCGACCGACGCCCCGGACAGCCCCCATCTGGCGGTTCCCCGGATCACCGGCGAGGTGTACCTCGGCCACGCCGACAACGACCACTCCCTGCCGCCGGAGCAGATCGAACGGCTCGACAAGGCCCTCACCGAGGCCGGCGTCCGCCATCGCACCGAGGTCTACGAGGGCGCCCGGCACGGCTACACCCAGTCCGACACCTCCACGTACGACGCCGAGGCGAGCGAACGCCACTGGGAGGCCCTGCTCGATCTGCTGAACCGCGCGCTCGCCCGGCCCCGGGCATGACGGAGGCCCGGGTATGAGGGAGGCCCCGGGCACAGGGGTGACCTCTCTTCCCGGCGCAGGGGCGACATCTGTTCCTCGACAGCGCCGCCGTCCGGCCCGACGCACACGGCCGGTGGCCGGGCGCCGGAACGGCGGCTGCTGGAGTTCGTCGACTCGTGGGCGGGACCTGACGGTCGGCCCCGGCGGTCGGTCCTCGCTGGTCGGTCCTGGTGGTCTGTCGTGGTGACCTGACGGTTCGGTGTCCAGATGGACTCGTGACCTGACGGTCTGGTGACCTGACGGTCGATGCCGGTGGGCGGGCGGGGTCAGCCGTCCGGCCACCAGGTGCGCGCGATGTCCTTTCGCACTTCCCGGCGCTCGACGGGGCGTTCGTCGGCTTCCTCCCGCATCCGGCGGGAGACCGACTTCTTCAGGGGCTTCTGCACGGTCGTACGGCGCATGGCTGCCTCCTTGCGTCTACCGGGCTCCGCGGTTTCACGGAGGTAGACCCTTTCCGGGAGCGTTCCTCATCGTTCGTGCTCTGTCAGTGGTGGTTGTCACCCTCGGGACTGTCAGTGGCAGGTGTCACTCTGGCGGCATGACCAACATCGACGACCGCGAAACCTCCCGAGCCCTGCGAACTTCGAAGAAGGCGGCGCCGGTTGGCGCCCCGACGACCGTCGACTGGGACGCCGAGGCGGCCACATTCGACGACGAACCCGATCATGGCCTGCGCGATCCCCTGGTCCGGGACGCCTGGGCGGCCCGCCTGCGCGCATGGCTGCCGCACCGGCCGAGCGACGTACTGGACCTCGGCTGCGGCACCGGCACCCTGTCACTCCTCGCGACCGGACAGGGCCACCGGGTGACCGGCGTCGACTCCTCCCCGGCCATGGTCAGCCACGCCCGCACCAAGCTCGCCGGGCGCCCGGCCGTGTTCCTCGTCGGCGACGCGGCGGCACCGCCGGTGGGGGAGGAACGCTTCGACGTCGTCCTCGTCCGCCATGTCCTCTGGGCCCTGCCCGACCCTGGACGTGCTCTGCGCCACTGGTGCGGGCTGCTGCGGCCCGGCGGACGGCTCGTGCTGGTCGAGGGGGTCTGGGGGACGATCGGCCCGGTCGGCATACCCGCCGGGCGGCTGTGCGCGATGGTCTCGCCGCTCATGTCGGACGTGCGGGTGGAGCGGCTGTCGGGCGACGCGCGGCTGTGGGGGAAGGAGGTCGAGGACGAGCGGTACGTGGTGGTGGCCCGTCCTTGAGCGAGTGGGCCGAGGCCGGCCGGCCGCCACACTTGATCGGTTTGTGCCGGTGTGGCTCCTCCCCTCCGCCTACGCCAGCAGTGACTCCAGGCCGCCTTCCGCGGTGGCCAGGGCCTCCAGTTCGTCGAGGGCGGCGACGGCGGCGGACGCGGCCTCCGGGTCGGTGGTCCGCAGGCCGCTCGCCTCGAACTCGTCCTCGTCCAGACGCAGTACGGTCGTGCCGTCCGCCGAGCGCCACAGGTCCAGGTCGAGGTCCTCCACGACGAGTTCCCCGCCGGACAGCGTGGCGGGGCGCGTGATGTCGCAGTACCAGCCCTTCAGGCCGCCCTGCCCGTCGCGGACCTCCTTGATCGCGTACCAGCGGTCCCGCCAGTAGTACTCGGTGAAGACATCGCCCGCCTCGAACCGTACGAAGCCGAAGTCCCGCGCGGCGGTGCCCGCCCAGGCGGCGCGTACGGCGATCCGGGTGCCGTCGTCGCTCAGCAGCCGGGCCGGGTAACGGATCTTCGTACGGCCCGCCTTGACCAGGACGACGTCCAGGTCAATCCCGGGTCCGTTCGTGGGCTCGTTCGTGGGGTCAGTCGAGTTCGCGGACATAGCGCACCTCCGTCGCGCACATTGCGTAGCCGAACCATTCGTTGATCGCGAGCATGGGGCCGTTCTCGGCGTCGTTGCCGGTGAAGGCCTCCGTGTAGCCGGCGGTACGGGCTCGGTGCAGGGAGTCGTTCTTGGCGAGCTTCGCCAGGCCCCGGCCGCGGTGGGCGCGGGCGGTACCCGTCATACCGGTGAAGTAGCGGGCGCGCCCGTCCGTGCGGACCGCGGTGAACGCGACGGGCACGCCGTCCGCCACGACCACCGTGCTGAGTCCATGGTCCAGCAGAGGATGGCGGAAGGTCTCCTCCAGCCACAGCGCGTAGTCGTCCAACTCGGCCTCCACATCGCCCGGTTCGTCCGCCGCGGTCTCCTCGTCCAAGTCGAACAGGGGGCGCGGGTCGTCGGCGAAGTCCCCGGTCGTCCGCAACTCGACACCGGAGGGAAGGGGCTGGAGCGGGGGGAGGGTGCCGTGGGCGAGGTCCAGGCGGAGGAAGTGGGCCGAGCGGCTCGCCGTATAGCCGCGCCGTTCCGCGAAGGCGCGGTTGTCCGGGGTGTCCAGCACCCAGGAGAGCAGCCGCTTCGCTCCCACCGAGGCCAGCCATTCCTCCGCCGTACGCACCAGTGCGCCGCCCGCGCCGCGGCGCATGTGCTCCGGGTCCACGTAGACGTTCACGTTGCCCTGGCCCGGGGTCGGGCTGTCGTGGGCGATGCCGAGCTGCGCGGTGCCGATCACCACGCCGTCCGCCTCCGCGATCAGCTGGCGGTAGTGGGCCTCGGGGGGTGCGTGGGTGGCGTCGTGCAGGAGGGACTCGGCGGTGCTGACCAGGAAAGGCAGCGCACGGCGTCGTACGGTCGCGAAGGCCTCGGTGGCCACGGGGTCCGTGGGGCGGAGGTCGCGCACGGTCACTGTCATATGCGCGCACGGTACGCGGGGCGGAGCGGAGGCGCCTCCCGATTTCCTGTGGGTGCGGAACGGGGAAACGCCGGGGGTGCGGGACAATCGCGGCGTGACCTTGAAGATTCGCATCGTTGAGGGGACCGCGCCCTATGAGCAGGTGCGGGCCCAGATCTCGGAGCAGGCCAGGGCCGGGGTGCTGCCCGTGGGGTATCGGCTGCCGACCGTGCGGGGGCTGGCCGAGGAGCTGGGGCTCGCCGCCAACACCGTCGCCAAGGCGTATCGGGCGTTGGAGACGGATGGGGTGATCGAGACGCGGGGGCGGAACGGGACGTTCGTCGCCGCCGCCGGGTCGGCCGCGGAGCGGGAGGCGGCGGCTGCCGCCGCGGTGTTCGCGGAGAGGGCGCGGCGGTTGGGGTTGGGTGAGGCGGAGGCGTTGGCGGTGGCCCGTGATGCCCTGCGGGCCGCCTACGGCGAGTAGGCCGGGGCGACCTGCGGCTCCGCCGCGGGGCCGCTGATGGGTAGTTGTTCGTCTGCGGCGTCGTTGTGGCTGGTCGCGCCCGCGCGGCGGAGCCGCAGAATGTTCCGCCCCGCGCCCCTTTTGGGGCGCGGTTTGGCCCAGCCGCCATGGCTATAGCAACTGGCTCGGTGTTCGGGTCACCGGCATGCCGCTCCTTCTCGCCGCCCGTGCGAACGTCATCGCGTCCTCCACCGCCGCCCCGCCCGGGTCGTTGTTGAAGTAGGTGTAGAGGTCGGCGGTCCTGGGCCAGGTGTCGGAGAGGCGGCGGGCCCAGGTCTTCAGGGACTGGGAGCCGTAGTGGGGCCAGGAGCGGGCTCGGCCCTTGTGGAGGCGCAGGTAGGCCCAGTCGGTGGTGCGCCAGAGGGGCGTGGCGGGGCGGGAGTCGATGTCGGCCCAGCAGAGGGCGGCGTTTCGGGAGGTCAGGACCTCGCGGGTCTCCTCCGTCCACCAGGAGTCGTGGCGCGGTTCCACGGCGACCCGTGTCGAGCGGGGGAAGCAGGCCAGACAGGCGTCCAGGAGGTCGGGGTCCGCCTTGAGGGTCGGGGGGAGCTGGAGGAGGACCGGGCCCAGACGGTCGCCCAGGCCCTCCGCGTGGGACATCAGACGGTCCACGGGCTCGGCCGGGTCCTTGAGGCGTTTGATGTGGGTCAGATAGCGGCTCGCCTTGACCGCGACCACGAAGTCCTCGGGGAGCCGGTCCCGCCACGCCTCGAAGTTCTCCTTCGACGGCAGACGGTAGAACGCGTTGTTGATCTCCACCGTCGCGAACCCCTCCGCGTACTCCTCCAGCCAGAGCCGCGTCGGGCAGCCCTCGGGGTACAGCACGCCCCGCCAGTCCTTGTACTGCCAACCCGACGTGCCCACAAAAAGGGTCATATCTTCATGGAAGCATCTTCACGGCAGCGCTACCTGGCAGCACTACAGGTACAGCCCCGCGTTCGCTCCGCCCCGCGGCTCCGGGAGGGACGTCGGCGACGTGCCCCGGCGCAGGGCGTACAGCTCGGCCAGGGTGGCGCCCTCGCGGCCGATGCCCTCGTCGGTGCCCAGCCAGCTCACGGCCTCCGGGCGGGTCAGCGGGCCGACCTCGATCCGGGCGAGACAGCGGCCGGGGCGGACCACGGCGGGGTGGAGGCGCTCCAGGTCCTCGTTGGTGGTGACTCCGACCAGGACATTGCGGCCCTGCCCGAGGAGGCCGTCGGTGAGGTTCAGCAGCCGGGACAGGGCCTGTCCGGCGGTGTGCTTGGCCTCGCCGCGGATCAGTTCGTCGCAGTCCTCCAGCAGGAGCAGCCGCCAGCGGCCCTTGCCCGCCGCGTCCTCCTCGCCGATCGCGATGTCCATCAGATAGCCGACATCACTGAACAGCCTTTCCGGGTCCAGTACGCAGTCCACCTGGCACCAGTCACGCCAGGAGCGGGCCAGCGTGCGCAGCGCGGATGTCTTGCCGGTGCCGGGCGGGCCGTGCAGCAGGAGCAGACGGCCCGCGATGTCCTCCGGGGTCGTCTTCATCAGCCGGTCCATCGCGTCGGCGACCGGCGCCGTGTAGTTGGGACGCACCTCTTCCCAGGTGCCCGCCGAGATCTGCCGGGTCGTACGGTGCGGGCCCCGGCGCGGCGACACGTACCAGAAGCCCATCGTCACGTTCTCCGGCTGGGGCTCGGGCTCGTCGGCCGCGCCGTCCGTGGCCTCGCCGAGCACCTTCTCGGCCAGTTCGGCGGAGGTGGCGGTCACCGTGATGTCGGCGCCTCTGTTCCAGCGGGACACCAGCACCGTCCAGCCGTCGCCCTCGGCGAGGGTCGCGCTGCGGTCGTCGTCCCGCGCGCAGCGCAGCAGCCGTGCGCCCGGCGGCAGGAGCGTGGCGCCCGACCGCACCCGGTCGATGTTCGCCGCGTGCGCGTACGGTTGCTCGCCCGTGGCGAAACGGCCGAGGAACAGCGCGTCGACGACATCGGACGGTGAGTCGCTGTCGTCGACGTTGAGCCGGATCGGCAGTGCGTCGTATGGGTTCGCGGACATGCCGCCATGATCCGTCACCGAGCGCTCCCCGTCATCCGCTTTCCGTAGTGCGCCGGTTGTGTCGCCCGGAACCCGTTCGCAACGGAAGCTCCCCCACCGCCACTTCGCGCGGCTACTGTTGTCCTTGATGGGATGTCATGGGTGGAATTCGGGGGAGCGGCGGTGGCAGCTCACCGCGCTCCTCGGCGTGGGGGCGGCGGCGCTCGCCCTGATCGTGACCCTGATCAGCACACTTCCCGGCGACGGCAGCACCGCCGGCACCTCCCGCGACGGCGACAAGGTGCACGGCACACCCGCCACGCCCTCCGGAGACCTCGGCCCGAGCGTCGGCTGGGGCTTCACCCACACCCAGTTCAGCGCCGACCGGGGCAGCGGGAACGCCTCCGAGCGGGTCGAGGAACGGCTCGGCGAGCAGCCGCTGCCCCAGATCCAGCACATCATGGGCTGGGGCGCCGGCAACCCCGAACCCGTCAAGGGCCGTTACGACTTCGAGGAGATGGACCGGCGCATCGACTTCGTCCGCGCCACCGGCGGCACGCCCGTCGTCACCCTGTGCTGCGCGCCCGACTGGATGAAGGGCGGGCGGTCCGGCGCCGACAGGACCGACTGGAGCCAGGCCTCACTGGAGACCGCGCCCGAGCCCGAGCACTTCGAGGACTACGCCGCCCTCGCCGCGACCGTCGCCAAGCGCTACCCGGACGTAGGGCACTTCATCGTCTGGAACGAGTTCAAGGGCTTCTGGAACGACGCGGAGGCCCGTTGGGACTACGAGGGGTACACCAAGCTGTACAACCTCGTCTATAGAGCGCTGAAGGCGGTCGACGAGGACATCATGGTCGGCGGGCCGTATCTGGTGATGGACAGCCTCGACCCCCGGCAGACGCAGGATGCCTCGACGACGGTCAAGGGCGCCTGGGGGGCCATGGACCAGCGGGTTCTCGACGCCTTCGACTACTGGAACGAGAACAAGGCCGGCGCTGATTTCGTCGTCGTCGACGGGTCCAGTTACACCCAGGACGACGAGATGCTTCCCGATGAGTTCGCGGCGACCGACAAGTTCACGGCCGTGGGCGAGTGGGTGCGGGAGCGGACCGGGGAACTGCCGCTGTGGTGGGCCGAGTACTACGTCGAGCCCTCCGACGCCGATGACAATCGCCATGGGTGGGCGGAGGAGCGGAGGGTCGCCGTCCAGGCTTCCGGGCTCATCGCCATGGCTCGTGGTGGGGCGACCTCCGGGTTCTACTGGAATCCCGAGGAGGAGAACGGGCCTGAGTGTCCTGGGTGTCTGTGGACTCCTACCGATACGAAGGACGGGGGGCGGGCGTTGCCTATGTATGGGTTGCTGTCCCGGTTCAGTGAGGAGTTTCCGCCGGGGACGACATACGACGAGGCCGTCGCCGTCGCCGTCGCCGATGACGACAAGCCCAACGTCCGGGTGCTCGCCGATGACAGAGCCGTGCTGGTGGTGAACACCCTTGACCGGGGGATCAGCGCGAAGATCGACGGGCGGTCGTTCGAGATGGGCGCGTACGAGGTGAAGTGGCTCAAGAGGTGATTCTCATGACGAACCCATCGTCAAGAAGCGCTGTACCAAGCTCGCCAGCAACAGCGCCAACAGCGGCAGGCTGAACCAGAAGCTGCTCTGCAGCCAGCGGAGTTGGCGGACGCTCGGGCGGAGGGCCACCCGGATGATCTCCCTCGTCGTCAGCAACACGATCAGGGCGATCGCCGCCAGTCCGCCCACCACCGACCAGGGGGTCCAGGTGACCTGGGGGCCGATCGGGCCGGGGTCGGCCTTGGGAGCCGTGCCGGACACGTTCTTCAGTTCGTAGATCGTGACGTCCTTGTTGGAGTACGCCCGCTTCAGCTCCGTCCGCTTGTCCAGGTTCTGGATCAGGCGGGTCTCCCAGTTCTCGGAGTAGCCGGCGTCCAGCTGGAGGTTGGTCACCTGGCTGCGGTTGATCATCAGATAGGAGTTGGCGCCCGCGTCCCTGAGCGCCTTGACCAGGCCCGAGACCAGGACCGGATCACCCGGCGCCAGCGTGGGCACGTACTGGACCTTCTCCATGTCCCTCGCGCCCCACGGTATCGCCGGGGTCACGTTGTTGACGGGGTCGTCACTGAGCCAGAGGAGGCGGACGGTGGGGTCGTCGTGGGCGTAGACGTACTCCATGGCGGCGACCTCGCCGGTGCGGACGCGTTCGAAGGGCTCGTTGCCCCAGCGGGCGACCAGGAAGCCGCCGATGAGGACGAGGCCGGCCATGAGCGCGGCCAGCGGGGCGAGGCTCACCCGGTCCTTGTCGCGCTCCTCGGCGGTGGCGCCGCTGCGCGGGAACAGGGCGAGAGCGGCGAGCAGGGCGGCACCCGGAAGCGCGAACATGAAGACGCGCAGGGCCATTTCGCCGCCGTACGACTGCATACCGAAGCCCAGGAACGGGACGAAGGTGAGGACGAGCAGGGAGCGTTCGCGGTACTTGTTCACGCGGCGGCGCCAGAAGCCGTAGCAGGCGAGGAGCATGACCGTGCCGGCGAGGGCCACGCGCGCGTAGAGGACGAGTTTGTGGATCGAGCTGCCTTCGCCGATACGGCCGGAGACCGAGGACGTGACGTTTCCGCCCACGCCGCCCACGCCGCCGAAGAGTTCGTCGAAGTGGCCGGACCAGTACGGCTCGGCCGGATAGCCCAGCCAGACGGCGACCATCACCGCGAACAGGATGGGCAGGCCGCGTAGTTCGGAGCGGCCGATCAGGACGAGGGCCGCGAGGACGCCCAGCATCACGAACGGGGTGAGCTGGTGGGCGGGGACCGTTGCCGCGTAGAGCGCGATCAGGACCGTCACCAGGACGGCCTTCTGGCGGCGGTCGGTCGGTTCGACCTCCGCCTCACCGGGGCGCACCTTGCCCCACAGCATGTGCGGGGCGCGGAACCAGACGAGGAGGATCGCCACGAAGGCCAGGTAGAGGGCGTAGGTGAAGCCCTGGGGGGAGAAGTAGTCCTGGCCCACCCAGCCGCTCAGGACGAAGATCCAGACGCCGCTCCACTTCGCTCGCCAGCCCGCTCGCACATGGCGGGCCAGGAGGAACATGGGGGCCAGGTAGAGAAGTTGGACGGCCGTCGGCCACCAGCGGATGATCTCCGTGAAGTCCTCGACCCCGCAGGCCCTCGCCACGAACGCCGCCGCCGCGAAGAAGCCGGGCCAGCTCCAGCGGGCGTCCAGGTCGGGTACGGCGGTGCCGGTGCGGTCGATGTAGTCGATGAAGCCCAGGTGCTGCCAGGCGGTCGGGAAGCGCGGCTCGGTCTCGATCACGGCGGGGAGGGCGTGCAGGGACACGACCGTCACCAGCAGGGTGATCAGGAGCAGGCCCTTGTGTTCGCGGGCCGGCCACAACAGCGACGCGAAGACCACCGCCAGGAGTCCCGCTCCCACCAGCGTCGGCGTCGGCAGCACCGAGACCAGGCCGAGGCCGTCCATCCGGTCCAGGGCGGAGTCGTCCAGGGCGAGCGCCGGCATCCAGTAGAGCAGCAGCGCGGAGAGCAGGAGGCAGCCGAGGATCACGCCCGTGATGGTGGGGTGGAGAAGACGTTCACGCAGGGGAGCGGGTGCCTTCGGCGGGGGCGGTGCCTCGTCGGCCGTGGGCTTCGTCGGTTCCCGTACGGGGTTCGGGTCTCGTATGGGGTTGGGGTCTCGTACGGGTTTCCGCGCGGCCTTCGCCGGTTCGAGGACGAGGGGCATCTCCCGTAGCACCTGCGGGGGTTCGGGCTCCTGGGCCCAGGTCGGGCGGTGGTCCCTGCGGACGGCCGGGGAGCCGGTGGGCGGGGTGCCGGGGCCGGGGCGTACGTCGGGGCGGCGCTCCAGATGGTCGAAGTCGGCGTGGATGCCGAGGGTGAGGGTGTCGGAGTCGAGGGGGCGGGCCCAGGCGCCGCTCTGCTTCTTCGCGGCGGCGGCCACCCGGCCCAGGTCCGCGAGGTCGCCGTCCGGTGCCGTGCCCGCGGGCGGCTCGGCCGGCGGTGCCGTACGGACGATCCGGTACAGCTTGGGCGCGGCGATCAGCACGATCACCGCGAGGCTGGAGATCTCGGCGACACCCGCGCCGGTCAGACCCATACGGGGCAGGAGCAGCAGGGTCAGGCCGAGGACCAGGAAGCAGAGGAGGCCCTGGAGCCAGGCCAGTCCGGCCGTACGGCTCTGGGCGCGCAGAACGGCGAAGTACGTCTCCATCACGACGCGCAGCAGGGCGCCGACCGCGAACCAGCGCAGCAGGACCGTCGCCGCGTCCGCGTAGCCCTGGCCGAAGACGGCGAGAATCCAGGGCGCCCCGAAGAACAGCACCGCGCACACCGGCAGCATGATCCGGGCCATCCGCTTCAGCGCGGCGCGGGTGTTGGCGGCGAGGCGGGCCGGGTCGTGGGCGCCCTCGACGGTCAGGGAGGCGCCCATGTTGATGGCGAGCAGATTGACCGTGCCGCCGATCGTGGTGGTGATGTAGAAGTACGCGTTGTCGGCCGAGCCGACCTGGGCGGCGACGATCACCGGGACCAGATAGACCACGGCGAGGGAGAAGAGGGAGCCGGTGTAGTCGCCCGCGAGGAAGCGGCCGATCTCCCTCAGGGTGGGCGGGCCCGCATGGTTCTCGGTGGCCTCGACGTGCTTCGGGATCAGCCGGCGGAACACCAGCCAGCCCAGCGGCAGTACCGACATCGCGATGGCCGCCACCCAGGACACGAAGACACCCATGGTGGGGACCGCCGCGGCGAACAGCACCAGCAGCACCAGCTTCACCGCAGAGAACACGGTGTTGCCGACCGGCACCCACACCGCGCTGCGCAGCCCGGTGAGCACCCCGTCCTGAAGCGTCAGCACCGACCAGGCGACCACCGCGAGCACGAAGACCACGGCGTTGACCGGATCGTGCAGAAAGCGGTACGACGACCCCCACAGGCCCAGCGTCAGCAGGAACACGCCCGCCGCGAGCGCCACCACCACCGAACTGCCCGCGTACGTACGGAAGACGAGGCGTCCCGTGCCGCGCCCGGCGACCGGGATGAAGCGGGCCAGGGCGCCCGTCAGCGTCAGGGCGGTGAGCCCGGCCAGGAGCTTCATCGCGGCGATCGCGGCGGAGCCCTGACCGACCGAGGCCTCGGTGTAGTAGCGGGCGGCGGCTAGCCAGAAGCCGAGGCCCAGGACGGCCGAGATACCGGTGTTCAGCATCAGGGCGTAGGCGTTGCGGAACAGCTGGTTGCCGCCCGTCCCCTGGCCCAGCCCGGGCAGCCGCAGCCGGCGGCCGGAGCCCGCCTTCTCCTCGGTGGGCTCGGTGCCGGTGGTCCCGGCCTGCTCGGCCGTGGTGGTCGTCGTGTCAGACACGGGAAAGGATGGCCTTCCGGACCTGTCGTGCTCTTCGGACCATGGCGTACCCCTTGGTGAAGGCACGGTCCCGGGCGAAGTTGCGGCCGATGGCGCGGCCCTCGACCAGCCGCTCGAACTCCTCGATCCCCGTCGAACGCCGCACGGTGACCCTCCGCAGCGCGTACGGGCCCTGCCGGCGCCGGGCGAGCGCGTTGCCGACCGCGAGCGACTGCGCGAACCCCGTCTCCCGCACCGCCACCCGCACCCGGCGGCTGGAGTACCCGTAGGGGTACGCGAACGAGACGGGCTCGGCGCCCAGTTGATCGGCGACGATCCGCCGGCAGCGACGCAGCTCGAACCGGAGGCGGTCGTCGTCCAGCTGGTCGAGCTGGGGGTGGGTGTGGCTGTGGCCGCCGATCTCGACGCCGTGGCCGGCGAGTTCGCGCACCTGGTCCCAGTCGAGCATGGTGTCGAGGCCCAGGCCGTTGTCGTACGGGCCCCTGATCCAGCCCGTGGTGACGAACAGCGAGGCCGCGAAGCCGTGTTTGGTGAGGGCGGGCAGGGCGTGGCGGTGGACGCCCTCGTAGCCGTCGTCGAAGGTGATCAGGACCGGCCGGGGCGGGAGTGGGCGCCCGTCGCGCCAATGCGCGGCCAGGTCGGCCGTGTTGACGGGGGTGATGCCCAGGTCGTCGATGAGGGCCAGCTGTTCCGCGAAGGCATCCGGAGCCACGGACAGCTCCCGGGTCGCCTCGTTGGGCGCTGTCGACACCGCGTGGTACATCAAGATGGGCACCGCTGCGTCGTTCACGGCTTCGTTCACGGCTTCGTTCATGACGAGCCCCCCTCGTCCCCCCTGCCGTCCGTACCGGCCGCGCCGCCAGGAATCTCGCCGACCGAGAACGTGACGTCGCCCCGGCGGGCCCGGAGGCTCCCGACAACGTACCCACCGGCCGCCGCGGCCACCCCCGCGACGATCGCGCCCGCGCGTCCCGCGCCCCCCGCGCGGCCGAGCACCGCGTCGCGCAGCCCGCGCGCCACCCCGGCGGGCAGCACCCGTGTGGTGTACCGGCGCTCCGACTCCAGCCCCTTGTCGGCGCCGACGCTCCGCGTTACCAGCGCCTTCGACAGGCCCTCGGCGTAGGTGCGCGTGCGGAAGTACCCGAAGCGCATCCGGACGTCCGGCACCCGGTGGTGGATCACCGCGCGGTCGTCGAGCAGCAGGATCGCGTCCGGTCTGGCACGGCTCAGCCGGATGCACAACTCCGTCTCCTCGCAGCCCAGCGGGCGTCTGTCGCCGTCGCGGCCGATACCGGTGGCGAAACCGCCGGCCGCGTCGAAGGCGGTCCGGCGGAACGAGGCGTTGCCGCCGAGGACGTTGCGCACCCGGGCGACACCGCCGGGCAGGCCCTTGTAGGCGCAGCCCACCACCCAGTCGAACTCCTCCGGGAACCAGGCCGGTCGGCGGCCGGACGCCCAGATGGGCACCGTACGGCCGCCGACGGCCATGACCCGGGGGTTGGCGTAGCCCTCGACGAAGTAGCCCAGCCAGTCGCGCTCGGCGACGGCGTCGTCGTCGAGGAACGCGATGATCTCCCCGTAGGAGGCGGCGATCCCGGTGTTGCGGCCGGCGGACAGGCCTCGGGGGCCCGCGTTGGCGAGCACCCGGACCTCGTCGGCCTCCTTGTATTCCCTGGTCAGACGCTCCAGCAGGCCCTGGTTGTGGTCGACGACCAGCAGGGTTTCCAGGGCCGGGCGGGACTGGGCGCGCACCGAGGCGACCGCCGCGAGGATGTCCTCCCAGCGGTCCTCGGTGTACACACAGATGACGACCGAGACGGTCGGCTCGTTCAAGACGCCTCTCCCTGACCGGTGGTGAGCATCGGGGAGTGCGCACGGCGGCGCAGCGCACGCCGGTTGGAACGTTCCTTCAGGATCACCTTCAGCACCCTGAGTCCGTCGCGCACCGCCCGCAGATTGCTCGCGCCGTGGATGCGCAGGTACTCGTGGCTCGGGATCTCCTGGACCTTCAGGCCCGCCTTGACGACCCGGATGTTCATCAGGGTCTCCACCTCGAAGCCGGTGCAGTCGAGGTCGATCTTGTCCAGGCAGTGCCGCCAGAACGCGTTGTAGCCGTAGCAGAGATCGGTGTAGCGGGCGCCGAACTTGCGGTTGACGGTGGTGCACAGCGCCCAGTTGCCGAGCTTGCGGATCAGGGTCATGTCGTCGGTGCCGCCGCCGTTGGCGAAGCGGGAGCCCTTGGCGAAGTCCGCGCCCGAGACGAGGGCGGAGACATAACTGACGATCTCGTGCCCGTCGGCCGAGCCGTCCGCGTCGACCATCACGATGATGTCGCCGGTCGCCGCCTCGAACCCGGTGATCAGGGCATCCCCCTTGCCCTTGCCCCGCTGCGGCACGACCTTGATGTCCGGCCACAGTTCGCGGGCCACCTCGACGGTGCTGTCGGTGGAGTTGCCGTCGACGAGGACCACTTCGTGAATCCAGGCCGGCAGCGTCTTGAAGACGTACGGCAGGTTCTCCGCCTCGTTCATGGCGGGGATCACCACGCTCACCGGCGGTGCGATCGCCAGATGGGTGGAGATCGGGCGGTACTTGCCGGGCTGCACCGACGTCTCGGTGCTCCCGGTATCGGAGTCGGATATCGCCGGGCGCAGAACTGAGCTCATGAGTCTGGTCCCTCTCGTCCGGTGAACCACCCGCCCCCGGGTGGTTCGGCTCTTTGTCCGGTTCGAAAGGGGGGTTCTCACCTGTGGCATGTCGAAATCGATCTCCGTGCATGCCGGGTGAGCTGGCAAAACCGGCCGACTGCCGTGACTTGGCAGTCGGTCGCGCGGCACGGCTCGGGACACCCTGCGGTCCCCGAGCACGGCACCCCCCTACCGCGCCCCGCGCTGGACCGTCTCGCCCCTTGAGCCCTCCCCTTGGAGCTTATGCCGACGGACCGATGCGGGTGGATACACAACGATGTATGACGGTATTGATGGTTGAGCCCGTATGGCAAGGCCTCCTACTCGGCCTCACTTTTTTGTTGTTGTGTCCGTTACTTGCATCCGCGACCGGATTTTGCCCATCCGCTTCAGCAGTCTGTCTGCCGGTTCGAACAGTTCCGGTCGGGCCACCACCGTGTTCCGCAGCGCCCGCACCGGGGCCCGTCGGGCCCGATGACCGAACGCCACGGGATGGCGCCGGGTGACCCACCCCTCCGACACGGAGATCTCCCGTGTCTTCAGGGAGTCCTTGTACTGCTTCTGGCCCCGCCCCAGATCCAGATACGCGATACCGTCGGCGGCCCCCTCCTCGGCCATGTGCAGATGCAGCAGCAGCCCCGGCGAGAATCGCGCGAACGCCGGGTCGTACGCCGGGAACCAGCAGGTCAGCACCCGCTCCGAACGCAGTCCGAAGTGGGCCGCGATCGGCTTGCCGTCCGCGTAGAGCACCGACAGCTGTCCGGCGAAGGAGTCGCCCCGGGTGTGGAAGAGCTGGCGCACCAGCCGGATGATCCAGGGGTGCGCGAAGCGGTCGCCCCGGCCCGTTCTGCGGTACTGCGCCGACTTCCAGTCCATCAGTGTGCGCAGCACCGTCGGGTCGCGCTCGTCGTGGACGTAACGGACCTCGTCCACGGCCCGGCCGAGCCGTCGCTCCTTGGCCAGGGTCGCACGCACGAACTTCGGTGAACGGGCGCGAAGCCGGCTCAGATATGCCTCGTAGCCCTGCTCCAGGTCCATGACCGGAGAGGGGAAGGTGCCGGTGATGTGCGCGCTGAACGGAGCCTGACCCTCCGCCAGATGGTCGAACTCCCACACCGCGAGCCGGCAGGCCCGCAGCAGTTCCGTGGCGTCCCAGACGAGGCCGGGGCGGTGCACCACGCCCTGGCAGTCGGAGACGCCGAGGCCTATGGCCCGGCCGACGCCGGTGGCGGTTCTCTGGAACGGGAAGAAGCCCGCCGCCTCGCCGTCCTCCCGCAGCACCGCGATCCGCACCCCGCGCCGGCAGCGGCCCATGGCGAGCGCGAACTCCGGCGAGAGGAAAGGGTTCGCCAGCTCGGGCGAGCCATGCAGATGGGCCTTGGACTGCAAAGCCGTCCACGCCGCCCGGTCGGCGGCCGTCAACTCGCCGGGGCGGTACACACTGATGTCCACGTCTCAGGACCGTCTTCTCTCCGTGCGGCCGCGCACGCGCCGCACCAGAACCAGCAGAAGGACGAACGAGCTGATCACGGTCACCACCGCGATCCCACCGCGCATCGACCACATATGGGTGGCGATCATGCCCTGCGCGACAAGGAGGTTGACCGCGATCGCACCGGCGACGGACGCCACGGTACGGCCGAACGGCTCCAGCCCGCGCAGCGCGGCCCCGATGGCGGCTCCCGGCGCGAAGAGGAGGAAGAACAGCGTGAACGGGCCGCGCAGCACCGAGTCCGCGTCGGCGAACGCGAGCACCGCGCCGACCCCCGCGACCGCCGCGGCGGCGCCCGCGAGCAAGGGCGACACGTCCCGTTCGACATGTGGCTTGATACGTAAGGTCTGCATTGGCGACTTTGCCCCCCGAAGCGCCGGATGCCGGGCTTCAGCCTCGCTCAGGGTGAGCGGGGCAGTCAAGATGCGGAACGGGCCCCGCGCGTTCGCCATGCGAGGGCAAAGGATTGCCCATGCCTTTGCGAAGGCGCGTATACGAGAAGTCCCCGGAGGCGGGGTGCGCCTCCGGGGAACTCCTGTTCAGAGCGGGTCAGTTGGTGACCGACCCGCCGTTGTCGTGCGTTGCGTCCGCGGTCACGGGACGAGCTGGAGCAGACGGTTCGGGGAGCCGGTGCCCGGGCTGGTGACCTTGCCGGTGACCGCGCCGGCGGTCAGCGCCGAGGCGACCTGGGCCGGGGTGGCCGAGGTGTGACCGGCCAGGTAGACGGCCGCGGCGCCCGCGACATGCGGGGTGGCCATCGAGGTGCCCGAGATGGTGTTGGTCGCGGTGTCGCTGGTGTACCAGCCGGCCGTGATCGAGGAGCCCGGCGCGAAGATGTCCAGAATGGAGCCGTAGTTCGAGTAGCTGGCCCTGGCGTCCGCGCTGGTGGTCGCGCCGACCGTGATCGCCGAGGCGACCCGGGCCGGGGAGTACGAGGAGGCGTTGGCGCTGCTGTTGCCGGCCGCGACCGCGTAGGTCACCCCGCTGGCTATGGAGTTCGCCACGGCCGTGTCGAGGGCGGTGGAGGCGCCGCCGCCGAGGGACATGTTGGCGACCGAGGGGCCGCTGTGGTTGGCCGTCACCCAGTCGATGCCCGCGACGACACCGGCGGTGGTGCCCGAGCCGGAGTTGTTCAGCACACGGACGGCGACGATCTTGGCCGACTTGGCGATGCCGTAGGTCGAGCCGGCGATGGTGGACGCCACATGCGTGCCGTGGCCGTTGCCGTCCTGCGCCACGGTGTCGCCGTCGACGGCGTCGTAGCCGTTGACCGCCCGGCCGCCGAACTGGGAGTGCGAGATGCGCACACCGGTGTCGATGACGTACGCGGTGACGCCGCTGCCCGCAGTGTCGGGGTATGTGTAGGTGCCGGAGAGCGGCAGGGACGCCTGGTCGGAGCGGTCGAGGCCCCACGGGGCGTTGGTCTGGGTCGCGTCGGCGGTGAACACCTGGTTCTGCTCGACGGAGGCGACCGCCGGGTCGGCGGCCAGTCTCCTCGCCTCGGCGGCGGAGAGCTCGGCGGAGTAGCCGTTGAGCGCGGACTTGAACGTCCGCTTCACCGTGCCGCCGTACTCCGTGATCAGGCCCTTGCCCTCGCTCGACGCGGCCTTGAGACCGGCGGTCTTCTTGAGCGTGACGATGTAGCTGTCCTTGATCGCGGTGGGGGAGTCGGCCGCGAGTACCTTGCCCTCGGCCGGGGCGGCCTGGGCGGGGAGCGCGGTGAGACCGCCGAGCAGGGCGGCCGTCGCGACGGTGGTGACGGCGGCGGCGCGGATCTTCTTGCTACGCAGGTGTGCCATTACGAGGGAGTCCTCCTCATTGGCGGCGCGCGCCCGGGTGGGGGCGCGCGTCTGTGGGGGGTGTGTGCGGGATCGCACTCACAACCGGGAGCGTCGCGTTCCGCTCACGGCTGTACAGCAGACTGAGCGAACTCCCCTGGTAGCTCAAGAGAGTTGAGGGGTTGTCATGTTTATGTCACACGCCTGAAATCGAACGCGGGGTGAACGCGGTGGGTACGTTCGCGTGCGGACGGGAAAGTATTGACATGGACACTTCCGATCAACACGCGTAGTTGCTACGACAGTCGAGGCAGAGATCCTGCTAAAGGGAGGTTCCATGAGACGTTCCCGACTTGCGGTATTCGCGACCTCACTCCTCCTCGCCGCCTGCGCCGCCCTCACCGGGGCCACGCAGGCGCAGGCGTCCGAACGGGCGGCTCCGACCGGCTATGTCGCCCTGGGCGACTCCTACTCCTCCGGTGTCGGCGCCGGCGGCTACCTCTCCTCCAGCGGCACCTGCAAGCGCTCCACCAAGGCGTATCCCTACCTCTGGGCCGCCGCCAACTCCCCGTCGTCCTTCGACTTCACCGCCTGCTCGGGCGCCCGAACGGGTGATGTTCTCGCCAACCAGCTCGGCCCGCTCGGCTCGAACACCGGTCTGGTCTCCCTCACCATCGGGGGCAACGACGCCGGCTTCGGCGATGTCATGAGCACCTGCGTCCTGCAGTCCGACAGCGCCTGTGTCTCCCGCATCAACACCGCCAAGGCGTACGTCGACTCGACGCTGCCCGGCCAACTCGACACCGTCTACTCGACGATCAGCTCCAGGGCCCCCGCCGCCCATGTGGTCGTCCTCGGCTACCCGCGCTTCTACAAACTCGGCGGCATCTGCGCCGGGCTGTCCCAGACCAAGCGGTCCGCGATCAACAACGCGGCCGACTACCTCAATACCGCCATCGCCAAGCGGGCCGCCGACCACGGCTTCACCTTCGCCGATGTCGTCCCCGCCTTCACCGGGCACGAACTGTGCTCGGGCAGCGCCTGGCTGCACGGCCTCAACCTGCTCGACATCGGCGAGTCGTACCACCCGAAGGCCGCCGGGCAGTCGGGCGGCTATCTGCCGGTGCTCAGGAACGCGGCCTGAGCACCGGGGACGCTGAGTCCTGGTCCTAGTCCTCGATCTCGCTCTCGTAGTCGGGGTTCTCGGGGTTCTCGGGGTTCTCGGAGTCCGAGGGGGAGGTCCCGCCCGTGGTCGGGGCCTCCCCCTCGCAGGTCACCGAGAACGGCACGGAGTTGGACGTGACGTCCACCGGGCCCCGGACCTCGACGCTGATCTCGTCCTCGTACGTCCCCGACGACTGCTCGGTGGTGACGACCACCCGGTCCTGCTCGGTCTGCCCCGAGCCCGCCGGGAACGACAGCGTCTTCCATGTCTCGTCCGAGCCCTGACCGCTCTTCGTCACCCAGCGGTACGACACCTCCACGGGCACGCTGCCCACGGTGAACGTCGCCGTGAACGTCGCCGTGAACGCCGGCCCGTCCTCACGCGAGGGCGGACAGGCCCCGGCGTAGTCGGTGTTGGCGCCGGTGACCGTCACCCGCACCGACTGCTCGGGCGGCTTGCTCGTGGCGCCGCCGTCGTCGCCCGGCGAACCATTCGCACCGGGCGTGTCCGGCGACCCGTTGCCGGTGCCATCGGCGTTCCCGCTGCCCGTACCGCCGTCGCCGTCACCGCCGCCCGAACTCCCGTTCTCCGTACCGCCGTCGGCGCCGCCGACCGTGCCCGAGCTGTTGGTGGGGTTGTTGCCGTCTCCGCCGTTGTTGACCAGGGCGTACGTCAGGCCCGCGATGGCGAAGGCGATCGCCGCGATACCGGCGATCAGGAAGACCAACGCACGGCGGTTGCGGTCCGGTTCCCCAGCGGGGACGGCCGAGGGCTGCGTCGAGGCGGCGGCCGGGGCCGCGTACGGGGCGGGCGGCGGCCCGAACCGGTGCGAGCCCCGGGGCGGCATCGGGTCCGGCGTGGGAGCCGGCGTGGGGTGCGTGGCCACCGTCGGGGTGTACGGCGCCGAGGGTGCCGTGTCCGCGCGTACGGTGCCGCCCGCCCCGATGACCCGCAGATCCCGCTCGGCCCGCTCGGCGGAGATCCGCTCGGCCGGGTCCTTGCGCAACAGCCCCTCGATCACCGGGGCCAGCGGGCCCGCCCGGCGCGGCGCCGGAAGCTCCTCGTCCACGACCGCGCGCAGGGTGCTCAGCGGAGTGTTCTGCCGGAAGGGGGAGTTGCCCTCGACCGCCGCGTACAGCAGCACCCCGAGCGACCACAGATCCGACTCGGGGCCGAAGGCGCGGCCGAGCGCCCGCTCCGGGGCCAGGAACTCCGGGGAGCCGATGACCTCGCCGGTCATGGTCAGCGCGGAGCTGCCCTCCACCGAGGCGATCCCGAAGTCGGTGAGCACGACCCGGCCGTCGTTCGACATCAGCACGTTGGCCGGTTTCACATCCCGGTGCAGCACCCCCGCCCCGTGCGCGGCCCGCAGCGCGGCCAGCACCTCGGCGCCGATCTGCGCGCTCCGCTGCGGGCTGAGCGGACCCTCGGCGTCCAGCAGGTCGGCCAGCGACAGACCGCGCACCAGCTCCATCACGATCCAGGGGCGGCCGTCCTCCATGGCCACGTCGTACACCGTGACGACATTGCGGTTGGCGACCCGGGCCGCGGCCCATGCCTCCCGCTCCAGCCGGGCGTACATCCGCTCCACGTCGGACGACGCGATCCCGGCGGGCGCCCGCACCTCCTTGACGGCGACCTCACGGTGCAGCACCTCGTCGCGGGCCCGCCACACCGTGCCCATGCCGCCCTCGCCCAGCGGGGTCAGCAGGCGGTAGCGGCCCGCGATCACACGTTCACTGCCCGGTTCTTCGGACACGGGTCGCCCCCCGTCTCGCGCATCCGCCTGAAATCTCCACTCCGTGCGAATTCTTCCCAAAAGTAGCTCAGCCGATCGCGGACGCGACCCCCCTGAGGACCAAACCGGCCCCCAGCGCGACGACCAGCGACGCCGACGCCAACGGCACGGTCCTACGGGCCAGTGCCGCCGTCGGCCCCGCCAGCCGGCCCTGGCCCCTGTCCAGCACCCGGGTCACCCAGCCGCCCGCCTTCACCACGGCATATCCGGCCGCCGTCAGCGTCAGCGCCAGGCCCACGCCGTACGCGACGACGAGCAGCAGACCGAACCACGCCTTCCCCATCGCCGCCGCGCCCACGAGCACGACCACGGCGGAGGGGCTGGGCACCATGCCGCCCGCGAAACCGAGCAGGATCGTGCCGCGCAGGGTGGGCGCGGTGGGGTGGGTGTGGGTGAAGCCGCCGTGGGTGTGGGTGATGCCACCACCGAAGAGGGACTTCTTGGCGGAGGGGGCGTGGGAGTGGGAGTGGCTGTGGTCGTGGGTGTGGCCGGCGTCGTGGTCATGGGTGTGGTCGTGCGCGTGTGTGTGCCCCTTGGCGGCCTTGGCGGGGGCGTCCTCATGCGTGTGGGTTTCGCCGGGTGTGTGGGCGTGCGCCTGTGTGCCGGTGTGCGCCTGGGCGTTGGCCAGGACGAGTTCACGCTTGGGCTCGGGAGCATGGGAGTGCGTGTGCCCGTCCGCATGACCGTGCTCGTGGTGGTGGTGCTCGTGGCCGTGGCCGTGGCCGTGGCCGTGGCTGTGCTCGTGGTCGTGGTCGTGGTCGTGCGAATGGTCATGGCCACGCTCCTGCATCAGCGCGAGCTTGCGGTTCAGCCAGGCCTTGCGGGCCAGGGTCACGCCCGCCGCCAGGACGAAGAGGCCGCTGGCGATGCCGAGCCAGGTGATGACCGCCGGGGCGGCGGCCGAGCCGGCCAGGACCAGCAGGCCGAGGGCGATCACACCCAGGGTGTGGGTGACGGTCACCGACGCGGCCATGGGGAGCACGTCCCGCATCCGCGCCCGGTCGCGGGCGGCGGCGGTCGCGGCCATCAGGGTCTTGCCGTGGCCCGGGCCGAGGGCGTGCATGGCGCCCAGGAACATGGCGATACCGAAGGCGAGCACGCCGAAGCCGACGGTGAGGTCGCGGCTGGAGACCAGGTCGTCCAGCGCCCGTGTCCAGCGGTCCGCGCCCCGGGGCAGGATGCCGGCGCCGGGCGCGTCGCTCTCTTCGTCCGCCAACGCGGGCCCGCCCGGCCGGACTTGGAGGGAGGCCGACGCCGTGTCCTCCGGCGACTGGAGCAACTCCTCGGGGTAGTCGGTCAGTTGCCTCGACACCGACTCCTCGGGTACGTCCGACCCGGTGAGCGTCATCCGGTCGCCCCGCGCGGTGACCTCGCGCCAGCCGGGCCCGGAGTCCACGGCGGCGTGGAAGCGTACGTCGGCCGCCCGGTCCGGCAGCGGGGCCGTCATCCGGCACTCCACGCGCAGGGTCTTCAGCCCCGCCTGCCCCGGCCGCTTCTCCGCGCGGCTGGAGGTGAGCGCGATCTCGACGGTACGTCCGTCGACGGTGACCTCGGTGTCGGCGGCGGCCGTCTCGCACCGCTCCCGCGCCCAGCCGTCCCTGCCCTGACGCTCGATGGCGGGGCCCGCCTGGGTCGCCGGGATCTCCGCGAGGTCCTCGACGTGGAACATCTTCAGCTGGTCGGGGGCGGCGACGAGGCCGTCGTACCGGTTGACGGTGAAGTTGCCGAGCGGGTGCGCGCTCGCGGTCCCGGTGGGGACGAGGACGAGGGTGCAGGCGGCCGTGAAGACCGCCGCGCAGGAGGCGAACAGGCGCCGACGGGACGTCACTTGGCCTCCAGAGACTTGAGAGTCGTACGGGCGTTCGCGGCCCCGAGCGGGGAGAAGCCGGGGTTCAGGTCGAGCGCCTTCTTCAGCGAGGTCTCGGCGGCCTTCTCGTCGCCGGTGGCGTGCTCGACCATGCCCTGGTGGTAGAGGAAGGCCGCGTCCTGGTAGCCGGTGGCCGTGGCGCGGCGGGCGTACGGCAGGGCCTCCTCGTCGCGGCCGTTGACGTGCAGGGCCCAGGCGAGGGCGTCCGCCGTGTGGACCGTCTCGCGGCGCTTCCACTCGTCCTCGGCCGCCTTCAGCGCGGCCTTCCTGTCGCCGTGGTCGGCGGCGGCCATCGCGGTGTCGAGGTCGGCGTTGACGCCGTTGGCGCGGGCGATGTCGGTCCAGGCGTTGACCAGCGCGTACTGTTCGCCGGCCGCCGTCTTGTCGCCCTTCGCCTCGTACAGCTCGCCGAGCGCCACCAGCGGGCCCGGCAGCGGATACGCGGCCACGACCTGCTCCAGGCCCTTGATCGCCTCGGCGGTGTCACCGCTCGCCGCCAGGGCGCGGGCGCGGCCCTCCTGCGCGGGCAGGTAGGTGTCGTCGGCGCCGAGCGCGCGGGCGTAGTGGTCGAGGGCGGTCTTGAAGTCGCCCTGCCTGAAGGCGAGTTGGCCGAGCTGGGTGGCCACGTAGGCGATGTCGCCGCGCGTGGCCGCCGACTTGAGCGCTTGCTCCAGGACCCGGCGGGCGGTCTTCACATCGCCGCGCAGCTCGTACACGTAGGCGTAGCGGGTGAAGACGGGGATGCCGGGGCGGCGGGTGTCGGCGAGCTGGGCCGCCTTCAACGCGTCGTCGTAGCGGCCGAGTTCGACGAGGGCGTCGATACGGGAGCACAGCGCGCGTTCGCTGTACGGGTTCTGTTCGAGCGCCTGGTCCGCGTACCGCAGGGCGTCCTTGAACTCGTGCCGGGCGGCGGCGAGTGCGGCGAGGCCCGCGAGCGCCGGGTCGTTGTCGGGCCGTAGCTCCAGTGAGCGTTCCAGTGCCTTCTCGGCCTGCGGGTAGCGGGAGGAGTCACCGGAGGTGCGGGCCTGCTCGACATAGGCGAGTCCCAGCGTCGACCAGGAGCCGAAGTCCTTGGGCTGTTCCTTGAGGTGGGCCTGCAGCGCCTTGACGGTGGTGTCCAGATCCCCGCCGGCGAGTTGTGCGGCCGAGACCCCGGGGGAGGTGGAGACGGCCATGGTCGCCGGGTCGTCGTCCTGGGAGCCGAGCGCGATCGCGAACCCGGTGAAGGCCACGGCCAGCGCCGCCGCACACGCGGTGAGCCGCAACAGCCGCCGCTGAACCGACTCGGAAGCACGGCCGGGCGCGGCTTCGGGCGAAGACCCGGGGCAGGCCCCGGCCCTGGACTCAACCGTGCCCTGCCCGGATTCGGCGACCACCTCGGCCCCGGCACCGGCCTCGGCCCCGGCCTTGACCCCGGCACCGGTACTGGTACTGGTACTGGCACCGGCACTGGCCCCGGCTTCGGTCACCTCGGGTCCGTCGACATCGGTGGCAGCCCCTTGGGGAGGTCGGCTCTCCGGCGCGCTCTCGTTCGTACGCGGGGACATGCCTTCTCCTCAAGTCGCTCGCACAGCACCGGGGTTGTGATGGGATGTGAGGCGCGGCCCGCGCCGTGGGGGATGGATACGAGCGGGCCGCGCCCGTCTGTGTGGACCGGGCCCCATGGGGACGGGCCCGGTCCGTCGGGCCTCACAGGCCGGGTTCGGCCTAGTAGTACGGCCGGTTGATCCGGCGGCGCCACCACATCAGACCCGTGCCGAGCAGCAGGACACCGGCGGCTCCGGCGCCCGCCGAGGCGGCGATCAGCGTGGTGTCGTCCATCCCGGACTCGGTGACACCGGTACCGAGGGCGCTGCGCACGTTGTTCGTGGTGTTGCCCTTGACGGTCTTGCCCCGCGAACCGGCGGTCGGCAGACCCACGTACGGGAACTTCTTGCCGAACTTCTTGTCGTTCTTGTCGACCGCGTCGCCCAGGTCGTTCTTGGCCCCGACCAGCTCGCCCTCGACGACCTGGAGCGCGATGTCGATCACGTCGTCGGTGAGGCGGCGGCCGTTCGGGAAGCCCTGGTTGTCACCGTCGAGGACACCGAGCCGCTTGGGCTTCTTGGTCGGCTCGATGGAGGTGTTGAGCCTCAGCTGCTCGGACGGGGTCACGTGCGGCGGCTGGTTGAGGCCCTCGACGCCCTTGAGGAAGACGTCGACGAGGTCGTTGCGCGGGGTGTCCGGCGCGGGGATCTTGTAGATCGCCTCGATCAGCTTGGGCAGCTCGGGCTCGGTGACGTTGTTGAGGAACTGGGCGTCGTCGACGGGCGAGGACGCGTTGAAGGTGTCCTTGTCCTTGATCGGGTTGACGACCTCGTTCACCAGCGGCATACCGAGACGCGAGACCTGGTGGAACTTGCCGCCCGCGCCCTTGCGCTGGGTCGTCGACCAGATGCCGACGATCGGCTGGTCCTTGGACTCGACGATGGCCTCGCTCGGCACCTGCAGGGCGATCGAGTTGACGTTGTACTGCTTGAGGGTGTCCCGGCCGACCTCGGAGAGGTCACCGCCGTACAGCAGGTCGAAGACGCGCAGGTCCAGGAAGAACGGGTCGTCGGCCTGGCCGGCGAACGTCGTCACGCCGCTCGCGGTCTCGTACACGGCCTCGTCGCGCAGCTTCTTGAAGTTCGGCATGGACGCCTTGCCGACGTTGGAGGGGGCCACCCACACGTCGTCGGCGAGCTTCGTCTTCGACACCGCGCTGCGGTTCTTCAGCTTGATCAGCTCGATGTCGTACGTCTGCGTGATGTTGAGGTCGGGGTCGTCGAGGCTCTCCACGACGCCCGTGTTGTAGAGGAACGTCTTGTCGTTCTTCGTCTTCGTCTCGAACGTGTAGCGGAAGATGAGGTCTTCCTGCGCGTCGCCGTCCTGGTCGAGCCGGATGTCGTACTGGGCGTCCTCGGCGAACGTGAAGAAGTTCGGGCCGCCCGCGGGCTCCTCCATCGGAATCCAGTTGGCCACGATCGTCGTCGTGTCCGGCTTGTCCGGGCTGACGAACGCGTACACGTCGGTGTTGTCGAACTGGGGCTGCCCCGAGATCAGCGGGGCCTCGCGGTGGCTGGAGGCGGAGGCCGCCCCCGGTTCCAGCGCGGTCACGCCGGCGGCTGCGAGCCCTCCGGCGGCCAGCGAACCACAGATGAGGGTCGCGATGCTCCTGCGCCCCGCGCCGCTCCTGGAAGTAGGTGTCATGCCGTCCGTCCTCTGTCCCAACTTGCCTGACGAACGCCATTCGGAGCGATCGGCAGGGTGGATTGGTCGAATCCCAAACGTTCTTACGGAGCGTTTGGAGGGTTGTTTCAGTGGAGACCGCGATTCGTTGATCGAATTCCTGAGCGAGGCCCCGCCGCCGAGTCCCTGAGGAGCCCCTGAGGGCCCGGTGAGCGTCCGATTCGGGCCTGTTGTGGGCCGGTTGTGCGTCTGATGCGAGATCGATGCCATCCGACCGAGGCGGATTCATCGACGGACGACCCGCGTTTTGGGCAGGCTGATCCGTAACCCCATCCGGAGGTGGGTTCGTTGCGAATGCCTTACGCGCGGGGATGGCCGTGCTCAGCGGGAGGCGAGGGAGCGAGAGTGGACGCGGACAAACTTCTGGTCCATGTGGCCGGGGGTGACCAGCGGGCGTTCGAGGAACTGTACGCACTGGTGTCCGGCCCCGTGTTCGGGCTGGTGCGCCGAGTCGTACGGGACCCCGCCCAGTCGGAGGAGGTGGCCCAGGAAGTGCTGCTCGAACTCTGGCGTTCCGCGGGCCGCTTCGACCCGAACCGGGGCAGCGCCCTGTCCTGGATACTCACCCTCGCCCACCGGCGCGCGGTCGACCGGGTGCGCAGCGCCCGCGCCGCCACCGAACGCGAACAGCGCGAGGGCTACAAGGCCCACCACCCCGCGTTCGACCAGGTCGCCGAGGAGGTCGAGGCCGGACTCGAACGCCAGTGGGTGCGCCACTGCCTGGAGAAGCTCACCACCCTCCAGAGGGAGTCCGTCACCCTCGCCTACTACGACGGCTACACCTACCGAGAAGTGGCCGAGCGGCTCTCCTTACCGCTCGGCACGGTCAAGACCCGTATGCGCGACGGACTCACACGGCTGCGCGAATGTCTGGGAGGAGTCGCATGAACGTCGCGCAGACCGGCCACGGGCGAGGGGGCGCCCGATGAGTCTGTTCCGTCGTGAGGACCCGCACTCGCTCGCCGCCCCCTACGCCCTCGACGCCCTGGAGGGCGACGAGCGACGCCGGTTCGAGAAGCATCTGGAGCGCTGCGACCGCTGTCCGGCCGAGGTGCGCGCCCTCTCCGAGGACGCCGTGCGCCTCGCCTGGTCCACGGCCGCCCCGGCGCCGGCCGCGATGCGCGACCGGGTCTTCGCCGCCGTACGCAACATCCCCCAGGAGAGCCAGAACTGGGACGTCCAGCGGGCGCGGGCCCCGCATCTGCCCGCCCATGTGTGGGGGACGCAGCCGCCGCCGAGGGCACGCACCCGTGCGCCCCGTATGCGCTCTTTGTTCGCCCCGCTGGCCACCGCGACGGCCGCCGCCGCGCTCGTCGTGGCCTCCCTCTTCGCCGTACAGGCCGATCGGACACAGGATCAGCTCAACGCCGAGCGCGCGCAGTCACGTGAGATCGCCCACGTTCTCAGCGCGCCGGACGCCGAGGCGACCGCCGAGCGGGACTCCCGGGGCAATGGAATCGGAGTGATCGCTTCCGCGGAGGAGGGGAGCGCGATCGTGACCCTCAGCGGATTCGAGGACCTCCCGAACGGCCGGGTGCATCAGCTCTGGCTCATGCGCCCCGACGTGCAACCGCGCTCCCTCGGTCTGTTCGACGGCGACACGCCCTTGGTCACGAGCGGATTGAACGACGATGCGACATCACTCGCCGTGACGGTCGAACCCGACGGGGGATCACCACAGCCCACCAGCCAGCCAGTTGTCCAACTCGCCCTGGAATCGGTCGGATTCGGAGAGTAATCAACAACCCTGTTACAGGGAAGGGATATACCGAGAGCGGGATACACGAGTGCTCCAACGGGGCGATATGGTTACGCTGCCCGGGCCGGGTGGACTCGTACGGGTGGGGAGTGACATGGAACAGATAACAGTGCGCAGGGCGCGAGTCCCTGCGATCACCTGCGGGAGCCAGGCGACCAGTTCGCGCCTCGACCGCCATCTCTCGGTGCTGAGCGGCCCCGCCGTGCCGCAGCGCGAGACGGCCGAGGCCACCTCGCTGATGCGCGAGATAACGGCGCGCTCCCCGCACGAGCGTCGCGGCGGCAAGGACACGCGCGTCGGCCGGGTCTCGCTGTTCGCACCACTGAAGCGTCTGCGCCGCTCGCTCTTCGGCAGTCGCTAGACCAGGGCCCCACAGGCTTTACAGCAGCAAGCACAAGGCTTTACAGCAGGAAGCCCGCGCTCAGGCGATCACACCGCCCCGGCGCCACGCCGCGACCCCGCAGGCCGTCATCCCCAGCGGCCACGGTCGCGACCCGGTGCGCTCCCCGAGCGCGGGCACCCACCCCCCTCCTCGCTCCCCCCTCCGGACGCCCACACCCCCGTCGCGGGCACCCGAACCCCGACTCGGCCCGTCAGCCCGCGCCGCGCGCGTACCGCCGTACGGCCAGCGGCAGGAACACCGCGATCAGCAGCGCGCACCACGCCAGCGAGCCCGCGACCGGATGCGTTACCGGCCAGGCCGCGTCCTGGGGCACCGGCGCGTTGCCGAAGAGATCACGCAACGCGGTCGTCACCGCGCTGATCGGATTCCACTCGGCCACCGTGCGCAGCCAGCCGGGCAGCCCGTCCGTCGGGATGTACGCGTTCGACAACAGCGGCAGCAGAAACGTCGCACCGCCCAACTGACCGGCCGCCTCCTCGTTCCGGGTGAGCATCCCGAGGAACATCCCGACGCACACGCACGCGAAGCGGAACAGCAGCAACAGCTCGAACGCGCCCACCGCGCCGAGCGCGCTCCCCTCGATCCGCCAGCCCACCGCGAGCCCGACCAGCAGGAACGGCACCGTCCCGGCCGCCGTGACCACCACATCCGCCAGCGCCTGCCCCAGCGGCACCGCCGCCCGGCTCATCGGCAGCGAACGGAACCGGTCCATCACACCCCGATGCGTGTCCTGCGCCGCCTGGAACATCCCCGTCATCACGCCACCGGCGGCCGTCGCCACCAGCAACCCGGGCACCAGGAACGACCGATACGCCTCCCCCGGCACAGCCAGCGCGCTGCCGAACACATACCCGAAGAACAGCAGCATCGAGATCGGCATGGTCTGGGAGAGGATCACCAGCCCCGGATTGTTCCGCGCCCGCCGCAACTGCCGGCCGAGCATCGCCGAACCGTCGTAGGCCAGGTCGAACGCCTTCCCCGTCGCGGTGGCGGTGGCGGTCGTCGTCGCCGCGCTCATGCCGCACGCTCCTCGGCGGCGGGGGAGCCCGCGACACGGGCAGGGGCGCCCGCTGTAGTGCCGGAGTCCGGACCCGCCGTCAGCCGCAGGAACACATCGTCCAGCGTCGGAGGCCGCAGGCTCGCGTCGAGCAACGGCACACCCGCCACGTCGAGTTCGCGGACCAGTCGGGGCAGGGTGAGCGTCGGATCGACGGCCACCGCGCCCACCGCATGCCGCTCATGGTCGAACGAGGGCTCCGCACCCGTGAGCTGATCGAGTACCCCGGCCGCCCTCGTCATCGCGTCCGCGTGCGCGACGACGACCTCCGCGTACGCCCCGACGAGGGCCTTCAGCTGCGGCGGCGAACCACTGTGCGCGACCTGCCCCCGGTCCACCAGCACGATGTGATCGGCCAGTTGATCGGCCTCCTCCAGATACTGCGTCGTCAACAGCACCGTCGTCCCCTCCCTCTTCAGCGCCCGTACGGCGTCCCAGATCTGATTGCGGCTCACCGGGTCCAGTCCGGTCGTCGGCTCGTCGAGGAACAGCACCGCCGGACGCCGGATGAGACTCGCCGCCAGGTCGAGACGGCGGCGCATCCCGCCCGAGTACGTGGAGACCGCGCGGTCGGCGGCCTCGGTCAGCCCGAAGCGGCCCAGCAGGTCGGCCGCGCGGGCCGCCGAGTCCCGGACCCGGTGCAGCCGGGCGAACAGCCGCAGGTTCTCCCGGCCCGTGAGGTCGCCGTCGACGGACGCGTACTGCCCCGTCACCCCGATCACGCGTCGCACGGCGCCCGGCTCCCGCACCAGGTCGTGCCCCGCGATCCGCGCCGACCCGGCGTCCGGCCGCAGCAGTGTCGCCAGCAGCCGTACGGCCGTCGTCTTGCCCGCCCCGTTCGGCCCGAGCATCCCGACGACCGTGCCCTCCGCGACGGCCAGATCCAGCCCGCGTACGGCGTGGACCTCCCCGAATCGCTTCTCCAGACCCTCACTAAGTACAGCGTACGTAGTAGTCATGGGTCGACCATAGCGCATTACGTACGGTGTACGTAACTAGGATGGTGGCCGAGGTGATGATCGATGGCGGGCCGACCGGCCGTACCCCAAGTGATCTGGGCGCGTCCCGAGCGCACCGGACGCGGGCCTCGGCCCGCGTTCAGCCGCGCGGACATCGCGGCGGCGGCGGCGCGACTCGCCGACGAGGGCGGCCTGGACGCCGTGTCCATGCGCCATGTGGCCGCCGAACTCGGGTGCGGGACCATGTCGCTCTACAACTACGTACCGCGCAAGGAAGACCTGTACGAGCTGATGTTCGACGCGGTCAGCGGTGAGCAGGAGTACTGGGAGCCCACCGGGGATTGGCGGGCCGATCTGCGGCGGGTGGCCCACCAGACGCGGGCCCTGCTGAGGCGGCACCCCTGGTTGATCCGGCTGATGTCACCGGTGTACGGGTTCAGCCCCAACGCCCTGCGGTTTCTGGAGCACTGCATGGTCTGCATGGACCCGCTGGAGGTGTCGTACGGGACGAAGATGCAGTTGCTGGGGATGTTGAACGGGTGTGTGACCACGTACGTCGCGAATGAGTTGTCGACCGCCGAGCGGGTGCGGTCGTTGCCTTGGTCGGCGGATGAGGAGAACGCGGTGCGCTCCGCTTATTTGGCGGGGCAGGTCGCGTCCGGTGAGTATCCGAGGCTGGCGGCGGCGTTTGCTGAGGATTCGGGGCCGATTGATCTTGAGGTTGCCTTTGAGTGGATGGTGGGGAGGGTGATTGATTCGTTCTCGCCGTAGGGGTGACTTCTTGAGGGGCGGCTGCGGGTTCGTTGCGGCTGGTCGCGCAGTTCCTCGCGCCCCTGAAAGCCTGCAGCGCAGCCCTCTCAGAGAAGTGCGAACTGGCCCTCCGGGCCCTCCTCGTGGTGGTTCAGGACTGAGGCCGGTTTGCGGGACGTGTTCGGTACGGGGAGGACGCCGGCCTGGTGCAGGTCGGCTGTCGTGATGTCGTTCCCCACCTTCAACTCCACCTGTGCCGGGCCCAGTTCGGCCAGCAACGCCAGGACCGTGATCAGCTCCAGCAGCTCCGACGTCCAGGCCTGCGGCCATGTCGACGGGCACATCGCCTCCAGCGTGCCCGGTTCACCCTGTGTCGTCGTCCTTCTCTCGAACCACGCCTCCAGGACCCTGACACCTCCCACGTGGACGTCCCATGCCTCCGCGGGGACGGGGGAGATGCGGCCCTCGTCGATCAGGAGGCATTCCTCCTCGCGGTCGTAGTGGAGTTCCGTGGGGTGGGGTGGGAGCGGGGCGCGGACGTACGGGCGGCGGCCGCCCGGGAGTTTGGGGCGGTCGCCGTGGCGGCGGTGCAGCCAGAGGAGGCGGTGGCCCAGTTCTACGCCATCGGACCAGAGTTCGGGGTTCTCGGTGAGGGGGACGGTCAGGGTGGGGCGGATCGTGGCCAGGGTCCAGGCCAGGACGTCCGGTGGGGTGACGGGCAGGCCGAGGCGGGTGCTCAGGTGGTCGAGCAGGCCCGGTGCGAGGTTGGGTTCGGTGGCGTCCGGGCGGCGGTACAGGGGGCGTACCCGGCCGGGGCGCAGGAGGGGGAAGCGGGACGTGGCGAGCAGGTGGGGGCCGTCGTCCTGCGGGGCTGTCGCCGTCTCGACCACGAAGATCTGGTGCTCGTCCGCCACTCGCCACAGCTCGGGGCGGGCGGAGTCGATCAGGCGGTGGTCGGGGATGAGCCACTGTTCGTCGAAGGGGGCGGCGAGGACGCGTACGGGCTCGGGGCAGGGTCCCGACTCGTGGGAGAGACGGCCGGTGCCGCTGGAGTGACCCGGCAGTTGGCCGACCGCCGAGCGAAGGGTGCGGGCGCGGGTCGGCTCGAACAGGCTTTCGCGGTCCGGGCCCTCGGCCTTGATCAGGGCGTCCCAGCGGGCCTTCAGGGATGCCGCGTCGGGGGCCGTCGGCCACCCCCGGCCCAGCCGTGGCGGTGCGACGGACCACGGCATGAGGTCCGCGAGCGGCGGAGCGTCGTCGTGCGTCACGCTGGGCATCGTACGACCTCGTCAGTTCGCATCCAGCGTGACCGTGAACGAGAAGCGGTCGCCGCGGTAGTGGATGACCGCGACGTCCAGGACGCGGCCGTCCTCGGCGTACGTCACGCCCGTGTAGTGCAGGATCGGGCTGAGGAGGGGGACGCGGAGCAGCCGGGCCGTCTCGGGGTCGGCGAGGCGGGCCTCCACCGTGTCGGTGATCCGGCTGATGGCCACGCCGACCACGTCCCGCAGCACCTTGGTCATCGGCCAGCGGAGCAGATCCTCCCGGTCGATGCGTGCGGCCAGGTCGGGGCGCACGTAGTTGCGGGCGTGGTTGGTGGGCTCACCGGTGCGCTCGTCGCCGCGCAGGCGGTGGTAGGTGGCCACCTCCGTCAAGTCGGGGAAGTAGTCGGAGAGTTCACCCGTGAGGGGGGTGCTGCCCTGCTCCAGCAGCTCGGTCGTCATACCGGACTGCTGGGCCACGATCGCGTCCACCGAACCGAGCAGCCGTACCGGGGAGGTGCGACGCGCGTCCGGCTCGATGAACGTGCCCCGCCTGCGGTGCCGGCTGATCAGACCCTCGTCCTCCAGCTCCTTCAGCGCCTGCCGCATGGTCAGCACGCTCACCCCGTAGTGCCCGGCCAACTGCTCCTCGGTCGGCAGTCGCAGCGGGTCCCGTGGCGACCGGCCCAGTATCGAGGCGCGCAGGGACTGCGAGACCTGATACCAGAGCGGCAGCTTGCGGTTCAGGACGATCGAGTCGGGGGCGAAGGAGGTCACCGCTCTATCCGTACCCGGCGGCATGCTCTCAGTGCAACGGGGCGTCGAAGTGACGGCGCAGGCCCGACCATACGTCGTCGTACCCCCGTTGCAGGTGATCGGCGTGCGCCGCCTGCTCGGTCAGGACCACCGGCCACCTGGTCTCGAACATGAACGCGAGCCCGTCGTCCATCCGTTGGGGCCTCAGCTCGGCCGCGCTCGCCCTGTCGAACGTCTCCCGGTCCGGGCCGTGCGCCGACATCATGGTGTGCAGCGAGCCCCCGCCCGGCACGAAGCCCCCCTCTCCGGAGGCCTTCGCGTCGTACGCGCCCTCGATGAGCCCCATGTACTCGCTCATCACATTCCGGTGGAAGTACGGCGGCCGGAATGTGTCCTCGCCCACCAGCCAGCGCGGCGCGAACACCACGAAGTCCACCCCGGCCAGGCCCGGAGTGTCCGACGGAGACGTCAGCACCGTGAAGATCGACGGGTCCGGATGGTCGTACGAGATCGTGCCGATGACATTGAAACGGCGCAGGTCGTAGACGTACGGGGTGTGGTTGCCGTGCCAGGCGACGACGTCGAGGGGGGAGTGGTCGTATATGGCGGTCCAGAGGTTGCCGCAGAACTTGTTGACGACCTCGACGGGGCCCTCCACGTCCTCGTACGCGGCCATGGGCGCTTGGAAGTCGCGGGGGTTCGCCAGGCCGTTGGCGCCGATGGGGCCCAGGTCGGGGAGGCGGAAGGGGGCACCGTAGTTCTCGCAGACATAGCCGCGGGCGAACGGGCTCCGCTCGCCGTTCGGCGCCGTGTCCAGAAGCTCGACCCGGAAGCGGACGCCCCGGGGGATCAGGGCGACCTCGCCGGGCTCCGCGCGGAGCCGTCCGAACTCCGTGTGCAGGAGGAGACCGCCTCGCTCGGGCACGATCAGCAACTCGCCGTCGGCGTCGCTGAAGACACGCTTCATGTCGGTGTCCGCGTGGTAGAGGTGCACGGCCATACCGGTGCGCCGGGTGACATCGCCGTTGCCGCCGAGGGTCCACAGACCGCTCAGGAAGTCGGTGCCCTCGGCGGGCTCCGGGAGGGGGTTCCAGCGGAGGCGGTTGGGGTCGGGGACCGTCTCGGTGAAGGGGGCCGCGCGCAGGGTGCCGTTGTCCGTGCGGGTGAAGGCGGGGTGCGCGGCCGAGGGGCGGATGCGATACAGCCACGAGCGGCGGTTGTGCGCCCTCGGCTCGGTGAACGCGGTGCCGCTGAGCTGCTCCGCGTACAGGCCCAGCGGGGCGCGCTGCGGTGAGTTCCGGCCGAGCGGCAGGGCGCCGGGGAGCGCCTCCGAGGCATGTTCGTTGCCGAAACCGGAGAGGTACGACAGCCCCTCGGCCGTCTTCCGCGCGTCCTCGCCCATGCCTGGTCCCTCGCAGTCCCTTGCCGGCCTCATTCCTATGCTTCACCGTAGGATTCGAGAGGGGTGGGTGCAAGAGGGCAACCCGGTGCCCGGAGATCGACGGATCGGGTGCCATCGGGGGGTGGGGAGAACCAGATCCGGAGCGCATCCGTCTTGTCAGTGCGGTGCCCTACTCTCCCGGCAGGCCATGGATGCGCACATGTCCGTGGTCCGCCGTGTTCGACCCCTGAGCGGGAGAGACGGCACCGGCCGTACACATGAACGGAAGGCTCATCGGCCCTCGGCGGAAAGGCATGCATGAAGCCCGTGTCCCAGGCGACCTCCCTGCGCCGCGCCCCCGTGCAGCGACGCAGTGCCGAACGACTGACCAGAATCCTCGACGCCTGCGCCGACCTCCTCGACGAGGTGGGCTATGACGCGCTGAGCACCCGCGCGGTGGCGCTGCGCGCCGGGGTGCCCATCGGCTCCGTCTACCGCTTCTTCGGCAACAAACGCGCGATGGCCGACGCCCTCGCCGAACGCAACCTCGACCGGTTCACCGAGCGGGTCGGCGAGCGCCTCCGGCACTCCGGGGGCGGGGACTGGCGTACCGCGATGGATGCCGTCCTGGATGAGTACCTCGACATGAAGCGCAACACTCCTGGCTTCGCCCTCGTCGACTTCGGCAACCAGATTCCTGTCGGGGGGCGGCGGCAGGAGCCGAACCACCGGGTCGCGGACCGGCTCTCGGACCTGCTGTCCGCGTATATCGAACGGGCGCCCGGCGAGGACCTTCGCCGGACCTTTCTTATCGCCGTCGAGACCGCTGACACCCTTGTTCATCTGGCCTTTCGGGTATCTCCGGAGGGAGATCCTCGGATCATCGAGGAGATGAGGGAGTTGTTGAGGGCTTATTTGGCACGGGTGCTGGATTGAAGGGCTGGGGTTCGGTCTCGCCGTTGGGGGTTTTGCGGGTGCGGGTGCGGGTGCGGGTGCGTTGTGGCTGGTCGCGCCCACGCGGCGGAGCCGCAAATCGACACAGCCCCGCGCCCCTATCGGGCGCTGCCCATCCCCCGGAGTCGAGAACGTACCCCCTCCCCTTCCTCCATACCGGTCGGTATGCTCAGCCTCGTCTCCGCGTCAATGTCGCCGCCCCCTCCGGGAGGACCCGTGTCCGCCATCACCGACTCCCGCACCGCCCTGCGGATCTGTCCGCTCTGCGAGGCCACCTGTGGGCTCACCCTCACCATCGAGGGGACCCGGGTGACCAAGGCGCGCGGCGACCGGGACGATGTGTTCAGCAAGGGGTTCATCTGCCCCAAGGGTGCCTCTTTCGGGGCGGCCGACGGCGACCCCGACCGGCTGCGCACACCGCTGGTCCGCAAGGACGGGGAACTGCGCGAGGCCAGCTGGGCGGAGGCCTTCGACGCGGTCGCCGCCGGGCTGCGGCCCGTCGTCGAGGCGCACGGCCCGAACGCCGTCGGAGTCGTCCTCGGCAACCCGAACGTCCACACCATGGCCGGCGCCCTCTACCCGCCGGTCCTCCTCGCCGGCCTCGGCACCCGCAGCCTGTTCACCGCCTCCACGGTCGACCAGATGCCCAAACACATCTCCAGCGGCCTCCTCTACGGCGACGCCCACGCCATCCCCGTACCGGACCTCGACCGCACCGACCATCTCCTCCTCCTCGGCGCCAATCCCCTGGAGTCCAACGGCAGCCTCTGCACCGCCCCCGACTTCCCCGGCAAACTCAAGGCCCTCAAGGCACGCGGCGGCACCCTCACCGTCGTCGACCCCCGGCTGACCCGTACGGCCAAGCTCGCCGACCGGCATGTCGCCATCCGCCCCGGGACCGATGGGCTCCTGCTCGCCGCCCTCGCGCATGTGCTGTACGAGGAGGGGCTCGTCGATCTCGGGAAGCTCGGCCCGCATGTGCTGGGCGTCGAAGAACTCGCCGATGCCATACGGGAGTTCACGCCCGAGGCCGTCGCCGACGCCTGCGATGTCGACGCCGGGACGATCCGCGCCATGGCCCGCGAACTGGCCGCCGCGCCCACCGCCGCCGTATACGGCCGCATCGGCAGCTGCACCGTGCCGCACGGCACCCTCGCCAGCTGGCTCGTCGACGTCCTCAACGTCCTCACCGGCAATCTCGACCGGCCCGGCGGCGCGCTCTTCCCGCACTCCGCCACCGACAGGACACCCCGGCCCGCCGGACCCGGCCGGGGCTTCGGCCTCGGACGCTGGCGCAGCCGGGTCAGCGGACACCCCGAGGCCAAGGGCGAACTGCCGCTGTCCGCGCTCGCCGAGGAGATCGACACCGCCACCGCCGAGGGCACCCCGATCCGGGCCCTCATCACCGTCGCCGCCAACCCCGTGCTCTCCGCGCCCGACGGCGACCGCCTCGACAAGGCGCTCGGGTCACTGGACTTCATGGTCAGCGTCGACCCGTACCTGGGCGAGACCGCCCGTCACGCCGACGTCGTGCTGCCCCCGCCGCCGCCCTCCCAGACCCCGCACTTCGACTTCGCGTTCAACGCCTTCGCCGTACGCAACCAGGTCCGCTACAACCGGGCCGCCGTCCCCTTGGAGGACGGCCGGATGCCCGAGACCGAGATCCTCGCGCGGCTCACCCTCGCCGCCACCGGGATGCACGGGGCCGACCCCTCCGCCGTCGACGACATGGTCATCGGCCAGACCCTCGGCAAGGCGGTCAAGGAGGCCCACTCGCCGGTGCACGGCCGCGACCCGAAGGAACTGGCCGGGCTGCTGACAGGCGAGAGCGGCCCCGAGCGACGGCTCGACATGATGCTCCGCCTCGGCCCCTACGGCGAGGGCTTCGGCGCCGACCCGGACGGCCTGACCCTGGCCAAGCTGCTCGCCCACCCGCACGGCATCGACCTCGGCCCGCTGCGGCCCCGGCTGCCGCAGCCGCTGAAGACCGTCAGCGGGAAGGTGGAGCTGCTGCCGCAGCCGATCGTCGACGATCTGCCGAGGCTGCGGCAGGCCCTACGGGAACGCCCGGAGGGGCTGGTCCTCATCGGCCGCCGGCATCTGCGCTCCAACAACAGCTGGCTCCACAACATCCCCGCCCTCACCGGCGGCACCAACCGCTGCACCCTCCACATCCACCCCGACGACGCGGGACGCCTCGGAGTGGCCGACGGCGACACCGTACGGATCAAGGGCGCCGGGGGAGAGGTCGCCGCCCCCGCCGAGGTCACCGACACCGTCCGGCAGGGCGTGGTGAGCCTTCCGCACGGCTGGGGACACGACCGCCCCGGCACCCGTCTGGGCCACGCCGCCATCGACCCCGGAGTCAACGTCAACCAGCTCCTCGACGGGTCGCAGCTCGACCCGCTGTCCGGCAACGCGGTGCTGAATGGGGTGCCCGTGGAACTGTCGCGAGCAGGCGCAACGCTGTGACCTGGAGTTCTGCGCTTATTGCTCGCATGTCAACTCCTTGTTAAGGATTGTGGAGCCGACCTAACGTCGTCGCACCGCCGGTGCCCTGGTGGGAGTTCAAGGGCGAACGTTAGGTATCCACACATGTTGACCATCCTCGGCTTCGCCATGATCGCGACCTTCCTGGTCCTGATCATGATGAAGAAGATGTCGCCGATCGCGGCGCTCGTACTGATCCCGGCACTCTTCTGCGTGTTCGTCGGAAAGGGTGCCCATCTCGGCGACTACGTCATCGAGGGGGTGGGCAATCTCGCGCCCACCGCCGCGATGCTGATGTTCGCCATCGTCTACTTCGGCGTCATGATCGACGTCGGCCTCTTCGACCCGATCGTTCGAGGAATCCTCAAGTTCTGCAAGGCCGACCCGCTGCGCATCGTCGTCGGCACAGCCCTGCTCGCCGCGATCGTCTCGCTGGACGGCGACGGCTCCACCACCTTCATGATCACGGTCTCGGCGATGTACCCGCTGTACAAGCGCCTGAAGATGAGCCTCGTGGTGATGACCGGTGTCGCCGCCACCGCCAACGGCGTCATGAACACGCTGCCCTGGGGCGGCCCGACCGCCCGCGCCGCCACCGCGCTCAAGCTCGACGCCGGCGACATCTTCGTCCCGATGATCCCGGCGCTCGCCGTCGGCCTGCTCTTCGTCATCGTCCTCTCCTACTTCCTCGGCCTGCGCGAGCGGAAGCGCCTCGGTGTGCTCAGCCTCGACGACGTCCTGGAGCAGGAGCAGCAGAAGATCGTCAAGGACGAGGGCGAGGGCGAGAAGGCCGAGTCCGAGGAGACCGTCCTGGTCGGCGCGGGCGCCTCCGGCTCCGGCTCCGGCGACGGCAAGGTCCTTACGACGAAGACCACGGGCGGCGGCGCGGGCTCCGGTACGGACGCCGACAACGCGGCCGACGACGATGACCTGGACGATGTCCGCCTCCAGGGCCTCGACCCCAACCGGGCCACCCTGCGGCCCAAGCTGTACTGGTTCAACGCGCTGCTCACGGTCTCGCTGCTCACCGCCATGATCATGGAGTGGCTGCCGATCCCGGTGCTGTTCCTGCTCGGCGCCGCGATGGCCCTGACCGTCAACTTCCCGCACATCCCCGACCAGAAGGCCCGGCTCGCCGCCCACGCCGACAACGTCCTCAACGTCTCCGGCATGGTCTTCGCCGCCGCCGTCTTCACCGGCGTCCTCCAGGGCACCGGCATGGTCGACTCGATGGCCAAGTGGATCGTCGACGGCATCCCGTCCGGCATGGGCCCCCACATGGCCCTCGTCACCGGCTTCCTCAGCCTGCCGCTGACGTACTTCATGTCCAACGACGGCTTCTACTTCGGTGTCCTCCCCGTCCTCGCCGAGGCCGGCGCCGCCCACGGCGTCTCCCCGCTGGAGATCGCCCGCGCCTCCCTCGTCGGCCAGCCCCTGCACATGTCCAGCCCGCTGGTGCCCGCCGTGTATGTGCTGGTGGGTATGGCGAAGGTCGAGTTCGGCGACCACACCAGGTTCGTGGTGAAGTGGGCGGCGCTCACTTCGCTGGTGATTCTGGGCGCCGGGGTTTTGATGGGGATCATCTGACGGTGACTGGCTGACAGATGTCGTCATCTGATATCTGTCAGCTGATAGTCGTCATCTGTTATCCGTCATCCGTCCGTGGATAGTTGACATCCGTCAGTCGGAAACTGTCAGTTGACATCCGTCATCCGTCATCCGTCATCCGTCGTCTGTCAGTCGACCTCTGTCACCCGTCAGTTGTCGTCGGCCCAAGGAGGACCCGCACCGTGAGGCCCGGCAGGAATCGCGGCTGGCTGCTTCGTCTCGTCATCGCCTTCGCCTTCGCGCAGGGGGCGGTGTCGATGGCCCGGCCCGCCGTCTCCTACCGGGCCCTAGCGTTGGGTGCGGACGAGCGGGCGGTCGGTGTGATCGCGGGGGTCTACGCCCTGCTCCCGCTGTTCGTGGCCGTGCCGCTCGGGCGCCGTACCGATCATGGCCGCTGTGCGCCCCTGTTGCCCGTCGGTGTCGTCCTCATCGTCGGCGGCTGCGTCATGAGCGGTCTGGCGGAGTCGCTGGTGGGGATGGCCGAGTGGAGCGGGGTGATGGGGCTCGGGCATCTCTCCTTCGTGATCGGCGCCCAGTCGATCGTGGCCCGGCAGTCCGCCCCGCACGAGCATGACCGGAACTTCGGTCATTTCACCATCGGTGCCTCGCTGGGGCAGTTGGTCGGTCCGATCGCGGCGGGGGCGCTGATCGGGGGCCCGGACATGGCGCGTACGAGTGCGCTCGCGCTGGTGGTCGCCGGGGCGGGCGCGGCGGTGTCCTTCACCTCGTTGTGGCGCATAGAGCGGCCGTTCGAGCCGGGGCCGCGTCCCGCGCGGGGCGAGCGGGTTCCCGTGCACCGCATACTGCGCACCCGAGGCGTACCGGGCGGCATCTTCATCAGCCTCGCCGTGCTGTCGGCGACCGACATCCTCACCGCGTACCTTCCAGTGGTCGGTGAGGACCGGGGTATCGCGCCCTCGGTCATCGGCCTTCTGCTGAGCCTGCGCGCGGCGGCCACCATCGCCTGCCGGCTGGCGATGACACCGATGCTGCGGTTGCTCGGCCGGACCGCTCTCCTCACGGGGACCTGTCTGCTGGGCGCGGTGCTCTGCGCCGGGATCGCGCTGCCACTGCCGGTGTGGGCGCTGGCCCTGATCCTCGCCGGGCTGGGGTTCTGTCTCGGGGTCGGGCAGCCGTTGTCGATGACGACGGTCGTGCACGCCGCCCCGGACGAGGCTCGTTCCACCGCCCTCGCGCTGCGGCTGACGGGCAACCGGCTCGGCCAGGCCGGGGCGCCGGCCGGCGCGGGTCTGGTCGCGGGTGTCGCCGGGGTGGCCGCGCCGTTCGTGATGCTCGGTGTGCTGCTCGTGGTGTCCTCCGCGATGGCCCTGCGGCTGCCCGCCGGGCCGGGGCCGGGGCGGGGGAATGGCGACAAGGCCGAGCAGGGCGGTGAGACGGAAAAGGGCGGTGAGGCGGAGCGGGGCGGTGCGGAGAACGGGGCGGTCGAGGGTGGCGGTTCCCGGTCCGGGGCCTCCTTGAGCCGGAAGAGGGATATATGACGGGTCGTCGGGCGCGGCTCCCTCTGTGGGCCAGGTGACGTGACAGAGAGTCAGATGAAAGCGTGATTTGTATGACAATCACCTGACTCGGAGGTCTCGCATGCCCACCTCGTCCCGCCCCCGCCGCGCCGGAGTGCGCGCGAGTGCCGCCCTCCTCGCGACGCTCACCGCCACGGCAGCCGCCCTGATCACGGCACCGACCGCCGTCGCCGTCGGTGAGAACGGCGACGTCAAGATCCACAGGGTGGGCTTCCCGTTCGACAACAGGCGCAATCAGCCGACGGTCTGCGACTTCTACCTCGCCGCCTTCGACTTCGAAACCATCCGGAAGGTCAACTGGAGGATCGACGACGAGCCCCCGGTCGTGGGCGTCGAGCCCGTCGCCTCCGGTTCCATCTCCCTCACCAACGGCCGTGGCTACACCCCGCCCGTGATGCCCGAGGGCAGGGCGCAACTGCCCAACGGTGACTACAGGTTGACCTTCGTCATCGACGAGACCCCGACCATCACCACGGACGACGAGGTGCAGCCGGGCGAGGGCAAGTACAAGACCTTCAACGTCGTCTGCCCGCTCGTCACCGCCGCCCTCGGAGCGCCTCCGGCCGGCGGTGGCGGGCTCGCCATGACCCAGGACTTCTCGCCGGTCGCCGGCGCGGCAGCCGTGGGCCTCGCCGCGGTCGGCGGGGTGGCCTATCTGCGGCTGCGCCGTCGCCGCACCGATGGCGCCGCGTAGACGCGCCCCGAGGCCCTGGTACCGGACGCGCGCCTACCGCCTGACCCGGACGATCGTGGTGACCGTCGTGCTGGTGGTGGGCGCCGTCCATGTCGACTGGGGGCGGGGCGCGGAACGGCTCGACGTCGCCGGGGCGCGTGGTGCGGGGGCATCGCGCGCCCCGGAGCCGCTCTACTTCACGCCCCCACCGGCGACGCCGTCGCCGACCGCGCCCACACCCACCGGGGCCTCGCCCTCGGCTGAGGCCGGGCAGGCCGGGCAGGCCGGGGCGGCGGGAACGGCCGCCGAGTCGGCGGGGCCTGCCAGTGGTTCGGCCGGTGGCTCGGCCGCTCCGGCGAGCGGGTCGGCCGGACCGGGGAACGGGTCGGCGGCGCCGGCGAACAAGGCGACCACCCCGGCCAACGGTTCGGCCCCGGCCGGTGGCGGGTCCACGCCCCCGGGCGAGCCGTCCGCCACCGCCCGGAAGCCTGGCGCCCCCGCCCAGAGGCCGGACGCCCCTGCTCGGAAGTCGGCCGCGCCCGACCGTCCGGCCACACTCCCGCCCTCCCCGCCCAAGACCCTCGTCATCCCGTATCTCGGCATCAAGGCCCCGGTCATGGGCCTCCGACTCGACGACAAGGGGCGACTTCCGGCGCCCCCGGACGACAAACCGAAGCTGGTCGGCTGGTACTCGGCGGGGCCCGCGCCCGGTGGGCCCGGCACGGCGGTCGTCGTCGGTCATCGGGACACCCGGACGGGACCCGCCGTGTTCGCCGCGCTGGAGATGATCAAGCGGGGCCGCATCGTGGAGGTCCGACGCGCGGACGGCCGTACCGCCGTGTACAAGGTCGACGCCGTACGGACGTACGAGAAGTCCCGCTTCCCCGACGAGAAGGTCTACGGCACCCGCGACCGCCCCGAGCTGCGACTGATCACCTGCGGCGGGGCGTACGACCGGAGGAAGGGCTACTCCAGCAACGTGGTCGTCTTCGCCCACCTCACGGGGAGCAAGGGGCCGGGAACCGGGGGCCGTTGATCCGGGGCCGGGGTGGGGCGGTGAGGGACCGGCCGCTGTCCCGAGGGCGACGCAAGGTGTCCGCGCGCACCACATGCCCCTGCGGCCACCCGGGCGCACCGCACGCCCGCATGCACCCAGGCACCCGCGCGCACGGCGTGAACCGGTGCGCCAGGGGAGGGTATTGCGCTCCGGCGGGCACCGGGGGCGTATGGGCGCACGCGTGGTCCGGTCGCGGCGCGGCCGACGGACAGCGGGGCGGTGACGCCGTTAGAGGTGGTGCCATGACCTTCACCTTGACCTTGCGTCTCACCCGTACCCGGGTCGCTCTCGCGGCGGCGACCTGTCTGCTCGCCGTGGGGGCGCCGACCGCGTACGCCACGCTCGCCGACGACGCCTCCGCCGGTGCGGTGGTCGCGCCGGCGCGGGGGACGCCGTACGTCGAGACGCGGCTGCTCTTCGGCACCGAGCGGCCGGACGGCGGGCCCGCCGTGACCGAAGAGCAGTTCATGGACTTCGTGGACAAGGAGGTGACGCCCGGTTTCCCGGACGGGCTGACCGTGCAGGAGGGGCGCGGGCAGTGGCGGGACGCGAGCGGGACCATCGAGAAGGAGCGGTCGTACGAGCTGATCCTGCTGTATCCGGTGACGGACGCGGCGGCGACCGACAAGAAGATCGAGGAGATCCGCGCCGACTACAAGAGGGCTTTCGCCCAGGAGGCGGTGGCCAGGGTGGACGACCGCACGAGGGCCGACTTCTGACCCGAGCGGCTGATACTGCCGCCGCTCCCAGCCGCCGCCCGGCCGGGCTACGTCCTCAGCCCCGGCCCACCCGGCCCCCGCTTCGGCCCACCTGGCCTCGGCTCCCGGCCCACCCGGCCCCCGACTCCACCCCGCAGCACCCCCAATCCCCGGCCCCCACCCCCCTCGCCCAAGCGCCGCAGGCACACAGCTCTGGTATTGGAAAACTATCAGGGCTAGTTTTTGGGGCGGATGGCATGGCTCGGTCGGGAGGCGGTAGTGATGAAGGCGCACGACGGTATGTACATCGACGGGGCGTGGCGACCCGCAGTCGGGAGCGGCACGATCGAGGTCGTGAATCCGGCCGACGAGCAGGTCATCGGAACGGTCCCGGCGGGCACGGCCGAGGACGTGGACGCCGCCGTACGCGCCGCCCGTGCCGCGCTCCCGGGCTGGGCGGCGACGCCCCCGGCCGAGCGGGGCGAGGTGATCGGCGCCCTGCGTGACGCGCTCGCCGCCCGCCGGGAGGAGATCGCCGAGACGGTGACGGCGGAGCTGGGCTCTCCGCTGCCGTTCTCGCAGAAGGTGCACGCGGATCTGCCGGTCAAGGTGGCGGGTTCGTACGCCGAGTTGGCCGCGACGTATGCCTTCGAGGAGAAGGTCGGCAACTCGACCGTGTATCAGGAGCCGGTCGGTGTCGTCGGCGCGATCACGCCCTGGAACTATCCGCTGCACCAGATCGTCGCCAAGGTCGCCCCGGCGCTCGCCGCGGGCTGCACGGTCGTGTTGAAGCCCGCCGAGGACACCCCGCTCGTCGCCCAGCTCTTCGCCGAGGCAGTACACGGGGCGGGCGTGCCGGCGGGGGTGTTCAACCTGGTCACGGGGCTCGGGCCGGTCGCAGGGCAGGCGCTCGCCGAGCACGACGGTGTCGACCTGGTCTCCTTCACCGGCTCCACGGCGGTCGGCCGGAGCATCGCCGCGACCGCGGGCGCCGCCGTCAAGAAGGTCGCCCTGGAGCTGGGCGGCAAGTCCGCGAACGTCATCCTCCCGAGCGCCGACCTCGCCAAGGCGGTGGGCGTCGGCGTCGCCAACGTCATGTCCAACTCCGGCCAGACCTGCAGCGCCTGGACCCGCATGCTGGTGCACACCTCCCAGTACGACCAGGCGGTCGAACTGGCCGCCGAGGCCGCCGCCAAGTACGGCGAACGGCTCGGCCCGCTGGTGAGCGCCAAGCAGCGGGACCGGGTGCGGGGATATATCGAGAAGGGTGTCGCGGAGGGCGCCAGGCTGATCGCGGGCGGCCCCGAAGCCCCGTGCGAGCGCGGGTACTTCGTCAGCCCCACCGTCTTCGCCGACGTCACACCTGGGATGACCATCGCCCAGGAGGAGATCTTCGGACCGGTCCTCGCGATCCTGCGGTACGAGGACGAGGAGGACGCCCTGCGGATCGCCAACGGCACGGTCTACGGGCTGGCCGGGGCCGTCTGGGCGGGGGAGGAGGCAGAGGCGGTCGCCTTCGCCCGCCGTATGGACACCGGCCAGGTCGACATCAACGGGGGACGCTTCAACCCGCTGGCCCCGTTCGGCGGTTACAAGCAGTCGGGCGTGGGCCGCGAACTCGGCGCCCACGGCCTCACCGAATACCTCCAGACCAAGTCCCTGCAGTTCTGACCAGAGCAAGTAGCGAGTACCCGCAGTTTCTGATCAGACCAAGTCCCGCGGTTCTGATCTTCTGATCCGAGGAGAGCGATCTACGTGGTTCGCGCCGCCGTACTGCCCGCCGTGGGGGCCCCGTTGGAGGTCACCGACATCGAGCTGCCCGAGCCCGGGCCCGGGCAGGTCCGGGTGCGGCTGGCCGCCGCCGGGGTCTGTCACTCCGATCTGTCGCTGTCCGACGGGACCATGCGGGTCCCGGTCCCCGCGGTGCTCGGGCACGAGGGCGCGGGGACCGTCGTGGCCGTCGGCGAGGGCGTCACCCATGTCTCGCCCGGCGACGGCGTCGTCCTCAACTGGGCGCCCTCCTGCGGCGGTTGCCACGCCTGCGCGCTGGGCGAGGTGTGGCTGTGCGCGAAGGCGCTGCTCGGGTCCGCCGATGTGTACGCCCGCACGGCGGACGGCCGTGAGCTGCACCCGGGGCTGAACGTCGCCGCGTTCGCGGAGGAGACCGTCGTACGGGAGTCGTGTGTGCTGCCCGTGCCGGACGGCATCCCTCTCACGGACGCGGCGCTGCTCGGCTGCGCGGTCCTCACCGGCTACGGCGCCGTCCACAACTCCGCTCGGGTGCGAGCCGGAGAGACCGTCGCCGTGTTCGGTGTGGGCGGGGTCGGGCTGGCGGCGCTCCAGGCCGCGCGGATCGCCGGGGCCTCGACGGTCGTCGCCGTGGACGTGTCCCCGGAGAAGGAGGGGTTGGCGCGGGCGGCCGGGGCCACGGAGTACGTGGTCGCCTCCGAGAACACCGCCCGGGAGATCCGCGCCCTCACCGGCAAGCAGGGCGTCGACGTGGCCGTGGAGTGCGTGGGCCGCGCGGTGACCATCCGTACGGCCTGGGAGTCCACCCGGCGCGGCGGCCGGACCACCGTCGTCGGCATCGGCGGCAAGGACCAGCAGGTCACCTTCAACGCCCTGGAACTCTTCCACTGGGGCCGCACCCTCTCCGGCTGCGTCTACGGCGACTCCGACCCGGCCCGCGACCTCCCGCTCCTCGCGGACCACATCAGGGCCGGCCGTCTGGACCTCTCCGCCCTGGTCACCGAACACATCGCCCTGGAGGGCATCCCGGCCGCCTTCGATAACATGCTGGCGGGCAAGGGCGGCCGGGCGCTGGTGGTGTTCTAGGTCATCCCACCCGGGGCCGCGTCCCGATGAGCGGCCCGGACCCGCCGTGCGGCCGTCCTCGTCGCCCGCCGCAATGGACACGTGTAACCACCACGCGAACCCAACCGTGCAGGACCGTTGACGCCATACCGTCCGGTCAGTATGTTCCCCGGAACGTCCCCGCGCCCATCGGAGTGTGCACCCATGGACACCGCTCCTTCCGCGTCCCGTCCCCAAGACCCCACCCCCGCCACGCCGCCCCGTCCCCAGGGGCACCGCAAGGTGGCCACGGCAGCGGCGCTCGCCTCGGCCGTGGAGTGGTACGACTACTTCGTCTTCGGCATCGCCGCGGCCCTCGTCCTCGGCGATCTCTACTTCCCGGCGGGCAGCTCCTCAGCCGGAGTGCTCGCCGCGTTCGCCACCTTCGCCGTCGGCTTCCTGGCCCGGCCCATCGGCGGCATCGTCGCGGGTCACCTCGGTGACAAGCGGGGCCGCAAACCGATGCTGGTCCTGGCGCTCACCCTGATGGGCCTGGCCACCACCGGCATCGGGCTCCTGCCCACGTACGAGACGATCGGGATCGCCGCTCCGATCCTGCTCGTCCTCCTCCGCGTCGCCCAGGGCGTCGCCGTGGGCGCCCAGTGGGGCGGTGCGATGCTGCTGGCCACCGAGTACGCCCCCGAGGGCAAGCGCGGGGTCTACGGCAGCTTCGTCCAACTCGGTGTGCCCATCGGTGTGGTGAGCGCCAACACGGTGTTCCTCGTCGTGGGCGCCACCACCGGCGAGAGCGCGTTCGCGGCCTGGGGCTGGCGGGTGCCGTTCCTGGTCGGGCTGTTCGTGCTGGGGCTCGCCTGGTACATCCACCGCCATGTCGAGGAGACTCCCGAATTCCGGGCCGCCGAGCGGGAGTTGACGGAGAAGGAGAAAGGCGAGAAGGGCTCGCCGCTGAGGACCGTCCTGCGGCACCACCTCGGCACGGTGTTCCTCGCCGGTGGTTCCTTCGCCGTGAACACCGCCACCTTCTACATCCTCATCACCGGCATCCTCGACTACACCACCCGTGAACTCGGCATGAGGCGCGAGGCCGTCCTCACCGTCTCCCTCTGCGTCAGCCTCACCCAACTCATACTGATCCCCGCCGCCGCGGCCCTCTCCGACCGGGTCGGCCGGATCAAGATCTACGCGTTCGGCGCGGCCGGTATCGCCGTATGGGCCGTACCGCTGTTCCTGTTGATCGACACGGGCTCGATGCTGTGGCTGGCCATCGCCTGCTTCGTCGCGGGGTGCTTCCTCAGCATCATGTACGGGCCCCAAGCCGCCCTGTTCGCCGAGCTGTTCACCCCCGAGATGCGCTACACCGGTGCCTCGCTCGGCTACCAGATCGCGGCGGTCTTCGGCGGCGGCCTCGCCCCGTTCCTGATGGTCCTCCTGCTGGAGGCCACCGGTACGTCCCTGTCCGTCTCCGCGTACATCATCGGTCTGTCGGTCGTCGCCCTCGCCTCGATCAAGGTCCTCGCGGGCAGGGCGAGTTCACGCGAGGCCGAGGAGCGGGCGGGGCGACAGGAGCAGGAGGGCCAGCCGGTGAGCTGAAGCCGGCGGCGGCCGGGCGGGGAGGCTCAGGCCTGTCTGGACCCGGTGCGTGGCTCGGACCGTGGCTCCGGAACATCCGCCTCCGGAGCCACGGCCTCCGCCCGCTCCGCGCCTTCCGTACCGTGCGCCCGCTCCGCGCCTTCCGCACCCTGCGCCTTCTCCTTCGCGCGCGGCCGGGACCGCGACACCGCCACGCCCGCCAGGCACAGGGCGCCGCCCACCAGGGCGAAGGGCCTCGGGACCTCGTCCAGGGCCAGCCAGGACATCAGGACGACGAGGGCGGGCACCGCGTAGGTGGTCGCGCCCATACGGCTGGCGGTCGTACGGGCGAGGGCGTACGCCCAGGTGGTGAAGGCCAGGGCGGTCGGGAAGACGCCCAGGTAGAGCATGTTGAGGGTCGCGGAGAGCGGGGCGTCGGCGGCCTCGGAGATCAGTTGTCCGGTGAACGGCAGACAGCCCACCGCGCCGACGAGACAGCCGAAGGTCGTCACCTGGAGGGGGCTCGCCGCGCCCAGCGCGGGCTTCTGGGCCACCACACCGCCCGCGTACGCGATCGCCGCGAGCACGCACAGGACCACGCCCAGCACCGAGGCGCCGCCCTCGCCCGACATCGACAGCCCGACGGTCACCGCTCCCGCGAACGACACCGCCATGCCCGCCAGCAGCCGGGGCGGCATGGGGTCGCCCAGCAGCCGGGCACCGAGCAGGGCGATGAGGATCGGGCCGATGTTGACCACCAGCGCGGCCGTGCCCGCGTCGACCTGTTGCTCGCCCCAGTTCAGGGCGACCATGTAGAAGCCGAACCACAGCACGCCGGAGACCGCGATGCCCGGCCAGGCCCCCCTCGGGGGCAGGCCCTCCCGGCGTATCAGACAGATCGCCCCGAGGGCCAGACAGCCGGCGGCCAGCCGTCCCAGCGCCAGCGCGCCCGGCGAGTACGCCTCTCCCGCGCTGCGGATCGACACGAAGGCGGAGGCCCACAACACGACGGTGACGGCGGCCGCACCGGCCGCCAGCAACTCGCCTCGACGGGACGGCACGGATGGGGAGTTGTTCGGCATGGGGCCGAGAGTAGGTGGGAGGCCCCCGGGAAGGCTCGCGGTTTTCGGACGGCCAGGTGGGGTGGGGGTGGGCGGGGTCGGTCGGGTGCGAGCGGCCGCGGACGGGTGGCCGGCCGCGCGGCAGGCACCGTCGCGGCTCCCGCCGACTCCGTGGCCGCGGGCAATCGCGCCGCCGGGGCGATGGGGGCACCGCCTCGGCGAGCGAAGCCGAGCGCGACGGAGGGCGGGCGCAGCGGCACTCCCGGCGAGCCGCCCCCGGAGTGCTCGCGGCCGGGCGCTGCCCGGGGGGTGCTCGCGGGGGAGTGGGCCCGGCCGAGCCGTGTGCAGTGTCGTCGTGCTCGCGCGTGAGCGGGCCCGGCCGAGCCGTCGTGATACCGCCCGAGTACCCGCGCGGGAGCGGCTAAGCGGAGCCGTCCCGGCTCAGCTGTCCGTACTGCTGCTCCAAGCCGTCCAGCAGTGCCCTCAGGCCGACCTCGAATGCCCGTTCGTCCACCTTCTCCTGTTGTTCGGCGAGGAGGTGGGCCTGGCCGAGGTGGGGGTAGTCGGCCGGGTCGTAGGCGCTCTCGTCGTCCACGAAGCCCCCGGCGAACGAGCCGATCGCCGAGCCCATGATGAAGTAGCGCATCAGGGCGCCGATGGAGGTGGCGTGGGCCGGGGGCCAGCCCGCCTCGACCATGGCGCCGAAGACCACGTCGGCGACGCGCAGACCGGCCGGGCGGCGGCCGGGGCCCCGAGCGAGCACCGGGACGATGTTGGGGTGGTCGCGCAGGGCGGCCCGGTAGGAGACGGCCCAGTCGTGGAGCGCGGTGCGCCAGGGCCGGCCGTCCTCGAACATCGACAGGTCCACCTGCGCGCTCACCGAGTCGGCGACCGCCTCCAGGATCTGGTCCATGGTCCGGAAGTGGTTGTAGAGCGACGGCCCGCTCACCCCCAGCTCGGCCGCCAGCCGCCGGGTCGAGACGGCCGCCAGCCCCTCCGCGTCCACCAGCGCCCGCGCCGTCTCCACGATGCGGTCGGTGCTCAGCAAGGGCTTGCGCGGTCGGGCCATGGCGCACATAGTAGGGCTGGGCAATAAAACTAGCAGTGGTAATTAAATGGTGCCCGAGGGTGTCCCAGGTGTCCGAGGGTGTTCGAGATGTCCTGGGCGTCCGAGGCGGGCGGCCCGGGTGTCCGAGGCGATCGAAGGGTGATCCGGCGTGAATCTGGAGCTCAGCGAGGAGCAGACCGCCGTCCGCGCGCTCGCCCGGGACTTCGTGGAGCGGGAGATCGCCCCGCACGTCGTGGCCTGGGACCGCGCCGAGAACGTCGACCGGTCGATCGTGAAGAAGCTCGGAGAGGTCGGCTTCCTGGGCCTGACCGTCGACGAGGAGTACGGCGGCTCCGGTGGCGACCACCTCGCGTACTGCCTGGTCACGGAGGAGCTGGGGCGGGGTGACTCCTCGGTGCGCGGGATCGTGTCCGTCTCCCTCGGGCTGGTCGCCAAGACGATCGCCGCCAAGGGGAGCGAGGAGCAGAAGCGCCGCTGGCTGCCGGGGCTCACCTCCGGCGAGTACATCGGCTGCTTCGGCCTCACCGAACCCGGCACCGGCTCCGACGCCGGCAACCTCGCCACCCGCGCGGTCCGCGACCGCGACGACTACGTCGTCAACGGCACCAAGATGTTCATCACCAACGGGACCTGGGCCGATGTGGTGCTGCTCTTCGCCCGCTCCACCGACGCCCCCGGGCACAAGGGCGTCAGCGCCTTCCTGGTCCCCACCGACACCCCGGGCCTGACCCGCCGCACCATCCACGGCAAGCTCGGGCTGCGCGGGCAGGCCACCGCCGAACTGGTCCTTGAGGACGTCCGCGTCCCCGCCTCCGCGATGCTCGGGGAGGAGGGGAAGGGGTTCGGTATCGCCATGGCGGCGCTCGCCAAGGGGCGGATGTCGGTCGCGGCGGGCAGCGTCGGCATCGCCCAGGCCGCACTCGACGCGGCCGTACGGTACGCCGGTGAGCGCGAGCAGTTCGGCAGGACCATCGCCCACCACCAACTCGTCCAGGAACTCCTCAGCGACATCGCGGTCGACGTCGACGCCGCCCGGCTGCTGACCTGGCGGGTCGCCGACCTCGTCGACCGGGGCCTGCCCTTCGCCACCGAGGCGAACAAGGCCAAGCTGTTCGCCTCCGAGGCCGCCGTCCGCGCCGCCAACAACGCCCTCCAGGTCTTCGGCGGCTACGGCTACATCGACGAGTACCCGGTCGGCAAACTCCTGCGCGACGCCCGCGTGATGACCCTCTACGAGGGCACCAGCCAGATACAGAAACTGCTCATCGGGCGTGCGCTGACGGGCGTTTCGGCTTTCTGAGACGCCAACCGCCTTCGAACGCACGGCCCTTCGCCCGTGAGTACGACGGGCCCGTGAGTACGACGGGCGCGGGCGGCGGCCCGATCTGAGTATCCGAGCGGATGCGGTCGTGGCCCCGTCCGCCGACCCTTGTCCCCATGAGTGACACACCGGTCAAGCAGCAGAACACGACGGCCTTCTACGGACAGGCCGTCGCCTCCTTCGTTGTCGCCATGGCGGCCACCACCATCGGCATCTACAACCTCGACGCCGACATCTGGGTCCGCGCCTTCCTCGCCATCGCCGTCCTCTACCTGGTGACCTCGGCGTTCACGCTGTCCAAGGTGATCCGCGACCGTCAGGAGGCCGGGCAGATCGTCAGCCGCGTCGACCAGGCCCGCCTGGAGAAGCTGCTCGCCGAGCACGACCCCTTCGAGAAGCTCTGAACCGCGCTGAACGGGCTGTCTAAGCGCTCGCTCACCCTCGGCGGTATGGTGGTGGCGAGCCATCGGAAGGGGCGAACGAGCGATGAGTACGGCGGAGGACACGGCCGGCGGCGAGCCGCAGCCGTGGGGCGAGGTGAACCCGGACGCGGCCCGGCGGCTGCTGGTGGCCGCCGTGGAGGCCTTCGCCGAGCGCGGCTACCACGCGACGACCACCCGTGACATCGCGAGCCGCGCGGGCATGAGCCCGGCCGCGCTGTACATCCACTACAAGACCAAGGAAGAGCTGCTCCACCGGATCAGCCGCCTCGGCCACGAGAAGGCGCTCGAAGTGCTGCGCACGGCCACCGAGTCCGAGGGCACCCCCGCCGAACGGCTCGCCGAGGCCGTACGGTCCTTCGTCCGCTGGCACGCCGGCCAGCACACCGTCGCGCGGGTCGTCCAGTACGAACTCGACGCCCTCGGTCCCGAGGCACGTGCCGAGATCGTCACCCTCCGGCGTCAGAACGAGGCCGTCGTCCGGGGCGTCATCGAGGACGGGGTCGCCGCCGGTGACTTCGACGTGCCCGACATCAAGGGCACCACCGTCGCCGTGCTGTCCCTGTGCATCGACGTGGCCCGCTGGTTCAACGTCAACGGCCCCCGCACCCCCGACGAAGTCGGCGCCCTGTACGCCGACTTGGTGCTGCGGATGGTGGGCGCCAAGAAGTAGCCCTGGGAGCGGTGGATCACGCCCGGCATGCCCGCAGGGCGCGTGCGGGCGATACTGGTCGTGGCTCGCGCGGCGACGATCACGATGATCCCGTCGATCCCGTCCCTGCAACCCCGCCCGAGGAATGGGGGCCCAGGATGTGCCGTTGGATCGCCTACTCGGGGACACCCATCGCTCTCAGCCAGGTGCTGTTCCAGCCGAAGCACTCCCTGATCGACCAGAGCCTGCACTCCCGGCTGGGGGTGGAGACGACGAACGGCGACGGCTTCGGCGTCGGCTGGTACACGTCGGAGGTGAACACCGACACCCCGGCGATCCTGCGGGACGTCGGACCGGCCTGGAACAACCGCAATCTGCGGGAGGTCGCCCACCATGTGCGCTCGGGCATGTTCTTCGCGCACATCAGGGCGTCCACCGGGACGGCCGTGCAGCAGACCAACTGCCACCCCTTCCGGCACGGCCGCTGGATGTGGATGCACAACGGGATGATCGACGGCTTCCACGAGTTCCGGCGCGAGCTGGCCCTCGCCGTCGACCCCGCCGCGTACTCCGACATCGAGGGGTCCACCGACTCCGAGCTGATGTTCTTCCTCGCCCTCACCTTCGGGCTGACCGAGGACCCGCCGGGCGCGGTGGCGCGTATGGCGGGCCTCGTCGAGAGCACCGGGCGGGCGCACGGCGTCGCGCACCCGCTGCAGATGACCATCGCCGTGTCCGACGGCGTGCGGCTGTGGGTCTTCCGGTACTCCAGCGAGGGGCACTCGCGGTCGTTGTTCTTCAGCACCGAGGTGGACACCCTGCGCGCGCTCCACCCGGACGCCGCGTTCCTCTCCAACATCTCCGACCAGACCCGGATGGTCGTCTCCGAGCCGCTGGGCGACCTCCCCGGCGCCTGGAACGAGGTCGCCGAGAACAGCTACGCGGTCATCCAGCCGGGCCAGGACGCCTTCCGGGACTTCCGGCCGGTGGGAGTGCCGTCCGCGGCATGACCCCGGCGGACAGGGCGGTGAGCCTAGTGGCCGAGACCGAAGAGAACGCCGGGGGACCGGCCGGCGGACGACCGGATGGCGGGGGACGGGATGCCGGGGGAACGGTCGCCGAGGGAGCGGTCGTTGGGGGGCCGGTCGCTTCGGCCGGCGTGACCGCACCGTCCGCCCCCTGCACCGATCCGCTGGGCGATCTGTTCCTGCGCACCCGGTTCTCGTTGCCCGCGCGGCCCGTGACCTTTCTGCGGCGGCAGCGGCTCGTGGACCGTCTCGATCAGGGGCTGCGGACGCCGTTGACGCTGGTCAACGGGGCGGCGGGGGCCGGTAAGACCCTGTTGGCCGCCGACTGGGCCGCGGGGCTGGGGCAACCGGTGGCCTGGCTCACCGTCGAGGCGGGGGACCGGCGGCCCGGCGTGTTCTGGGCGTATGTCGTCGAGGCGCTGCGCTCCTGCGGGGCACCGGTGTCCGACGCGCTCGTGGACCCGGCGGACGCGACCGGGGCGGACCACCGGCTGCCGGGCGCGCCCGCCGCGCTCCCCGCGCTCGCCGCCGCGCTGAACGCGCTCGACCGGCCCGTGGTCCTCGTGCTGGACGAGTACGACCGGGTGCCCGCGCCCGAGATCGCCGAGCAACTGGAGTTCGTGCTGCGCCACGCCGGGCCCGGGCTGCGGCTGGTCCTCGTCACCCGCACCGAACCGCTGCTGCCGCTGCACCGCTACCGTGCGGCCGGCGAGCTGACCGAGATCCGCGCCGCCGATCTGGCGTTCACCCCCGAGGAGGCCGTCGCCCTGCTGGAACGGCACGGGCTGAGTCTGCCGGTGGCCGCCGCGGGCGCCCTGGTGGACCGCACCCGGGGCTGGGCCGCCGGGCTGCGTCTGTCCGCGCTGGCCGCCCTGCAGAGCACCGACCCCGAGCTGTATCTGAAGGAGTTCGAGGCGGACCGCGGCATGGTCGCGGACTTCCTGCTGGCCGAGGTCCTCAAGGGGCAGCCCGCCGAGACCCAGGACCTCCTGCTGCGGGTCAGCGTCCTGGAACGGTTCCGTCCCGACCTCGCCGACGCGCTGACCCTGCGGACCGACGCCGCCCCGATCCTCGCCCGGCTGCACCGGGAGAACGCGTTCGTCGAGGATCTGGGGCACTCCTGGTACCAACTCCACCCCCTGTTCCGGGAGATACTCCGGGCCCATCTGCGCGTCCGCCATCCCGGCCTCGAACCCGAACTCCACCGGCGGGCCGCGCGTCGGCTGCGCCGCTCGGGGCAGCTGGCGGAGACCCTCGCCCATGGTGCCGCCGCCGAGGAGTGGGACTTCGCCGCCGACGCCCTCGTGGACGACCTGGCCATCGGGCAGCTCTTCACCGGACTGCGCTCCGACGACCTCGACCAGCTCTTCTCCCATATGGCACCCGAGGCCAGAGGCCCCACCACGGACCTCGTACGCGCCGCCCGCGACCTCTCCCGGTGCGACCTCGACCGGGGGCTCGCCCGACTGCGCGACGCCGAACGGCGGCTGGCCCAGGCCGATACCGATGCCGACGCCGATGGTGACGCGCCCGACCGGGCGGCGGCCCGGCTGAGCTGTGCGCTGCTGGAGGCCCTGGCCGCCCGGCTCACCGGCTGCCCCCCACGGGCCGAGAGGGCCGCCGAGGCCGCCGGGGAACTGCGCCGGGAGGTTCCTGCCCGGCTGCTGGACAAGCACCCCGAACTCATCGCCCTGCTGCTGACCCATCTCGGCTCGGCACGGCTGTGGGCGGGCCGCTTCGAGGAGGCCCGCACCGTCCTGACCGAAGTGACCCACACCCCCGGCGGGCCCGCCACCGTGCTGCCCCGGGGCGAGTCACTGGGACATCTGGCCCTGCTCGACTATCTGCACGGCTGGCTCGGCAGGGCGGAACGCAAGGCTCTCGCGGCGGTGTCCGAGGCCGAGCGGGCCGGACCGACGCAGCCCTCCGGCTCCGGCTCCGGGTCCGGTATCGGGTCCGGCATCGGACGGCTGGTCCTCGCGGCCGTCGCCGTCGACCGCCATGAACTGGGCCGCGCCCAAGCCCTCCTCGACGAGACCGCCCAGCTCCCCCGGTGGACGCACGACCCGGTGCCGGCCGCCGGACGATCCCTCGCCGCCGCCCGGCTGCTGCTGGTCAGAGGCCGGGCCCACGCCGCCGTGGAGGCCGCCGACCCCGGGGTCGCCGTCGCCGTCGCCTCTCCCTGGGCCGAGAGCCACGAGGCGCTCGTCGCCTCCGCCGCCGAACTCGCCGCAGGCCGGCCCGGCCAAGCCGCCGAACTGCTCCAGCGGGTCCGCGCCGACCAGCCCATGTACGCCGTGGAGGCCGCCGCGATCCATCTCGCCGCCGGACACCCCGACGAGGCCATGGACCTGCTCGACGGCCTCCGGGGCGAGGGCCGCACCGGCCCCGCCGTCACCGTACGGGCCGCACTGGTCAGGGCCCGGGCCGCCGAGGAGGCGGGGGACGACACCACCGCCCGCAGGCTCATCGCCCAGGCCCTCCTCGACGCCCGGCGCGAGTCGCTGCGGCGCCCCTTCCTCGACGCCGGACCCTGGCTACGGCCCCTGCTGGCCACGCCCCCGCTGAACGAACTGGCGGCCGGCTGGCTCACCCCCGGCCCGCCCCACCCCGACGAACCGACGCCGTCCGCGCCGTCCGCGCCGCTCGTCGCGGTGGAGCTGAGCGGACGTGAGCACGACGTCCTGGAACGGCTCGCCCGGATGATGTCGACCGAGGAGATCGCCGCCGACCTCTACGTCTCCGTCAACACCGTGAAGACCCACCTCAAGAGCGTCTACCGAAAACTGGCCGTCAACCGCCGCGCCGACGCCGTACGCCGCGCCCGCGACCTCCGACTGCTGTGACCCCGACCACCGCCCGGCCGACCCCACCGCGGACCGGGCCGACTCGACCTCGACGGAGGTGGACACCGTGAAGCACTGGCGGGCTCTGATCGTCCTCGGTACGGCCCAGTTCCTGATGGTGCTGGACACCTCCGTCATGAACGTGTCCATCAGCCAGCTCGTCGACGACTTCGACACCGAGGTCACCGCCATCCAGGCCGTCATCACCCTGTACGCCCTGGTCATGGCCGCCTTCATGATTATCGGCGGTAGGTTCGGGGACATCCTGGGGCGTCGCCGTATGTTCCTGGTGGGGCTGATGGTCTACGGCGTCGGGTCGGCCCTGACCGCCGCCGCGCCCACCGTGTGGGTGCTCGCGCTGGGCTGGTCCGTCATCGAGGGGCTCGGGGCCTCCATGGTGCTGCCGGCCATGGCCGCCCTCGTCGCCGAGTCGTACCGGGGGCGCGACCGGGCCGTCGCCTACGCGGTCATCGGCGGCCTCGCCGGCGCCGGGATCGCCGTCGGCCCGCTGCTCGGCGGCTGGGTGACGACGTATCTCACCTGGCGGCTGGTCTTCGCCGGTGAGGTCGTGGTCGTCCTGGGCATCCTGCTGGGCCGCGGGGCCATCGCGACGCCGGCGCAGACCGGACCTCGTCCCCGGCTGGACGGCGTCGGAGCGGTCCTCTCGGCGGCGGGGCTGGCCCTGGGCGTGCTAGGAGTGCTGCAGAGCAGCGTCTGGGGCTGGGTACAGCCGCGCGATGCCCCCTTCACCGTCTTCGGCTTCTCCCCGACCCTGTTCGTCATCGGCGCCGGAGTGTGCGTCCTGGCCTTCTTCCGGCACTGGGAGCGGCGACGGGACAAGAAGGGCGCCGACCCGCTCGTACACCTCTCCCTGCTGGGCAGGCCCGTCCTGCGGTCAGGGCTGCTGACCCTGCTGAGCCAGAACCTCATCCTGCTGGGACTGTTCTTCACCATCCCGCTCTATCTGCAGGTGGTTCAGGGGTTCGACGCCTTCGAGACGGGGCTGCGGCTGCTCCCGGTCTCCGTCACCATGCTCATCACCTCCCTCAGCGCCTCTTCCCTGGGCCGGGTGTGGGGACCGCGCCGGGTGGTCCGGATCGCCCTGCTGATCCTGGCGGCGGCCATCGTCTGGCTGCTGGCCACCATCGACCCGAAGATCGACGACGCGCAGTTCGCCGGAGCCATGGCCGTGCTCGGCGTGGGCGTCGGACTGCTCGCCTCGCAGCTCGGCAACGTCGTCCAGTCCGGCGTCGGCGAGGAGGAACGCAGCGAGGCCGGCGGGCTCCAGTTCACGGCACAGAACCTGGGCTCGGCGCTCGGCACCGCGCTCATCGGCTCGATCCTCATCGGCGCGCTGGTCCACGCCTTCACCACCCAGGTGGACGACAACCCCCAGCTGTCCGAGGAGACCCGCGACGAGGTCGGCACCCACCTCCAGTCCGGGGTCTCCTTCGTCTCCACCGACCAGGTGCGCTCGGCGGCCGAGCGGGCCGGGCTGTCGCAGTCCCAGGTCGACGGGGTGACCGACTCCTACGCCAAGGCCCAGCTGGACGGCCTCAAGGCGGCGATCCTGGCCACCGGCGGCGTCGCCCTCGCCAGCTTCCTCGTCACCCCGCATCTGCCGTCCGCACAGGAGCGCGGTAAGCGCGGCACGCGTGGACCGGGCGGGCCGGGTGGACCGGGCGGGCCGGACGCCGGTACGCCGCCCGTGGCGACCGGAACGAAACGCTGACCAGGCACGATCGCCGCGCTGAACAGGCGTTCAGCCCTTGAACCGCCTTGAACCGCCCACGCCCGGACCGAAGGGAGGCACCGGTGTCCACGGCGAGAGCGAGGACCGGCCCCGCCGACGCCCGGCGGGCACGCCGTGCGGAGCACCGGGCCCGCGCGGACTACACGGGCGGTGTCTACGGCTCCATGCTCGCCGCCTCCGTGGTGGTCGGGGCCGGCACGCTGGGCTCGTTCCCGCGTCTGGAGCTGTGTCTGCTGTTGCTGCTCACCGGGGTGGTGTTCTGGGCCGCGCATGTGCACGCCGAACTGTTCGGGGCGCGGCTGGCGGAGCGGGCGCCGGACCGCCGGGTGCTGCTGCGGGTGTGCCGTGACGAGTCGCCGATCGTCAAGGCCGCCGTCCCGCCCGCCGTCGCGGTGGCCGTCAGCCCGCTGCTGGGCCTGGATGTGCGGGGCGCCCTCTGGCTGGCGGTCTGCGTCGCCGTGGCCGGACAGGTCGGCTGGTCCGTGGCGGCCGCCCGCCGTTCCGGTGCCTCCCGGCGACTGATGGCCGTCACCGCCTCGGTCAATCTGCTGCTCGGCCTGCTGATCATCCTCCTCAAGATCGTCCTCAAGCACTGAACGGGTCACCTCTGCCGGGTGAGGCCCGGAGCGGAGCGCGGGAGGAGGATCACGGGAGAGAGGGCCGCCCGACAGTGCCGGGCCATCGGCGGAAGGACAGCCGTACCGGGCGATCCGTCGAAGGGCAGCCGCGCCAGGCGATCCGTAGAGGGACAGCCGTACCGGGCGATCCGTGGGAGGACAGCTCGTGCGCTACGAGATCCGAGTCGAGGGACAACTGTCGGAGGTGCTGGCGAAGGCCTTCCCGGAGCTGAGCCATGTGGTGATGTCCGGCCAGACCGTCCTGTTCGGACCCGTCATGGACGAGGCCCACCTCTACGGCCTGCTGGCCCGCTGCCAGTCCCTGGGCATGCGCGTCCTGGAGATGCGCCAACTGCCGGAGTGAGGGCGCAACGCCGCCGGGCGCCCGGCGGCGTTGAGAGCGGCCTTCGGGCCGGCGGCGCTCGGACCAGCGGCGTACGACCAGCGGCCTTCAGAGCTGCTCCGCCCGCACCCGCCCCGTACGGGATGCCTCGCCCAGCGCCGCGAAGTCCCGCTCGTTGAGGTCGGCGTAGGACTGGGCGAACTCGGTGAGGGCGCGGTCGAAGCGGTCGCCGCCGCCCAGGTAGGCGGCGATGGCCACGGGGTCGCCGGAGCGGGCGTGGGCCCGGGCCAGACACGCCCCGCACAACCGGCCGAAGAGGGCGAGCAGCGCCGGTCCCATGGTCTCCGGGCGGGCGATGCCCTTCCAGTCCCACAGTTGACGCACATAGAAGTCCCGGCCCCGGCCGTCGAGGCCCGTGACATGTGTCCAGCCCAGGAAGATGTCACTGGTCGTCTGGATCAGCCGCTGCCCGGTCACCACCCGGCGGCCCTGGTTGTCGTAGGGCTCCCCGTCGGTGTGGGCGGCCAGCACCGACTCCTGGGCCTCCTTGGCCTGGAGCAGCAGGGGATCGTCGTCGTCCCTGCCGAGCAGGAGCAGAATCCAGCAGCGGGTGCCGACACTGCCGACGCCCACGACCTTCCGGGCCATGTCCACCAGGTGGTAGTGGCGCAGCAGATGACGGCGTTCGGGCGACAGGGTCTCCGCGTAACCCTCCATGACCGACAGGAGTTCCTTCTCCCGCCCTTCCTCGGAGGGGTCCGCCAGCAGGTGGTCGAGCGGGGTGATCAGCGGTGGGTCGGCGGCGATCCGCCGGCCCTCCTCCGTGACCGTGGTGAGCTTGGCGAAGGCCCGCAGATGCGTACGGGAACGGGCCCGCTCGGTCGCGCGTGCGGTGCGGCGGGCCGCCTCCGACTCCCGCGACGACACCAGCAACTCCCGTATGTGCTCGGCGTCCTCCTGGGCGTACCAGATGTCGAGGGTGCGCATCCCGGCGAACTCGCGCATCCGCTCCCGGTACGCCCGCACACAGGCGCGTACGACGCCGTTCTGCTCGTCGAGTGAGAAACCGTTCGCCCGGCTCGCTGTGACGAAGCCGGCCGCCAGCCGTTTGACGTCCCACTCGAACGGGCCGGGCAGGGTCTCGTCGAAGTCGTTGATGTCGAAGACCACCCGGCGTTCCGGCGAGGCGAGCAGCCGGAAGTTCAGGGGGTGGGCGTCCCCGCAGAGCTGCACCCGCAGCCCGGTGTCGGGCAGTCGCCCCAGATCCGACGCCATGATCGCCGCCGCGCCCCGGTAGAAACGGAACGGCGACTCCAGCATGCGGCCGTAGCGGACCGGCACCAACTCCGGTACACGCGTGGCCGACTGACGCTCTATCACCTCGATGGGGTCGGGTCGCCGTCCCTCCGGCTCGAACCGGGCGTGCCCGGAGCGGGGGACCCGTGTCCGGGCCCGCCTGCCGTACTCCGCCCGTTCCGCCGGTGACAGGGCGGCACTGAAGTCGCTCGCTGAGGTCATGACCCGTCCTATCTATCGATGTCCTTCCGATGCCGGTGCGCGACCGGGTGCCCGTCCACCGCGAGGTCGACGGGTGCCTGTCGGTACCACCCCACCGCCGCGACCGCGCCACCGGATCACCCGTCCCGGGTGACCCGCCCCGCCTCCCGGGCGCCGGAACCTGGAGCGGTCACTTCCGTGCGGACCTCGGGGATTCCCACCCCGTACGCGGACACGACGCGGCGACCCCACCCCGTACGCAGAGGGGAGCAGCCATGAGCCGGGACGACACCCCCGCCTCGCCCGACCCCGAGGGAGCCGGAGCCTCCGGGAGCGGGCCCAAGGACGGCGAACAGGGCGGTCATACGCAGGGCGATCAGGACCGTCACGGTGCTCAGGGCGGCCACACCCTCTCCGCCGGCGAGCACGCGGAGTACAGGCGGCTGCGCAGGGCCGCGGCGGTACGCCACCGCAAGCTGCGCCGCGCCGGGGCCGGGCTCCTGCTGTTGCTGGCCATGCTGCTCGCCCCGCTGGCCGTCGCCGCGGCCTGGGTGCAGGACACGGTCACCGACACCGACCGCTATGTGAAGACCGTGGCGCCGCTGGCGTCCGACAAGGCCGTGCAGGACGTCGTGATCGACAGACTCACCAACCGCGTGGTGGCGAACATCGACGTCGCGGCGGTGACGGACGCCCTCTCCCAGGCACTGCGGGACGGCGGCGCCCCGCCCCGCGTGGTCGAGGGCGCCGAAGCGCTGGAGTCCCCGCTGCGCTCCGCCGTCAGAAGCGTCGTCGACCGCGTCATCACCCGGGTCATCACCAGCGACGCCTTCGAGCAGGCATGGGAGGGCGCCAACCGGCGCGCGCACGCCGCGGTGATGGAGGTGCTCACCGGCGAGGGCGGCGGCGCCGTGAGCGCTCAGGGCGACACCATCCGGCTGAACGTCGGGGAGGTCGTCGACGAGGTACGGCAGCGGCTCGTCGACGCGGGTTTCGACAAGGCCGCCGCCATCCCGGACACCGACCGGACGATCACCCTGTTCCACACCGAGGAACTGAGCCGCGCCCAGGACACCATGCGGCTGCTGGACATCGTCGGCACCTGGCTGCCCGTGGTGACCATCGCCCTGGCCGCGCTCGCCGTGTGGACCGCCCCGTCCCACCGCCCGATGCTGATGATCACCGCCCTGGGCCTGGGCCTGATGATGGTGCTGCTGCTCGTGGCGCTGGCCGTCGCCAGACGGATCTACCTGGACTCCGTCCCGTCCTCGGCGCTGCCGCCGGACGCCGCCGCCGCGATCTACGACACCTTCGTCCGCTTCCTGCGCGACAGCACCCGCACCCTCCTGGTCGTCTTCGTGATCACGGCCCTGACCGCCTATCTCTTCGGCCCCGGCCGTCTCGCCCGCGCCATCCGCTCGACGGCGGACCGGGGCACCACTGCCGCCGGCACCGCACTCGCCCGAGCCGGCGCGCACACCGGCGCAACCGGCCGCTGGCTGACCCACCACAGGTCATGGACCACGGCCGGAGTCATCACGGCAGCCGCCCTGGCGCTACTCCTCTGGAACCACCCCTCGGTAGCGGCGGTCACCCTGGTCGTCGGCATAGCCCTGGCCGTACTGATCGCCTTGGCGATCACCGCCGCAGCCTCGATCCCGCCTGCTGACCGCCAGCAGCCCTGAGCAGGCCGAACGATGCCCATTACGGTTCGGCAGCGCCCTATAGGGGCGCGGGGAACTGCGCGACCAGCCACAACGGAGCCGCAGCTGACCGACGGCCTATCTCGGCCCCTGCGGCGGAGCCGCACAACCGCACAACCGGCGGAGCCCCACGCTCACCCGTGCCGGGTGAGGCCACCCGCCCCCACCACAGCCACGCTGAATACGCACGGAACGGCCGCCGGAACCACGGCCGTCCGGGCGCCAGGAACGGAGGAGAGACATGAACGCCGAGACGTACCTCGCATACGACTATCCGCTGCTGAGCGCCTTCTGGACCATGCTCTGGTTCTTCCTGTGGGTCATGTGGATCGTCCTGCTGTTCCGCGTCGTCGTCGACATCTTCCGAGACGACGAGATGAGCGGCTGGGCGAAGGCCGGCTGGCTGGCCTTCACGATCCTGCTGCCCTTCCTGGGTGTCTTCGTGTACGTCGTCGCACGCGGCAAGGGCATGGGCCGCCGGGAGATCTCCCAGGCCCGCGCCCAGCAGAAGGCGTTCGACGACTACATCAAGGAGGCCGCGGGCACCAAGGAACGGCCCAGCAGCGCCGACGAACTCTCCAAGCTGTCCGAGATCCGCGCTCGCGGCGACATCACCGACGACGAGTTCCGCAGGGCGAAGGAACTGGTCCTGGCGGGCCAGGGCCCGGCCCACCGCTCGGACACCTTCACCGACCCCGGCCGCTGAGCACCGGGAACCCCTTGTCCGAACCCCTCGACATCCGGACGAAGTGAAACAACCGGGCGACATGAAACGAGGCACGAGATGACCGCCACACACACCCGGCCCACCCACTCGGCCAAGCAGGAATGGGCGACCGGCCTGACGGCCTTCGCGGCCGTGATGCTCTTCCTCGTCGGCGTGCTCGACATCTTCCGGGGCATCATGGCCATCGCCGAGGACGACATCTTCGTCACGACCCGTCAGTACGTCTTCGAGTTCGACCTGACCGGCTGGGGCTGGGTCCACCTCGCCCTGGGCGCCGTGGCCGTGATCGTCAGCCTCGGGCTGTTCCAGGCCTCGACCTGGGCGCGCGTCCTCGGCGTGGCCATCGCCGGACTCGTCATCATCGCCAACTTCCTCTCCCTGCCGTACTACCCGGTCTGGTCCGTGGTGATGATCGCGATCTCGGGCTTCATCATCTGGGCCCTGTGCGTGGTCCGGCGTGACACCCCCTTCGCCTATTCCGAGGGACGGTCGCGCACCGAGGAACGCCCGCCGAGCAGGGTGTGAGCGCGGCAGCGCGGAGCGGAAGGTGAGCGCGACCGGCGGAGCCGAGGCCATGACCGGGCGCGAGGGCAGCCCCGGCCGGGCCCGGCTCGCCGTGCTCGCCCTGCTGGGCAGCGCCCTGGTGCCGCTGGTCACCGCCGGTCCGCGGAGTCTGCTGTGGGCGCTGGTCGGCGTCGGCGGGCTGGCGCTCGTCGCCGTCGGCGTGTGGTGGACGCTGGCCCACACCGGAGCCGTCCGAGCCCTCGGCGCGGCCCTGGCGGTCACGGCGCCCCTGGTGATCCTCGTCCTCTTCGCCGTGTACGGCTTGCTGTGGGCGGCCTGCGTGGCGCTGGCCCTGTGGGTGCTGGCCCTGGTACTGGCCCGTACCGCCCTGCCACCCGGCCCCACCGCCTCCGAACAGCCGGTCGCCGGGGCACCCCACCACCCGTGGATTCTCATGAACCCCCGTTCAGGCGGCGGCAAGGTGGGCCGCTTCCACCTGGTGGAGAAGGCCGAGGCGGCGGGCTGTCGGGTGACCCTCCTCGAAGGGCGCCAGGACGTCACCGAACTGGCCCGGAGGGCCGTCGCCGAGGGCGCCGACCTCCTCGCGGTGGCGGGCGGCGACGGCACCCAGGCCCTGGTCGCCGAGGTCGCCGCCCGGCACGGTCTGCCGTTCGCGGTGATCCCCGTCGGCACCCGCAACCACTTCGCCCTCGACCTCGGCCTGGACCGCGACGACCCACCGGCCGCCCTGGACTCCCTCTCCGCCGACGCCGTGGAACTCCGCGTCGACCTCGGCTACGCCGCCGACCGCGTCTTCGTCAACAACGCCTCCTTCGGCGTCTACGCCTCCGTGGTCGCCGACCCCGCCTACCGCGACGCCAAGGCCCGTACCGCCCTCCAGGCGCTCCCCGCCCTCCTCAGCGACAAGGACGCGCCCAGGCTGCGACTGCGGACCGAGGACATGGACGCCGACGGCCTTCAGGCGCTGCTCGTCAGCAACAACGCGTACGGGCGTGCCGTGGACGCGACCAGTCCGGGCCGCCGGGAACGGCTGGACTCGGGGGAGCTGGGCGTGGTCTGCGTACGTGTCGACAACGCCGCCCAGGCGGCCCGGCTCGTGCACGGCCCGCAGTCCCCGGGGCTCCGGCGGCTGAACGCCGGTGAGGTCGTCGTCGAGGCGGACACGGCCACCGTGCCGGTCGGCATCGACGGCGAACACACCGTGCTGCCGGTCCCCGTCGTCTGCCGCAGCGTCCCCGGAGCCCTCCGGGTCCGCGTACCACGCCACCGCCCCGGCATCTCCCGTACGACCGCCACGACACCCGACTGGCCCCGAGTGACCCGCCTCGCCCTGGGCCGCCCGCACGGCTGGAGAGGTCTTCGAAACATTCGAAGACGCCGATAGGCAGCTAGATCCTCTCTGGGGTGTGATGGGTGGCGCGTTGGCGGTCGAAGGTGAACACACACCCAGTGAGCTGTGTAGATATGTTGTTGAGCAAGTCTCGAATCTTTCGAATGTTTCGGGATCATCGCCGAAAGCATTGACAGTTGACAGGGGCAGGCCAACACTCGCGGTTGACAGGGCACCGACCTCACGATGACGAGAGGAAGCACGCCCATGACCGACGCACCCGCATCCCTGCCCGCCCCCGGCTCGCCCAGCCGCAGACTGTTCCTCACCGGTGCCGGCACGGCCGCGCTGGCCGCCGCGACCACGGTGGCCCTTCCCGGCACCGCTCACGCCGACACGGTCGTCACCACCAACCAGACCGGCACCAACAACGGCTTCTACTACTCCTTCTGGACGGACGCGCCCGGCACGGTCTCCATGACCCTGGCCTCCGGCGGCACCTACCGCACCTCCTGGAGCAACACCGGCAACTTCGTCTGCGGCAAGGGCTGGGCCAACGGCTCCCGCAGGACCGTCACCTACTCCGGCTCCTTCAACCCGTCCGGCAACGCCTATCTGACCCTCTACGGCTGGACGTCCAGCCCGCTCATCGAGTACTACATCGTCGACAACTGGGGCACCTACCGGCCCACGGGCACCTACAAGGGCACGGTCACCAGCGACGGCGGCACGTACGACATCTATCTGACGACGCGGTACAACGCCCCGTCCGTCGAGGGCACCAGGACCTTCAACCAGTACTGGAGCGTCCGGCAGTCCAAGCGCACCGGCGGCTCCATCACCACCGGCAACCACTTCGACGCCTGGGCCCGCGCCGGAATGCCCCTCGGCAGCTTCCGCTACTACATGATCATGGCGACCGAGGGCTACCGCAGCAGCGGCAACTCCAGCATCACGGTGAACCCGTGAAGGGCCGAGTGAAGGGCGGACGGCGGCGCTCGTCACGTGCCGTGGCCGTCCGGCTGACCGTCCTCGCGACCGCCGCCGCGACCACCCTCACCCTCCCTCTCACCGCCCACGCCGCCACCCCGCCCCGGGCCGCCGCCTGCAACGGCTATGTAGGGCTCACCTTCGACGACGGCCCCTCCGGCAGCACCACGGCCCTGCTGGACACGCTCCGCCAGAACGGGCTCAGGGCCACCATGTTCAACCAGGGCCAGTACTCCGCCGCCAACCCCGCACTCGTCCGGGCCCAGGTCGGCGCCGGCATGTGGGTCGGCAACCACAGCTACACCCACCCCCACCTCACCCAGCTGAGCCAGGCGCAGATCGACTCCGAGATCTCCCGGACCCAGCAGGCCGTCGCGGGCGCGGGCGGCGGCACCCCGAGGCTCTTCCGCCCGCCGTACGGCGAGACCAACGCCACGGTGAGATCGGTCGCCGCCAAGTACGGGCTGACCCAGATCATCTGGGACGTCGACTCGCAGGACTGGAACGGCGCCAGTGCCGACGCGATCGTGCAGGCCGCCGCCCGGCTCACCAGCGGCCAGATCATCCTGATGCACGACTGGTCGGCCAACTCGCGCGCGGCGATCCCGCGCATCGCCCAAGGGCTCGCCGCCCGAGGCCTGTGCGCCGGGATGATCTCCCCGACGACGGGCCGGGCGGTCGCCCCGACCTAGCCCCGCCCCGGAAGCACACCTGTGGCGCGAAGACATGCCTGTGGCGCGGCACCGGGCTTCGGCTGCCGCGCCACACCGCTGCCCCGCCGGAACTCGGTCAGAAGTAGTACCGGGACACCGACTCCGCGACGCACACCGGCTTCTCCCCGCCCTCGCGCTCCACGACCACCGCGGCGGTGACCTGCACCCCGCCGCCCACCTCGGTGACCTCCTGGAGCGTGGCGGTGGCGCGCAGGCGGGAGCCCACCGGGACGGGGGAGGGGAAACGGACCTTGTTGGTGCCGTAGTTGACGCCCATCTTGACGTTGTCGACCTTGAGGACCTGCGGGACCAGCAGGGGCAGCAGGGAGAGGGTCAGATAGCCGTGCGCGATGGTCGTACCGAAGGGGCCGGCCGCCGCCTTCTCGGGGTCGACATGAATCCACTGGTGGTCACCGGTCGCCTCGGCGAACAGATCGATCCGCTTCTGGTCGACCTCCAGCCAGTCGCTGTACCCCAGCTGCTCGCCCACCGCCGCCTTCAGCTCCTCGGCGGACGTGAAGATCCTCGGCTCTGCCATGTCCCGGCCTCCCATGTCCCGTACATCCCTCAGCTGTCCCGTATATCTCTAAGCAACTGCTTAGCATGGTGGGGTGCGGGGCTCCTGTCAACGGAACGCGCCCCCGCTCGGTGTGGGTAGGCTCGGAGGGGTGCCCCAGATCCCTGAGAAGATCCACGAGCTGACCGTCGGCCAGTTGTCCGCCCGTAGCGGTGCCGCCGTCTCCGCCCTGCACTTCTACGAGTCCAAGGGGCTGATCAACAGCCGCCGCACCTCGGGCAACCAACGCCGCTACAGCCGTGACACCCTGCGCCGCGTGGCCTTCGTACGGGCCGCGCAGCGCGTCGGCATCCCGCTCGCCACCATCCGCGACGCCCTCGCCGAACTCCCCGAGGAACGCACCCCCACCCATGAGGACTGGGCCCGGCTCTCCGAGGCCTGGAGGTCCGAGCTGGACGAACGCATCAAACAGCTCAACCGCCTCCGCGACCATCTCACCGACTGCATCGGCTGCGGCTGCCTCTCCCTCGACACCTGCGTCCTGTCCAACCCCGACGACGCCTTCGGCGAGACCCGCAGCGGCTCCCGCCTGATGGTCGAACGCCGGACCGGCGGCAACGGCGACACCACCGCCGTACGGCGAAGGCCGCGACCTGCGCCGGAAACCGCCACCGAGCCGGAACGAAAGGAGCCCGGGGCCTGCTGCTGAGCAGCGCGACCCCGGGCATCCCGTCCCCACGAGTCCCCCGAAGTTCCCGTGGGGGGCTCTTCCCGCACCCCTGCCTACTCGTACTCGGTGCCGCCCTTGCGGGTCAGATACGCCGGGCTGACCGCCTTGGCGATGGCCCGGCCACCGGTCACCGCGCTGTACCGCTCGACGGCCGGGCGGATCACCACGCCCTCGCGCAAGTGCAGTTCACGCCCGGAGACCGTCTCCCGCCCCGTGGCGACCTCCAGCACCCGGTCGATGTCGTACGGCCCCTCGTACAGCCGTGGTACAAGCGGCAGTCGACCGGTCAGCAACTCGGACAGCTCCGCCGAGTCCAGCCAGCGCACCCGGCCCTCGACCTCGACCGACACGTCGAACACCGCGTAACCGAGGGTGTCGCGGCGGCCGTCGGCACCGTAGGACAGGTCCTGTACGCCGGCGCCGTAGACCTCGCCGAAGACGCCGACCCGGCGTGCGCCGAGCCGTTCCGCGAGCAGGGCCGCCACCTCGGGGACGCGATGGCCGTGGACGGCGCGCCAGTACAGATTGCGCGGATCGTCCTTCAGGGCGAGGTACTTGGAGCCGAAGCCCTTCGAGGAGACCTGGACGCGGCCGTCCTCCGCGAAGTACGTGACCAGGCTCGCCGTGCCGTGCAGTTTCTCCGTGAGGACGACCGCCTCGCCCGGCGTGAAGATGCCGGGGTACCGCTGGATGTTCTCGATGTCGACCCAGGGCAGCAGATCCGGCGCCGGCTCGACCTCGCCGCTCATCGTGGGCGGGATCGGCGGCACCCACTTGACGATGCCGAGCCTCTCCGCGAAGTCGGTGCCCTCGGCGACGGCCGCCATCAGGTCCACCTCGGCGAGCGCCTTGGGCCGGCACACGATGCCCTGCGACAGCTCACCCCGCAGCCGTACCGCCTTCACCCGGTCCGACCTGCTCCCCGCGAGCCGCCCGGTGAGCCCCAACTCCTCGACCAGCCCGGCCGGGAGCACGGACTGCTCGGGGATGTAGACGGCGGTGTCACCGGTGCGGTAGACCCCCTTCGCGACGACGGCCCGGTACAGCCCGACCTGGGCCAGCTCCAGCGCGTCGGCATTGGGGTGTTCATGGATCGTCAGCACTTCGGCGGTGACGCGCAGCGTCGACATCGGGCACTCCTCGGGGCGCTCAGCTCGGTTTCATCACGCCCAACTGTCCGTATGAGAAAGGTGTGGAGCGACCGGATTTACGACTGTTAGGGTCACCGGCTTCGGAGGAGGGCTCGTGTGAGTGTCGCCGTCTGTTCGTTGAAGTGGGAGCGTGCGCACTCAGGGGTGCAGACGATCACCTACGACTCCGACGGCTACCACCTGGTGCGGTTCCCGTACGAGGCGGGCGAGGAGTCGTACGACCCCTGGAAGATGCACGACCCGGCGCACGGTGGTGAAACGGCGTCCGTGTTCCCCGACGGGCGCTCCGGGCTGATCTGGCCCAGCCATGACGGGTGGGGTGTGCTGTCGGCGATGATCTTCTGGGAGGCGGACGCCGAGACGCTGGAGTACCGGAGCCGTTTCGTCCGCGACCCGCTGAGCCTGACCGAGCAGGGCTACGACTCGACCGGCACCACGGATATCGCGCCCACCCGGGGCGGGCAGTACCGGACGTATATGTGGCAGATGTTCGTGCACCCGGGGGTGCCGCTCGGCCTGAAGATCTCGGCACGCGGGGCGGGGGACACCACGCGGGCCACGGCGATCACCCTCGCCGAGTTCAAGCTCGCCATTCATGGGGAGGTGACGAGGCCGTAGTTGAAGGAAAAGCGCGTGGGCCGCGACGAGGGACGGGCGTCGCGGGGGAGTGTCGTAGGGGCAACGGTGGTCGTTCGGTCGTGCGTTCATACACGGGGGTGCGGCATCCCCGGCGCACCCCCGCCGGGCTACGCCGACACCAGCAGCCGTACGCGCCTGGACCCGGCCAGGGCCTCCGGCGTGAGCACCGGGCGTGGCACCACGATTCCGCACTCCGAGCAGACCGGGCCCGAGGACGGTTCATGGGCCAGGTCGTACTTCCAGATGAGGCGCTCGCCGTCGCACACCGGGCAGGTCGAGCCCGGGTCGCGCTCCAGCGCGGCGATCAGCCGTCGCAGCACCTCCGCGAGTGATTCATGGGGATGGACGGTCGGGTCGTCGCACCAGGCGACGCCGAAACCGCCCCAGGTCAGCCGGTGCCAGTCGTCGACACTGCCCGGCCTGCGCAGCCCGTCGTGCTTCTCCTTCTTGCGGCGCTGCGCGAACTGCACTTCATAGTCGAGCCAGACGGAACGGGCTTCCTCCAACTCGTCCAGTGCGGCCACGAGCCGCGCTGGATCGGGGTTGCGGTCCTCGGGACCGAACCCGGCCCGGGAGCACAAGTGGTCCCAGGTCGCCCGGTGCCCATAAGGTGCGAACCTCTCAAGGCACTTGCGCAGTGAATACCGTCGCAGTGCCAGATCGCACCTCGGATCGCGCACCTGTCTTGCCAGACTCCGGAAACCGGCCATCGCCCTGCACCTCCGTCACACCTGCACCTGTACTTCGGTCACTGCGGCGCTGTCGTACCGACTTCGCACGACGTCGCCGAATAGACGTATCGACACGCGATTCGGCTCCATCCGATTTCCGATGACCTCCTCAACTCGTCTGCTGAGCCGTTCACGGACTGTTACTGACTACGCCTGACTGTTTGTTGCTTCTCCTTGTGTGCTTACGACGACTTCTGAGTACCTGTTCACCCTGTCAGTCACCTGTTCCGAGGTTGTGGTGAGCTGATCCAGAAAACGTGACGCATGCTCATCTTCAAACGCGGGGATACCGGCGGTAACATCCCGCCCACCCCCGTCGGGAGGAGCTGCCATGCCATGGCGCACCCCACGCACCTCACGCACCGCACCTGACAGACTGAGAACTCCCCGCCGATTCCGGGAGTTCCTCAAGGCCGCCTCGATATGCGCACTCGTTGCCGGTCTTTTGTCACCTCTTTCCCCGGCTTCCCCGGCGGCCGCCGCCGACACCCAGGCCGTCGAGGCCGCCGCCGTCACCGACTACTGCGGCGGACAGTGCTCCGACATCCTGCCGCCCGGCCAGAACGGCAACGCCACCCTCGCCCAGATCCTCCTCAACCAGGCCTTCGGCACCATGCCGGAGAACGCGAGCAACCAACTCGGCCCCTACAACAACCTGGCCACCGGCTACACCGGCCTCACCAACGCCACCATCAACACCTTCTTCAACGACGCCTCCTTCGGTGTCGCCTCCGACCAGGTCGCCTCCACCCTGAACCCGGCCGGTCGCACCGACGTCACCATCGTCCGCGACACGAAGACCGGGGTGCCGCACATCACGGGCACCACCCGCTACGGCACCGAGTTCGGCGCCGGGTACGCCGCCGCCCAGGACCGGCTGTGGCTGATGGACGTCTTCCGGCACGTCGGACGCGGCCAGCTGACCCCGTTCGCGGGCGGCGCCGAATCCAACCAGGGCCTGGAACAGGAGTTCTGGCGCCACGCCCCGTACACCGAGGCCGACCTCCAGGCCCAGATCGACAACGCCGTGGCGGCGAACGGCGAGCGCGGACAGCAGGCCCTCGCCGACGTCAACGCCTACATCGCCGGTATCAACGCCTACATCGACGCCTCCGACAGCGGCCGCTACTTCCCCGGCGAGTACGTCCTGACCGGCCACAAGGACTCCGTCACCAACGAAGGCACCATCGAGCACTTCAAGCCCACCGACCTGGTCGCCCTGGCCTCCGTCATCGGCGCCCTCTTCGGCTCCGGGGGCGGCGGCGAGGTCAACAACGCCCTGTCACTGCTGGCCGCCCAGGAGAAGTACGGCGTCACCCAGGGCACCGAGGTCTGGGAGTCCTTCCGCGAGCGCAACGACCCCGAGGCCGCCCTCACCGTCCACGACGGCAGCTTCCCCTACGCCACCAAGCCCGCGAACCCTCAGGGCATGGCCCTCCCCGACGACGGCACGGTCACCGAGGAACCCCTCGTCTACGACCGCACCGGCAGCGCCGCCACCACCGCCTCGACCAGCGTGTCGGAAGAGGCGACCGAGTCCGCCCTCAGCTCCGCCCGACGCGGCATGTCCAACGCCCTCGTCGTCAGCGGCGAACACACCGCGAGCGGCCACCCCATCGCCGTCTTCGGCCCCCAGACCGGCTACTTCGCCCCGCAGTTGCTGATGCTCCAGGAGATCCAGGGCCCCGGCATCAGCGCCCGAGGCGCCTCCTTCGCCGGCCTGAGCATGTACGTCCACCTCGGCCGCGGCCAGGACTACGCCTGGAGCGCCACCACCTCCGGCCAGGACATCATCGACTCCTACGCCGTCGAGCTGTGCCAGGACGACGTCCACTACCTGTACCACGGCACCTGCACGGCCATGGAGAAGGTCGAGCAGACCAACGCCTGGAAGCCCACCACCGCCGACGACACCCCGGCCGGCTCGTACCGGATGCAGGTCTGGCGCACCAAGTACGGCCCCGTCACCCACCGCGCCACGGTCGACGGCAAGAAGGTCGCCTACACCACCCTGCGCTCCTCCTACCTGAACGAGGCCGAGTCGATCATCGGCTTCCAGATGCTCAACGACCCCGACTACGTCACGGGCCCCGAGACCTTCCAGAAGGCCGTCCAGAACATCAACTACACCTTCAACTGGTTCTACGCCGACTCCGAGCACACCGCGTACTACAACAGCGGCGACAACCCGGTGCGCGCCGCGAACGTCGACGCCGAGTTCCCGGCCTGGGCGCAGGCCGCGTACGAGTGGCAGGGCTGGAACCCGGCCACCAACGTCGCCGACTACACCCCGCCCTCCCAGCACCCCAACTCCATCGACCAGGACTACTACATCTCCTGGAACAACAAGCAGGCCAAGGACTACCCCTCCGCCCCCTGGGGCAACGGCTCCGTCCACCGGGGCAATCTGCTGGACGACCGGGTGAAACGCCTGGTCGCGGCCGGCGGAGTCACCAGGGCCTCGCTCACCAAGGCCATGGCCGAGGCGGGCCTCGCCGACCTCCGCGCCGAGGACGTGGTCCCGGACCTGCTGAAGGTCATCAACAGCAGTACGGTCACCGACTCGACGGCAGCGGCGGCGGTCACCAAGCTCCAGACCTGGGTGACCTCGGGCTCCAAGCGGACGGAGACCTCCGCCGGTTCGAAGACCTACGCGGGCGCCGAGGCCATCCGCATCCTGGACGCCTGGTGGCCGCTGCTGGTGAAGGCCCAGTTCGAACCGGGCCTCGGGAGCGAGCTGTACACCGCCATGACCGCCAATCTCCCCATCGACGAGGCCCCGTCGGCCGCCCACGGTCCGACCGGGTCCCACGCGGGCAGCTCCTTCCAGTACGGCTGGTGGAGCTACGTCGACAAGGACATCCGCTCGGTGCTCGGTGAGACGGTCCAGGGACCCCTGGCCCAGGAGTACTGCGGCGGCGGCACCCTCAGCGCCTGCCGCACGATCCTGATCGATACCCTGAAGGAAGCGGCCGGCAAGACCGCCGCACAGGTCTACCCCGGCGACGAGTACTGCTCGGCGGGCGACCAGTGGTGCGCCGACTCGATCATCCAGCAGCCCCTGGGCGGCATCAACCACACCAAGATCAGCTGGCAGAACCGCCCGACGTTCCAGCAGGTCGTGGAGTTCACCTCGCATCGGTAAACGGCAGTGGGCAAACCGGCGTTGGCAAACGGTTGTTGGCCAACGCCGGTGGGCCCACGCTGGCGGGCCAACACTTGTGGGTCAACGTGTGTGGGTCAACGGCGGTCGGCCAACCTATGTGGGCCAACGCCTGTAGGCCAACGCCGGGTGGGTCAACGCGTGTGGGTCAACGCCAGTCGGCTAACGCGCGTGGGCCAACGCCTGTTGGCCAACGACTGTTGGCGGCGGCTCATCCGATACGGCCCGCTGACAGCACCACCCTCGCCAACTCCCGGTGGCAGATGTCGCTGTGGGCGCCGGAAGGTGGGCCTCCGTTCTTCACTACGGCGGCGGCGTCGATGTTCACACAGCCGGACGTGGGCAGTCGGGACTTGAGGGCGTCGGCGAGCTTGAAGGACCGGGTGCCCTCGACCGCGCGGATTCCCCCATAGCCGAGCGCACCCCATTTCGTGCCCAGGAGACTGTTCACGCTGAGGCCCAGGACCGTCCGTGAGTCGCCCGCCATCCGGGAGGCGAGCGGATAGATCGTGCCAAGGGCCGAGTCGTGCTTGGAGTGACAGCACACCAAGGGGCCGTCGACGCGCTTCTGCCGACCGTTCAACACCCCACTCGCCCCCCTGTCGTGCGGCAGCCGCGCCGCGAACGCGTAGTGGGAGAAGGCCGCCTGGAGCAGCGTCACCGACTTCACCGTACGCACGCCCTCCGGCAGACCGTGCAACGCGAACGACACCAGCCGGGCCCCGAAGCTGTGCCCCACGAGGTGCACCCTCACCTTCGGCGCCTTCCGCGCGAGCTGCCCCAGCAGCCGCCCGAGCCCCCGCTCACCGACCGTCCCGGCCCGGCGCTTCATCGCGAAGTACGTGGCCTGCCGCAGGAGTTCATGGGCGCCGTCCCACGCCTGGGGCGGGCCGAGGGGAACACCGGTCGCGACGGCGGGGGAGGCCCCGTGGCCCTCGACCTCCGCCAGCGCCGCCGCGAACTCCTCGCACACCGTCACCGTGTCCGAGCACAGCATCCCCGGGGTGCCCTCCGACACCCCCTCCATCACCGTGTCCGCCTCGAAAGCGTCCCTCGGCCCCTCCGGCGGCACCTCCACCAGCAGCCGCGTCAACCGCCCGAACTCCTCCAACGAGGCCGCCTCGTCCGGCCGCCGCTCCAACAGCCGGCCGAGCCGCTCGACGACCTCGGCCCGCCCCGGGAAGACCTCCACGAGCGCGCGCCGGGTGGCCTCGTCCAGCCTCGCGGGGCGGCCGGGGGCGGCGACCGGGGCCCGTTCGAAGTCCGGGATCGGCTCGTCCGAGAACCGCATCGCCGGCCACAGCACCCCGACATACCCGAGCTTCGCGTGGGGCGCGAGTGCCGGGAACGGGGCGAAGAAGCGGTCGTAGAGCCGTGTCGCACCGGACCTGTCGTTGTTCCAGCCGTGCGCGAAGACCACCAGATCCACCACCCCGCGCCGCACGACGCCCTCGAACAACCGGTCCCGCTGCCCGGTGTCCACATCCCCGTCCGCGTCGAAGGTCAGTTCCCAGTAGGGAGTCACGCTCATTTCCGGATTCGCCATGACGAGCCCCCTTCGGCCCCCGTTGGTGGTGCGCCCAGGCGCATGGTCCTGCCAACGGCGGGGGATGGCCATACGTCACGTAAAGGCACATGACGTTCGGTCACCGGCAGAGCGGACGTTCGGTCACCGATAGAGCAGATACTCCTTCCGCACCCGCCTGAACGCCGCCAGTTCCTCCTCCCAGCCGCCCACCACCTCGGCCGTGTCCGCCCCCGCGTCGATCATCGTGCGCACCCGCGCCGAACCGGTCAGCTTGTCGATCCAGTTGTCGGAACGCCACGCGAACCCGCTCCACACCCGCTTGGCGGTCACCAGGAGCCCGATACCGGTGCGCACCGGGTCGTACGCCGCCCGGTCCTCGACATGGAGCTGCACCCCGCCGATCGTCTTCCCCTGGAACTTGGAGAACGTCGGCGCGAAGTACGCCTCCCTGAAGCGCACACCCGGCAGCCCCAGTTCGTTCGCCGCCTCCGCCCACCGCCGGTCGACGCCCTCCGCGCCGAGCAGTTCGAACGGCCGGGTCGTACCCCGCCCCTCCGACAGATTCGTCCCCTCGAACAGACACGTCCCGGAGTACACCAACGCGGTGTCGGGCGTCGGCATGTTCGGGCTCGGCGGCACCCACGGCAGCGCCTCGTCGAGGAACCGGGACCGCTTCCACTCCGACATCAGTACGGTCTCCAAGGGGACCGGCGTCTGAAGGAACTCCCCGTTGAACAGCCGCGCCAGCTCGGCCACCGTCATCCCGTGGGCCTGCGCGACGGGCTGCCGCCCGACGAACGACGCGAACTCCTTGTGCAGCACCGGGCCTTCGGCGGAGCGCCCGGTCACCGGGTTCGGCCGGTCCAGCACGACGAAGCGCTTGCCGGCGAGTCCGGCCGCCTCCATGCAGTCGTACAGCGTCCAGACGTACGTGTAGAAGCGGGCGCCGACGTCCTGGATGTCGAACACGATCGTGTCCACACCGGAGGCCGTGAAGATGTCCGCCAGCGGTCTGCCGCTCTTCTGGTACGTGTCGTAGACCGGCAGCCCCGTCGCCGGGTCGTCGTGACGGCCCTCGGAGCCCCCGGCCTGCGCGGTCCCGCGAAAACCGTGCTCCGGGCCGAAGACCGCCTTCAGGTTCACCCGGTCGTCGGCGTGCATCACGTCGACGATGTGCCGGACGTCCCGGGTCACGCCCGTGGGGTTGGTGACGATGCCGATCTTCTGGCCGCCGAGGGGCTCGTAGCCGGAGGCCATCAGTTGCTCGAAGCCGGTACGGAGCCCTGGGCGGGCGGCCGTGGCCGGGGGTGGGGCGGTTATGCCGGCGGCGGCGGTGGAGGCGGCGAGGAAGGTTCGGCGGGAGACGTGCACTGTGACTCCGTCGGTTGGGGGGAGTGCTTCCGCGTGTCCGTTCTCAGTCTGCGGGTTGGTGGGGGCTGGTCGCGCAGTTCCCCGCGCCCCTAAAGGCAGGCGTGGCCTTGGGCGCCCCTTCTCAGGTGCATACCGACTGGTTAGTCTGATGCCCAAGTCGAGCCGTTTGGTCGAAGGGGACCCATCGTGGGAGTTGTGCAGGGTGCCGGTGTCGTCGTCACCGGAGCCGGAGGCGGGATCGGGGCCGCGCTGGCTCGGCGGTTCGCTGCCGAAGGGGCCCGGGTTGTGGTGAACGACCTCGATGGGGAGCGGGCCCAGGCCGTGGCCGACGAGATCGGTGGGATCGCCGTGCCCGGGGACGCGTCCTCGATCGTCGGCGCCGCTCGGGACGCTCTCGGCGGCACCGTCGACGTGTACTGCGCGAACGCGGGGGTGGCCTCGGGTGGCACCGAAGCGGCCGACGAGTCCGTCTGGGCCCTCGCCTGGGACGTGAACGTGATGGCGCATGTACGGGCCGCCCACGAGCTGCTGCCCGCCTGGCTGGAGCGGGGGAGCGGGCGGTTCGTGTCCACGGTCTCGGCCGCCGGGCTGCTCACCATGATCGGGGCGGCCCCCTACAGCGTCACCAAGCACGGGGCGTACGCCTTCGCCGAGTGGCTGTCGCTCACCTATCGGCACCGGGGGCTCAAGGTGCACGCGATCTGCCCCCAGGGGGTGCGTACGGACATGCTGACCGCCTCCGGGAGCGCGGGGGAACTGGTGCTCAAGCCGACGGCGATCGAGCCGGAGGCGGTCGCGGACGCGCTCTTCGAGGGGATGGAGAAGGACCGGTTCCTGATCCTTCCGCATCCGGAGGCCGCCGATTACTACCGGGCGCGGGCCGCCGACCCGGAGCGCTGGCTGACGAACATGAACCACATCCAGCGGAAATGGGAGACGGCCGGCTGAACGGACCTGCTCGGCGGACGGCTGCCGGAGAGTGGGATGATCCTCCGGCAAGCATCGCATTTCCTCCGGTGAGGGAACCGGCGGGCGGCATACGGGCGACCAGTAGGCGACGACAGAACCTCGGAAAGGCAGGTGGCGCAGTGCCCAGGACGACGGACGGAGAGGGAGTTCCCGTTCCGCAGCGGCTCCTCGCCGCCGCCACCCGGCTCTTCGCCGAGCAGGGCTACGACCGGACCTCCGTACAGGAGATCGTCGAGGCGGCGGGCGTCACCAAGGGCGCGCTGTACCACTACTTCGGCTCCAAGGACGATCTGCTGCACGAGGTGTACGCGCGCGTGCTGCGCGTCCAGCAGGAGCGGCTCGACGCGTTCGCGGGCGCCGACGAGCCGATCGAGAAGCGACTGAGGGCGGCGGCGGCCGACGTGGTCGTCACCACCATCGAGAACCTCGACGACGCGATGATCTTCTTCCGCTCGATGCACCATCTGAGCCCCGAGAAGAACAAACAGGTACGCGCCGAACGCCGCCGCTACCACGAACGCTTCCGCGCCCTCGTCGAGGAGGGCCAGCAGTCCGGCGTCTTCTCCAAGGCGACCCCGGCGGACCTGGTCGTCGACTACCACTTCGGCTCGGTCCACCACCTGTCGACGTGGTACCACCCGGACGGACCGATGCCCCCCCAGGAGGTAGCGGACCACTTGGCGGACCTGCTGTTGAGGGCCCTGCGCCCCTGAGGGGCAGCGCCCCCAAAGGGGCGCGGGGAACTGCGCGAGCAACCACGACACACCCGCACCCGCCCAAACACACGAACCCCCGAGCTACTAGGCGCCCAAGGGGGTCGAAGGGGCACAGCCCCTGGAGGACGGGAAGGGTAGGGGCGGCGGGGGCGAAAAACCCCTCACCCGCCCCCCAGCCTCACAGATACCGCTTCAACTCCCGCCGAGCCAACGACCGCTGATGCACCTCATCCGGCCCATCCGCGATCATCAACGTCCGCGCCCCCGCATACAACTCCGCCAACGGGAAGTCCTGACTCACCCCACCCGCCCCGTGCAACTGGATCGCCCGATCGATGATGTCGACCACCGCACGAGGCGTAGCGATCTTGATCGCCTGGATCTCGGTATGCGCCCCCTTGTTGCCCACGGTGTCCATCAACCACGCCGTCTTCAGCACCAGCAGCCGCAACTGCTCCACCGTCACCCGCGCATCGGCGATCCAGTTGTGGACCACCCCCTGCTGGCCCAGCGCCTTGCCGAACGCCTCCCGCGACACCGCCCGCCGGCACATCAACTCGATCGCCCGCTCCGCCATGCCGATGAGCCGCATACAGTGGTGGATACGCCCCGGCCCGAGCCTCGCCTGGGCGATGGCGAAGCCGCCGCCCTCCTCACCGATCAGGTTCGACACCGGCACACGCGCGTGGTCGAAGATCACCTCGGCGTGACCGCCGTGGTAGTGGTCCTCGTACCCGAAGACCCGCATAGCCCGCTTGACGGTCACACCCGGGGTGTCACGGGGGACCAGCACCATGGACTGCTGACGCCGGATGTCGGCCCCGTCCGGGTCGGTCTTGCCCATCACGATGAAGATCCGGCAGTCCGGGTTCATCGCCCCGGAGATGTACCACTTCCGCCCGGTGATGACGTAGTCGTCGCCGTCCCGCTCGATGCGCGTGGTGATGTTGGTGGCGTCGGACGAGGCCACCTCGGGCTCGGTCATCGCGAACGCCGAGCGGATCTCCCCGGCGAGCAACGGCTCCAGCCACTGCTTCCGCTGCCGCTCGTCACCGAACTGGGTCAGCACCTCCATGTTCCCGGTGTCCGGCGCCGCGCAGTTCAACGCGGTCGGCGCCAGCTGCGGCGAACGCCCGGTGATCTCGGCGAGCGGCGCGTACTGGAGGTTGGTGAGCCCGGCCCCGTACGCGGAGTCCGGCAGGAAGAGGTTCCACAGGCCCTGGCGGCGGGCCTCGGCCTTCAGCTCCTCCACCACGGCCGGGGTGTCCCACGGCGAGGCCGGCTCGGCCCGCTGCTCCTCGGCCACGGCCTCCGCCGGGTACACGTACTCGTCCATGAACGCGAGGAGCTTGGCGCGCAGCTCCTCCGTACGGGCGTCGAATGCGAAGTCCATGGCGGATCAGCCCTCCTGGGAGCCGGAAGCGGTGCCCGTACGAAGCGTCGTCAGGCCGTGGTCGATGAAGACGGGGACGAGGTCGCCGATGCGGTCGAAGCCGCGGCCGACCGTCTGGCCGAGCGTGTACCGGTAGTGGATGCCCTCCAGGATCACGGCGAGCTTGAACCACGCGAACGCCGTGTACCAGGAGACCGCCGACACATCGCGCCCCGAGCGCGCCGCATAGCGTTCGATCAACTCGACCGGGTGCGGATGCCCCACGGCCGCCGCGGTCGTCGAGACGGGCGAGTCACCCAGCCCGAGCGGCACGCTGTACATCACCAGCAGCCCGAGATCGGTCAGCGGATCGCCGAGCGTGGACATCTCCCAGTCGAGAATCGCCTTGATCCTGTCGGCACCTCCTTCTTGCTCGTTCGCCTCCGCGGCGCTTTCTGCCGGTGTCGAGAGCCCGATCGTGCTCAGCCCTTCGGGCCTCCGCGCGTTCGGACTCTCGACACCGGCGCGCCCCTGCGGCTCACTCGCGGGGCCGAGCAGGACGTTGTCGAGGCGGTAGTCGCCGTGTACGACGGTCGCGGCGGGGGAGTCCGGCAGCTGACGGCCGAGAGCGGTGTGCAGTTCGTCGATGCCCGCCAGTTCGCGGTTGCGGGACGCGTCCAGCTGCTTGCCCCAGCGCCGCAGCTGACGGTCCAGGAAGCCCTCCGGGCGCCCGAAGTCGGCGAGGCCCACCTCGGCGGGGTCGACCGCGTGCAGCTCGACCAGCGTGTCCACCAGCCCCAGGATCGCCGCCCGGGTGCGCTCGGCGCCCAGCGGGGCGAGCTGCTCGGCGGTGCGGTACGGGGTGCCCTCCACGAACTCCATGACGTAGAACGGGGCGCCCAGCACCTTCTCGTCCTCGCACAGCAGTACGGGGCGCGGCACGGGCACATCGGTGGGGTGCAGGGCGCTGATCACCCGGTGCTCGCGCTTCATGTCGTGCGCGGTCGCCAGTACATGGCCGAGCGGCGGACGTCGTACGACCCACTTGGTGACGCCGTCCGTGACCTCGTACGTCAGGTTCGACCGTCCGCCCTCGATCAGCCGGCCGGTGAGCGGACCGGCGACCAGGCCGGGCCGCTCGGTGTCGAGCAGGGCGCGGAGCCGGTCGGGATCGAGACCTGGCGGTTGGTCTGGTCGCATCGTCGCTCCTAGCGGGCGGGTGAAGGGAACGCACCTATGATGCCGACCGGTCGGTATGTCGTCCAGTGGGTGGCGGGGAAGCGACCCGACTCTCGACGGGATACGGCCGGTGGACCGGACCCCGTCGCACTGACCACGACATGGCCGAGGCGCCTGGTGCACGTCAGGCGTGGCAGGTCATCATCTGCCCGCCGTTGACGGTCGCCATGTCCATGAATCCCGCGAACGGGTCCACGCCCTCGCCCTCCGGGTGCCCGTCGAGCTCGGCGTACGCCCGGCGCAGATTGGCCACCAGCCGCTCGCTCTCCGGAAGCGCCGCGAACTCCCCGAGATCCGTGCCCCGGGCCGCCTCCAGGGGAGTGAGCCCGGCCGCGTGCGACTTCTCGGCGACCTCCGCCACAAACCGGATGTACCGCTCGGCCCGGTCGAACGCCGACGGATCGGTGACCGGCCCGTGCCCCGGTACGACGGTCTCCGCGCCCAGCTCCCGCATCAGGGCGAGCGCCCGCAGCGAGCCGCTCAGCGACCCCATCAGGAAGAACGGCGTACCGCCCTCGAAGACGAGATCCCCGGCGAACAGAATCCGCCGGTGCGGCAGCCAGACCAGCGAGTCGCCGACGGTGTGCGAGATCCCGGGGTGGATGATCCGCGCCTCGATGTCCCCGACATGGACGGTCACACGGTCGTCGTACGTGACGTCCGCGCCCTTGATGCTGACGTCCCCGAAGTCGGTCCGGGGCCACAGCAGATGCAGGTGCTGTCCGCTGGCCAGGGCCTCACGGCGGCACGCGGAGTGCGAGACGAGGGTGGCGGCGGGCGTGAAGTAGCCGTTGCCGTAGGTGTGGTCGCCGTGGTGGTGGGTGTTGACGAGGAGGTTCGGCTTCGGGACGCCGGTGGCGTCGAGGGCGGCACCCAGGGCGCGGGTCCGGCGTTCGGTCGCCGCGGTGTCCACCAGCAGCGTGCTCGTCCCGTCGCTCACGAAACCGGAGTTGTTGAGACACCAGCCGCCGTCCGGCTGCACATACGCGTACACATCGCTCGCCAACTCGACGGTGTACGGCTCTTCCGCGGTCATCATGACCCCCTTGGTCCCCCCGATCGTCGCCAACTGGTGCTCAGAGCCTGCCAGTCGACGGCGATCGACGGGAATCCGGGGTGTGCGGAAACACCGCAGGTGAGTGTGCTAGTGCCGGTTACCGGCCGGTCGGCCGACGGGCCTCAGTGGTCGTCCCAGTGGCCCTCGTGCGCGGCGTGACGGTGGCCGTCGTGCACATAGTCCATGTGGTCGCCGTGGGTGACCGCGGCATGGCCGCAGCCCTCGCCGTGCTCATGGGAGTGGCCCTCGTGCGCGGTGTGTCCGCTCGGCTCGCACTCGTCCCAGTGGTCGGAGTGCTCGCGGTGCAGATGACCGTCGTGCGCGTAGTCGGTGTGGTCGCCGTGCGGCACCGGGGTGTGGCCGCAGTCCGGGCCGTGGGCGTGGTCGTGGACCGGGTGTTCCTGATGAAGGGTGGTCATGGTGCTCGCCTTCGGTGGTGCGTGTCGGACACAGGCAGGCTAAGCGCGCGAGTCCCGCTTTTCCCTTTTTGAAACCCCATGCGCCCGCCAAGGGGTGCCCACTTTTCGGTCAGGGTGTCCGGAGGGCGGCTCAGAACAGGTGCCGGCTCCGAACAGGTGCAGGGTCAGAACACCAGCGCCGCGCCGCACGCCGCGAGGGCGACCGTGCACAGGACGGCCACCGCGGCGACCCGGGGCGCGAGGGCGGTCGGCCGGGGCCGGGCGAGGGCGGTGATCCGCCGGTGGGCGAGGCCGAGGAAGGCCGGCCACAGTGCCGCGCAGAGGGCGGCGGCGGCCACACCGGGTACCGAGGGGCCGTCGTGGAGCGCCGATTTCATGGCCAGTACGGCGACCGCGGCGGCCGTGAGGGTCGTACGCCGCCACGCCAGGCGGGTGCGCTCGGGCTGCAGCCCCGGGTCCCGTTCCTCGGCGGCCGGGCGCCCGGGGGTCATCCCTCCCACCCCAGCAGGACGACCACCACCATGGCGATCGCGACGACCGCCACGACCAGGCCGAGCACCGCCGGGAAGCGGGACACCGGCAGATCCGCGCCGCGCCGCATCGCCCGCTCGCACCGCACCCAGTGGTTCACCGCGCGGAACGCACACAGGACGCCCGCGGCGAGCAGCGCCAGTGCCAGACCGACCCGCCAGCCCCAGCGGAGGTCCGGCAGGAACTGGTCCACCGCGAAGCCGCCGCCGATCAGCGCGAGCGCGGTCCGCAGCCAGGCGAGGAAGGTCCGCTCGTTCGCCAGCGAGAACCGGTAGTCCGGGGTCTCTCCTTCGCCCCGGATCTCCTCCGGGGCGAACCAGAGACGGACGTTCCGTACGAAATCGATCATGTGTTGGACATTATCGGTTGGGTGCCTAATAGCTCGGGGGTGGGGTTGTCGGGCGACTGCGGGTGGGTGGGGGCTGGTCGCGTAGTTCCCCGCGCCCCTAAAAGACACGGCCCCTGCGGGCCGAAAAGCACGGGGCGCAGCCCCTGCTTTTCAGGGGCGCGGGGAACTGCGCGAGCAACCACACACCACCCGTAGTCGCCCGACAACCTTCGCCCCCCGAGCTATTAGGCGCCACCCCCGAGCTATTAGGCGCCCCGCAGCCGCAGCCGATCCCACGCCGCCATCCCATCCGGCACCCACTCCCACTCCCCGAGCCGCCGCTCGATCTCCCCCTCCGTCAGGAAGTCGTACCAGGCGACTTCCTCCAGCTGCGGCCGCACAGGCACCTCGCAGCGCACCTCGTACACCGCCGACCACCACGTACGGTCGGCCCCGTCGTCGTACAGGAACTTGAAGAGCGGGGTCGGCCGCGGCAGGCCGGTGACGCCGAGTTCCTCCTCGGCCTCGCGGAGGGCGGCGGCGTCGTAGGACTCGCCCGCGCCGACGACTCCGCCGACGAAGAGGTCGTACAGGGAGGGGAAGATCAGCTTCGTGGGGGTCCGGCGGTGGACGAAGATCCGCCCCTCGCCGTCTCTGGCCAGGACGAACACGGCCCGGTGTCGCATCCCGCGCGCGTACACCTCACCGCGCGGGGCCTGCCCGATGACCTGGTCGTTCTCGTCCACGATGTCGAGGATCTCGTCGGCGGCGCTGCTCATGCCCCCATCCAAGCAGGCTCCGTCCACGCGGGCCGCGCATCCAAGCAGGCCCGTCGCCAGGCCGTCGCCGGGCTCCCTCAGGCCGTCCCCTCGGCGGCGGCCGGCCGTAGCTGTCCCACCGGCTCCGCGCGGCCCCCGGCCGCCCCGCACGGCATCGCCGGGTGCATGCCCAGCAGGACGACGCCGGCGACGATGCCCGCGAGGCCCGCCGTCTCCCAGGCGAGGGCGCCGGGGTCGGTGTTCAGCCGGTCGCCGAGGAAGCCGACTCCGCAGGCGATGCCCGCGAGGGGCTGGGCGGCGGTCAGGGCGGGCAACGACATCCGCAGCGGTGCCGTCTCGAAGGCGCTCTGCACGAGGAGGAGCCCGGTGACGCCGAGCAGCAGGACACCGTACGGCTGCCAGGTGGTGAACAGGCCGCCCCAGCCGTCCTCGGCGAACCGCTGGCCGCTGACCCGGGTGAGCGCGTCCTGGACGCCGTAGAGGAGCCCGGCGGCGACGGCCAGCAGGGCCGGCGCGGCGCCCAGGCGGGAGCGCTTGGCGTAGGTCGTCATGAGCAGGGCGAGGCCCAGCATGACGCCGATGATCAGCCACTGCCGGAACGGGTCGCCGTGCGCGTCGCCGCCCTCCGGCCGGCCGGCGACTATGAACGCGCTCACCCCGCCCGCGAGGAGCATCAGCCCCGCCCAGCCCTGGCGGCCCAGCCGCTGTCTGGTGCGGCGGCGGGAGAGGGCGAGGGCGAAGAGGAGGTTGGTGGCGAGGAGGGGTTCCACCAGGGAGACCTCGCCCTGCCCGAGCGCGATCGCGCCGAGTGCCATACCGCACACCATCAGCCCGATGCCGCCGAGCCAGCGCGGCACCCGGATCAGGTCGAGCAGCAGCCGGGGCGAGAGGAAGTCGCTCAGCGGCGCGTGCGAGGCCGCCTGCTGCTGAAGGACGAAACCGAAGCCCAGGCAACAGGCGGCGCTCACGGCGAGGATCAGGACGAGAACCGACACGCTGGGTACCTCGGACGATCAGGAGGGGACATAACGGGCAATGTGCGTGTCTTGGAACTCTAACCGCCCGGCTGTGGGCTGTCCGTAAGACGAGACACATCCACGCAGTTGACTAGGTCACTTCCGTGCCGAAGGATCTGATGCCACAAAGCTGCTGACCGGCCAGTAACAAAGCGCCGGGCGGTGCCTGTTCCGCTCTGCCCCGGCCCGCCCGCGCTTGCCTGACCCGTTCCCGAGAGGACGTCCTCCATGTCGTACGACGCAGATGTGATCGTGATCGGGGCGGGCCTCGCCGGGCTCGCGGCGACCGCGGAGCTCGTCGACGCGGGTCGCAAGGTGATCCTCCTCGACCAGGAGCCCGAGCAGTCGATCGGCGGCCAGGCGCACTGGTCGTTCGGCGGGCTCTTCTTCGTCGACTCGCCCGAGCAGCGCCGGCTGCGGATCAAGGACAGCCACGCCCTCGCCCTCCAGGACTGGATGGGCACCGCCGCCTTCGACCGCGAGGAGGACCACTGGCCCCGCAAGTGGGCCGAGGCGTACGTCAACTTCGCGGCCACCGAGAAGCGGTCGTGGCTGCACAAGCAGGGCGTCCGCTTCTTCCCCGTGGTCGGCTGGGCCGAGCGCGGCGGCTACGACGCGGGCGGCCACGGCAACTCCGTACCCCGCTTCCACATCACCTGGGGCACCGGGCCGGGGCTGGTCGCGCCCTTCGAGCGCCGGGTGCGGGAGGGCGTGGCCCGGGGGCTCGTCCAGCTGAAGTTCCGGCACCGCGTGACCGGGCTGTCGCGCAGTGCCGGGGCCGTGGACACCGTCACCGGCGAGATTCTCGAACCCTCGACGATCGAACGCGGCCAGGCCAGCAGCCGTACCGTCACCGGCGCCTTCGAACTCAAGGCCCAGGCGGTGATCGTCACCTCCGGTGGCATCGGCGGCAACCACGATCTCGTCCGCGCCAACTGGCCGAAGCGCCTCGGCAACCCCCCGGAGAAGATGATCTCCGGCGTGCCCGCGCACGTCGACGGCAAGATGCTCGCCATCGCCGAGGAGGCGGGCGCGCACCTCATCAACCGCGACCGGATGTGGCACTACACCGAGGGCATCCAGAACTGGAACCCCATCTGGGAGAACCACGGCATCCGTGTCCTCCCCGGCCCGTCCTCACTCTGGCTCGACGCACGCGGCAAGCGACTGCCGGTCCCGCTCTTCCCCGGCTTCGACACCCTCGGCACGCTCGAACACATCATGAGGACCGGGTACGACTACACCTGGTTCGTCCTCGACCAGAAGATCATCGGCAAGGAGTTCGCCCTCTCCGGCTCCGAGCAGAACCCCGACCTGACCGGCAAGTCCATCCGCGATGTGCTGGGCCGCGCCCGCGCGGACGTGCCCGGCCCGGTGAAGGCGTTCATGGACCACGGCGTCGACTTCGTCGTCGAGAAGGACCTCGGCGCCCTCGTCCGGGGCATGAACGCGCTCACCAAGGAACCGCTGATCGACGAGGCCGACCTGCGCCGCGAGATCGTCTTCCGTGACCGCGAGGTCGCCAACCCCTTCACCAAGGACCTCCAGGTCATGGCCATCCGGGGCGCCCGCAACTACCTCGGCGACAAGCTCATCCGCACCGCCACCCCGCACCGCATCCTCGACCCCAAGGCGGGCCCGCTGATCGCCGTCCGCCTCAACATCCTCACCCGCAAGACCCTCGGCGGCCTGGAGACGGACCTCTCCTCCCGCGTCCTCACCGAGGGCGGCGACCCACTGGAGGGCGTGTACGCCGCGGGCGAGGCGGCCGGCTTCGGAGGCGGCGGCGTCCACGGCTACCGCTCGCTGGAGGGCACCTTCCTCGGCGGCTGTCTGTTCTCCGGCCGTACGGCCGGCAGGGCGGCGGCCAAGGCGACGGCCTGACGCCCGCGCCCGGGGCGCCTGCCCGGGCCGGATGACGAAATTCTGACGAGTTCCCGCCGTCGCTGGCCCGACAGCGGCGGCGGATGTTCGAATCGGTATGTGAACCCTGAACATCCCCCGGCAGAGGAACACCCCGAACCGGCAGCCGAAGAGCGCGGCGCCCCCATCGGACGCCGCATCCTCCTCGGCACCCTCGGCCTGGGCGCCCTCGGCGTGGTCTCCGCCCCCGTGCTCCAACGCGGCCTCGAAGCCTTCCTCGGCGAGGCCGCGTCCAAGGACCCCACGGGGCTGACCGGGCTGCTGCCCAACGGCGGCGGCTTCCGCTACTACTCGGTCACGTCGTCCGTCCCCCGCAAGAACGCCGACACCTACCGGCTCACCATCGACGGCCTCGTCGACAGGCCGACGTCGTACACCCTGGACGAACTGAGAGCCCTGCCGCAGACACGCATGGTGAAGGACGTGCAGTGCGTGACCGGCTGGCGGGTGCCCAAGACACCGTTCGAGGGTGTACGACTGTCCGCGCTGCTGGACGCGGCCGGGGTGAAGTCGTCGGCCGGCGCGGTCCGCTTCACCTGCTTCGACGGCGCCTACAGCGAGAGCCTCACCCTCGAACAGGCCCGCCGCGCGGACGTCCTGGTCGCCCTGCGGATGCAGGACAAGGACCTCGGCCACAACCACGGCGGCCCCGTACGCCTCTACGTCGCCCCCATGTACTTCTACAAGTCGGCCAAGTGGCTCTCCGGCATCACCCTCACGGAGAAGGTCCGGCCGGGCTACTGGGAGAACCGGGGCTACGACATCGACGCGTGGGTCGGCCGATCGAACGGGCGGGACGATGAACCGACGACCTGAGGCCCCACCCTTGGAGCCGACCGAGCCGACCGAGCCGACCGAGCCGACCGAGCCGACCGAGCCGACCGAGCCGACCGAGCCGACCGGAGTCTCGGAGGCGCCCGGTGAGGCCCGCGTCCGGCGCTTCACGGTCGCCGAACGCTGGATTCACCGCACGACCGCCCTGCTGATGGGCGTGTGCGTGGTGACGGCGGCCTGTCTGTACGTCCCCGCGCTCGCCGAACTGGTCGGCCGCCGGGCCCTGGTGGTCACGGTCCACCAGTGGACGGGCCTGCTCCTGCCCGTCCCGGTCCTCGCGGGCCTCGCCTCCCGCGCGTTCCGCGCCGACCTGGGCCGACTGAACCGCTGGGGCCCGCACGACCGCGTCTGGCTGCGCGCCGCCCGCCGCCGTCTGCCCGGACCCCGCCCGGCCGCCAAGTTCAACGCGGGCCAGAAGCTCTACGCCTCCTGGATCGCCGGCGCGACCCTGGTCATGCTCGCCACGGGCCTGATGATGTGGTTCACCCACCTCACCCCCCTGATGTGGCGCACCAGCGCGACCTTCGTCCACGACTGGCTGGCCCTGACCATCGGCATCGTCCTCGCCGGCCACATCGGCATGGCCCTGGGCGACCCGGAAGCCAGACGGGGCCTGCGTACGGGCCTGGTCAGCGAAGAGTGGGCCGACCGCGAACATCCGCTGTGGCGGCCGTAGCCACCACAGCGGACCGGACGACAGACCCTGGATCGTCCCTGGACCACCCCTAGATCACCAGCGACAACAGCAGCACGATCGCCCCCGCCACCACCGAGACGATCGTCTCCATCACCGACCAGCTCTGATGGTCTGGCCGACCGTCATGCCGAAGTACTCCTTGACCATCCAGAACCCGGCGTCGTTGACATGGCTGAAGAAGAGGGAGCCGGCGCCGATGGCGAGGACCAGCAGGGCGGTGTGGGTGGTGGACATGTCGGCGGCGAGCGGGGCCACGAGGCCGGCCGCCGAGATCGTCGCGACGGTCGCCGAACCCGTGGCCAGCCGGATGGCCACCGCGATCAGCCAGGCCAGCACCAGCGCCGGGATCGACCAGTCCTCGGAGATCTCCAGGATCATCCGCCCGACCCCGGAGTCGATCAGCGTCTGCTTGAAACCGCCGCCCGCGCCGACGATCAGCAGGATGCCCGCGATCGGCGCGAGGGACGTCTCCACGGTCGACCCCAGCCGCTCCTTGGTGAACCCGGCCGCCCGCCCCAGCGTGAACATGCCCACGAGCACCGCCGCCAGCAGCGCGATCAGCGGCGAGCCGGCGACGTCGAAGACCCGCTGCACCATGTTCTCGGGGTCGTCCACGACGATGTCCACCAGCGCCTTGGCCAGCATCAGGACCACGGGCAGCAGGACGGTCGCCACGGTCGCGCCGAAGCCGGGCCGCTTCCTCAGTTCCTCCGAGGGCCTGGACTGGATCATCCGCTCCGGCACCGGTACGTCCACCCGCCGCGCCGCGTACTTCGAGAACGGCGGACCGGCGATGATCACCGTGGGTATCGCCACCAGCAGGCCCAGCGCCAGCGTCACGCCCAGGTTGGCCTTCACGGCGTCGATCGCGACCAGCGGACCGGGGTGCGGCGGGATGAGCCCGTGCATCACGGACAGACCCGCGAGGGCCGGGATGCCGATCCGCATCAGCGAGTAATTGCCCCGCTTGGCGACCATCAGCACCACCGGGATCAGCAGCACCATCCCGACCTCGAAGAACAGCGCAGCCCGATGACCGAGGCGATCAGCACCATCGCCCATGGCATCGCCCGCCCCCGGGCCCGGGCGAGAATCGTGTCGACGATCTCGTCGGCGCCCCCGGAGTCCGCGAGCGGCTTGCCGAGGACCGCGCCCAGCGCGATCAGCACACCCACCCCGGCCACGATCGCACCGAGCCCGGTGGTGAAACTCGCGATCGCCTTGTCCAGCGGCGCCCCCGCGAACGCGCCCAGCGCGAGCGAGCCGATGGTCAGCGCCAGAAAGGCGTGCACCTTGAACTGGGTGATGAGGACGACGATGACGGCGATGCCGAGCAGTACGGCGATCCCGAGTTGAGCGTGCCCCGCCGAGGTGATCGGCTCGACGGGGTCCGCAGCTACGACGCCCGAGCAGCTACGAAGTCGAGCGCTACGACGTCGGGCCCGGCCCCCGCAGCGCGGTGAACGCCCGCTCGGTGATGTCCTCGGGGCTGCCCTCGACATCCACCGCCACACCCGCCTCGTCCGCCGCGAGCGGCTGCAGCGTGGCGTACTGCGAGTCGAGCAGCGCCGTCGGCATGAAGTGCCCCTGCCGGTGCGACATCCGGTCCTCGACGAGTGAGCGTTCGCCGGTGAGGTGGACGAAGACGACCCCGGGCGCGGCGGCCCGCAGCCGGTCCCGGTAGCCGCGCTTCAGCGCGGAGCAGCTGACCACCCCGCCGAGGCCCGCCCGGTCGTGCGCCCACTGGCCGATGGCGTCCAGCCAGGGCCACCGGTCCGTGTCGTCCAGGGGAATCCCGGCCGACATCTTGGCGATGTTGGCCTCGGGATGGAAGTCGTCGCCCTCGGCGTACGGCACACCGAACCGGGCCGCGAGCAGGGGACCGATCGTGGTCTTCCCGGTGCCTGCCACGCCCATCACCACGACGACGGGAGGGGTACCCATCACTACCTCGCTTGTCCACACCGACTTCAGAGCCGACAACCGAGTCGGCCGACACCTGTCGTCGACAACCCGTCGACGACGGGGACGTCACCCGACGTCCACGACACTGAAGCCCATTAGGTACGACGAATTCAAGCCCCGTCCCCAAATAAGTCTGACTTTTTCTTCGCTTCCGTCGACTCGTACCCTGATCCCCATGAGCACAGCGGGCCGGGGGCTGCACGGCCGAGTACTGGAGAGCCTCGGGCCGGCGATCACCGCGGGCGAGTACCCGCCGGGCAGCGTGCTGCGCACCGACGAACTCGCCCAGACCTTCGAGGTGTCCCGCTCGGTGATGCGCGAGGCGGTCCGCGTCCTGGAGTCCATGCATCTGGTGGAGTCCCGCCGCCGGGTGGGCGTGATCGTCCGCCCGACCGCCGAGTGGAACGTCTACGACCCCCAGGTCATCCGCTGGCGGCTGGCCGGCTCCGACCGCCCCCGTCAGCTGCGCTCGCTCACCGTGCTCCGCTCGGCCGTCGAACCGATCGCTGCGGGACTCGCGGCGCGCAACGCCACCGCCGAGCAGTGCGCCGAACTCACCGAGTGCGCCCTCGGGATGGTCGCCAACTCACGCGGCCACAGGCTGGAGGGCTATCTCCGGCACGACGTCGCCTTCCACCGGATCATCCTCAACGCCTCCGGCAACGAGATGTTCGCCCGGCTCGGAGATGTGGTCGAAGAGGTCCTGGCGGGGCGCACCCATCACGAGGTCATGTTCCATGACCCCGACCCGGCCGCCGTCACCCTCCATGTCCAGGTCGCCGAGGCGATCCGCGAGGGCGACCCCGCGCGCGCCGAACACCTCACCCGTGAGATCACCGAGGGCGCCCTCAAGGAACTGGACATCCTGGCCCCCAACGGCCAGACCGCAGCCGCCGATTGACCTGTCCGCAGTCCCGGGCACCGGGGGACCTGTCCGTGATCCCCGGGGGCCGGGCCTACTCCGGGAACTCCCCGTCCACGTACACCCACGCCCCCTCCACCCGCTCGAACCGGCTGCGCTCCTGCAGCGCCCCGCCCCGGTACGAGGCCCGGAAGGTGACGGTGCCGGTGGTGTGGAAGGCCGACCCCTCGCTGGTGCCGAGGATCTCCAGCCCGGTCCAGCGCATGGCGGGATTGAGGCCGAGGCTCGCGGGGCGCGTCCGGGGATGCCAGGTCCGCAGCAGATACGCCTCGTCGCCCACCACGAACGCGCTGTACCGGGACCGCATCAACGCCTCGGCGGTCGGCGCGACGGCGGTGCCCGCAGGGGTCATACCGGCCGGGGCTGTCCGGGCCGCCGAGTGGAAGCGGCCACAGCAGCGGTCGTAACTCTCCGGGAGCCCACAGGGGCAGGGCCGACCGCCGTACGACGAGGCCCCGGACGAGGCCCCGGCCACCACCCGGCCCGAAGACCTCGGCTTCCCGGCGCCCTTGGCAGAGCCCGCCGACGTGGACCTGGACCTACGACGCGACGACATGCCCCCATTCTGCCCGCCCCCGCCCTGCCCCCTGCCCCAGGCCCGTCCTGCCCGGCGCCAGGTCGCCGTGGTCTCAGGCGATCAGGTCGGCGACGGCCGTACGGATCGCCGGGAGCCGCGCGTACAGCGTGCCGCCGGGGCAGTCGGTGGCCGCCCAGTTGCGGTGGCCGGAGATCGCGGGCCCGTCCCAGATGGCGCCGCTGACGGGGTTGACGTAGACGACCTTCTCCTGCAGCGGGTCGATGGAGTGCCGTACGGCCAGTTCGGCGAGCAACTGGACGAGGGCGCCCCGCGCGGCGGACGTCGGCGCGGTGTCGTTGAACGAGCCCAGCAGGCAGATTCCGACGTTGCCCGAGTTGTACCCGCCGATGTGGGCGCCGGTGACCAGCCGCCCGGCGGCGTTGTGCGCGGGGTCCCCGTCGGTGCCGGACCAGCGCCCTTCGTAGACCCGGCCGCTCGCGTCGATCAGGTAGTTGTAGCCGATGTCGCCCCACCCCTGGGTGACCGCCTGGTCGCGGTAGATGGTGCGGACCCGGGCCGCGGGGTCGGCCTCGCCGTTCGGACTGTCGGTGTGATGGACCGACAGCGTCTGGACGGGGTAGTACTCGCCCGGCCAGGTCTCGCTGCCGTCCGCTTCGAAGCGCAGGCTCTCGTCGGCGCCCCAGTCCGCCCGGGTCAGCAGTACGTAATCAGCCATGGCTGACGAGGCGGTGTTCGCGGCGGCCGGACGGGTCAGCGCTCCGGTCACGACGGCGGCACCGAGCGCCCCCAGCAGCGTGCGCCGACCTAACGACTTGGCAGGACCGGTGGGATCGGAGTGTCCGAAGTTCATGTCAACCCTTCTGAAGCGGCGGCGCGGTGTCGGCCCGTGGGCGCGCATCACGGGCATCACAGGCATCACAAATCACAGGAATCACAGATCGAGGTCGCACACATAGCTCGTGCTGGTTGCCCAAGTGCGCAGACCGGTCCAGGTGTTGATGCCGACGTACCCGTCGTCGACGAGGCCGGCGCAGGACTGGAACCTCAGGGTCGCGGTGTTCGAGAGCGGCCCGAACTGGCCGTCGACGTCAAGGTTGTCGCCCGACATGGACAGATTCAGATAGCACTGGGCGAGCATGACGGCGGACGGGGTGGTCGTGTCGACGGAGCCCTGGGAGACCGTGGGCGGGGGCCAGCTGGTGTCCCAGTAGCGGGCGGCGCAGTGATCGTCGATCCGCGGCGCGGCGTTCGCGCTCGGGGCGGCGCCGGCCATCCCGGTCAGCGGCAGGGCCGCCGCGGCGAGGAGCACCGCGATCCGGTTCTTCGTTCTCATACGTGACACTCCAAGGTGTCGGTCCGCGATCGCGGAGCCGTACTGGCGTGTCTCGATGGTCCCGACGGCCCATGGCCACTGTCATGCTCATTCGAACCAGGCCGAAAAACGCAGGCAGAGGCCCGAACCCGAGGAACGAACGGGACGTTCCGCTTCCCCTCCTGCCAAGCCAGCCCTGCCCTACGCCGACCCCGCGTTCGTCGGCGGATAGGTCGGCCGGGCCGGCACGGCAGGCCCCTTCAGCGGTGGGCGGGACGGCGGCGTGGGCAGCGGCGGCAGGGCCGGCTCGTGCAGCCACGCCTCGAAGAGACCGTCCAACGGACCCTCGGCGTACCGAGCGGCGTGCGCGGTGAACGTCGCCGTCGTGACCGAACCGCCCCGATGGACGCCCGACCACCCCTTCAGCATGCGGAAGAACGCCGGATCGCCCATGGCACAGCGCAGGGCATGGACCGTGAGCCCACCGCGCTCGTACAGACGATCGTCGAACATCTGCTTGCGCCCGGGGTCGCCGATGCGCAGGTCCTGGGGCAGCCCGGCGAGCTTCCGGTGGGCGGCGGCGGCCAGTTGCTGTGCCGTACGGTCGCCCGAGCGCTCGGACCACAGCCACTCGGCGTACTTGGCGAAACCTTCGTTCAGCCAGATGTGCCGCCAGTCGGCGATGGACACGTTGTTGCCGAACCACTGATGGGCCAGCTCATGCGCGACCAGCCGCTCCGAACCCCGCACCCCGTCCACGTGGTTGGCGCCGAACAGCGACAACCCCTGCGCCTCGACGGGGACATCGAGCTCCTCCTCGGTCACCACGACCGCGTACTCCCCGAACGGGTACGGGCCGAAGAGCTCCTCGAAGAGTTCCATCATGGCGGGCTGCCGCGCGAAGTCCCTGGAGAACTGCGGCAGGAGATGGGCCGGGATGTGCCCGGTCTGCGGGATACCGCCGGGCCTCGGGTCGCCCAGCACCACCGTCTGGTACTTGCCGATCGACAGCCCCACGAGATAGCTCGACGTCGGCGCCGACTGCTCGTACACCCATGTCGTCGTGGACGCCTTCGCCGTACGCGTGAGCAGCCGTCCGCCCGCGACCACCTGGTACGCGGAGGGTGTGGTGATCGAGATGTGGTACGAGGCCTTGTCGGCGGGCCGGTCGTTGCACGGGTACCAGGACGGCGCCCCGGTTGGCTGGCTCGCCACCAGCGCCCCGTCGGTCAGCTCCTCCCAACCGAGGCCGCCCCAGGGGCTGTTGACCGGCTTGGGATTGCCCGACCACTGCACCTCGACGGTGAACGCGGCCCCGGCCCGTATCGGCTTCGCCGGGCGGATGCGCAGCCTGCCGCCCCGGTGGGTGTAGTGCGGGGCGCGGCCGTCCACCCGTACCCGGCCGATCTTGAAGTCGGCCAGGTTCAGCTGGAATTCGGGGAGCGCGGCCCGGCCCGCTATGGCGTTGAGCCGGGCGGTGCCGGACAGCCGGTTGGGACCCGGGCGGTAGTCCACGGCCAGCTCATACCGGTGCACCCGGTAACGAGGGTCGCCGTTCGCCGGGAAATACGAGTCCTGACCCACTGCCTGCTGTACCGCCACCGCTGCGTCTGCTCCCCGCTCCGCGCTCGTACGACTTCCATGGTCCCCCGAGGTTCCATGGTCCCCCGAGGCGGCGTGGGCCGCCTTCAGCGTCGCCATGCCTCGATGGGGTTGCCCAGCCACCGGGTGTCGTCGGGAACGGACTCCGCGGCCATGACCAGCGACGCCGGCCCCAGCGTGGTGCGGGCCCCGACCACGCTGCCGGGCAGGACGATTCCGCCCGGGCCCAGGGTGGCACCCTCACGGAGTTCCACAGTATCCGTCCGCAAGATCCGGTCGTGGAAGAGGTGGGTCTGGAGCACACACCCCCGGTTCACCGTGGCACCGTCGCCGAGGACCACCAGATCCGTCTCCGGCAGCCAGTAGCTCTCCACCCACACCCCCTTGCCGATCCGGGCACCGAGCCCGCGCAGCCAGGCGTTCATCAGCGGCGTTCCGGGCACGGACCCGGCCAGCCACGGCACGGCCAGCACCTCCACGAAGGTGTCCGCCAGCTCGTTGCGCCACACGAAACCGCTCCACAGCGGATGCTCACCGGCGCGGTGACGTCCCACCAGCAGCCACTTCGCGACGATCGAGAGCAGCGCACCCACGGCCCCCGCGCCCAGCAGCACCACACCGGCGAGCAGCCACGCCCACCCGCCGAGCGCGCTCAGCGCGGCCACGGTCAGCACCGCCAGCCCGGCCGAGCAGAACACGGGAACGATCCGGCACAGCTCCACCAGGGCCCGCGCCCACAGCAGCCGCGCGGGCGGCTCATAGGTGCGGCTCTGGTCGGCGTCGGCCGCCGCCCGGGGCAGCTTCACCGGCGGCAGCCCCAGATACGAGCTGCCCTTCTTGGCCTTCTTCGGCGTCGCCGACAGCACACCCACGAGCCCGCCGTCGGGGACCGAGCGGCCCGGCGCGGTCATCCCGGAGTTCCCGAGGAACGCCCGCCGCCCGATCTCGGCCCGCCCGATCCGCATCCAGCCACCGCCCAGCTCGTACGGCGCGGTCAGCGTGTCGTCCGCGAGGAACGCCCCGTCACCGACGGTCGTCAGACTCGGCAGCGCCAGAACCGTGGACACCTCGGCGCCCCGCCCGATCCGCATCCCGAGCAGCCGCAGCCACACCGGCGTCACCAGACCGGCGTACAGCGGGAACAGGGTCTCGCGCGAGCGGTCCATCAGTTGCGTGACCGTCCAGGCCTGCCAGCCGACCCTGCTGTGCGTGGGATGCGCGCCCTCGCGCAGCCCCAGGCTCAGCAGCCGTACGGAGACCAGGAGCAGCAGCGCGTAGGCGGCGCCGAAGGCGAGGGTGGCGGGGACGAGCGCGAGGGCGGTGCCCCGCAGGGCCTCGCCGAGCCCGGCCTCCGGTGACACGAACAGGGAGACGACGGCGAGTGCGGCGGCCAGGGCGATCAGCGGCAGCGCGGTCAGTCCGATGCCGGTCGCGCTGTAGAGGGCCCGCCAGAACAGGCCCCGCTGCGGGCGCTGCTCGGGCCAGTTCCGCTTGGCCTTGCCCAGCTTGACGGCGGGGGCGCCGGCCCAGCGCTGTCCGGTGGGGATCTGCCCGGCTACGGCGGAACCGGGCGCGACCTCGGCCCGCTTGCCGACCCGGGCGCCCGGCAGCAGCATGCTCCGCGTCCCGACCACGGCCCCGGCGCCCACCTTCATGGCGCCGATCTCCAGCCGGTCCCCGTCCAGCCAGTACCCGGAGAGGTCCACCTCGGACTCCACGGCCGCGCCCCGCCCGAGCTTGAGCAGCCCGGTCACCGGCGGCAGCGTGTGCAGATCGACATCGGCGCCGACCTTGGCACCCAGGGCACGGGCGTACCGCTCCAGCCAGACCCCGGTCAGCGAGGTCGCTCCGGAGAACTCGGCGAGCCGTTCGGCCGTCCAGAGCCTGAGGTGCACGCTCCCGCCGCGCGCGTACCGGCCGGGCTGGACGCCCCGCAGCAGCAGCCGGGCACCGCCCGCGGCGATCGCGAGCCGCCCCGGCGGAGTGAAGAACAGCAGGGCCCCCGCCCCGACGGCCCACCAGGGAGCGGTCGGCAGCCAGGCGTACGACCCGAGGAGGTTCCCGAACGCCGCCAGGGGCACGAACCAGCGCATGCCGAGCAGCGTGAAGAGGGGGAGCAGCAGCAACGACTGCACGATCCGCGCCCGCACCGGCACGGGAGTCACCGTGCGCCGGGCCCCGTCCTCCTGGCCCGACTCCTCCAGATACCGGGCCAGCTTGCGCAGGGTCGGCCGCTGGTAGATGTCCAGCACGGCCACGCTCGGGTAGCGGACGCGCAGCCTGGTCGTCAGCTGGGCGGCGGCCAGACTGCCACCGCCGATCGCGAAGAAGTCGTCCTCCGCGCCGCCCACCGGCACCCCGAGCACCTCGGCCCACTGCTCCGCGAGCCACGCCTCGGTTCCGTACAGCTCCTCGGCGGGCCCGGCGCTCTCCAACTCGGGCAGCGGCCACGGCAGCGCGTTCCGGTCGACCTTGCCGGAGGTCCGGGTCGGCAACTCGGACACGGGCGCCAGCAGCGGCACCAGCGCGGCGGGCAGCTCGGCCCGCAACTTCTCCACGGCCGCCGGCTGGTCCCACCCCTCCTGCGTGACGACATAACCCACGAGCAGTTGGTTGCCGCCGCGCGCGGTCCGTACGGCCGCCGCCGCGCCGGCGACACCGGGCAGGGCCTGGAGGGCCGCGTCGACCTCGCCCAACTCGATCCGGCGACCCCCGAGCTTGATCTGCTCATCGGCCCGCCCGAGGAAGACCAGCCCCTCCGGCTCGGCCTTGACGAGATCACCGCTGCGATACGCCCGCTCCCAGCCGAGGGATTCCAGCGGCGCGTACTTCTCCGCGTCCTTCTCGGCGTCGAGATACCGGGCGAGCCCCACACCGCCGATCACCAGCTGTCCGCTGCTGCCCATCGGCACCGGCTCCCCGGCCTCGTCGACGACGGCCAGCTCCCAGCCGTTCAGCGGCAGCCCGATCCGGATCGGCTCCTCACCGGTCATGAGCGAGGCACAGGCCACGACGGTGGCCTCGGTCGGCCCGTAGGTGTTCCAGACCTCGCGTCCCTCGGTCACCAGCCGCTGGGTCAGCTCCGGCGGGCAGGCCTCACCGCCGAAGATCAGCAGCCGGACGTCGGTGAGGGTGTCCGGCTCCCAGAGGGCGGCCAGGGTCGGCACGGTGGAGACGACGGTGATCTCCTGCTCGACCAGCCAGGGCCCGAGGTCGGCGCCGCTCCTGACCTGGGAACGCGGCACCGGCACCAGACAGGCCCCGTACCGCCAGGCCAGCCACATCTCCTCGCAGGACGCGTCGAAGGCCACCGACAGACCCGCCATCACCCGGTCGCCGGGCCCGATGGGCTCCTCGGTGAGGAACAGCTCGGCCTCGGCGTCCACGAACGCGGCGGCACTGCGATGGCTGACGGCGACACCCTTGGGCTTGCCGGTCGACCCGGAGGTGAAGATGATCCACGCGTCGTGCTCGACACCGGGCCGCCCGGCCGGTGCGTCCGAGGCGCCCTGCACGGTGATCGTGTGCCCGGCGCCGACGACCGCCCGTACCTCCGCCTCCCCGAACACCAGCTCGGCCCGCTCGTCGGGGTCCTCGGCGTCCACGGGGACATAGGCGGCACCGGCCGCGAGGACGGCGAGGATCGCCACGTACAGGTCGTTGGTGCCGGACGGGACTCGGACGCCGACCCGGTCGCCGAGTCCGACGCCGGCGGCGGCCAGCTTCCGCCGCAGGGTCCCCACCTCGGCGGCAAGCGCCCGGTAGGTGAGGCGGCGCTTTCCGTCGTCGAGCGCGGGCTCGTCCGGGTAGGAGCGTACGGACGCCTCGAAGACGTCGACGAGCGTGCGCGGCGCCGCCGCCTGCCCCGCCGTGAAGCGCGCGAACCCGTCGAATCCCCCGGTCAGTTCTCCGTCGAGCAGCGTGAGGCTGGGACTTTCGTAAACGGCGGCCATCGGTTCCTCGCCTCTCGAACCCGGACCATCCGGGAGCGCCGGCGGGCCCACAGGTCTGCCTGGGGATGTTTCCGTCCCGGCGCGAACAAGCCCAATACTTTAGTGCCGGGGTGACTACAGCGCGTCGTATGGGCCAAGCGGAGGCATCCGTTCAGCAGCCGGAATGTGCGGAGACACCCCATCTGACCTGTGGCTTTACCCGCCGAAGGAGATGTCGCCCACAGTTGTTGCAGGCCGGTGGAAGACGGCGGATGCGGGGCGCGCGCACCGGCGCTCCACCGCGAACAGAAACGGACCCCCGCGGTGACTTTCGTCAGCCTCGGGGGCCCGATCGATATCTCTGAAGTGTCCGAGGGGGGACTTGAACCCCCACGCCCGATAAAGGGCACTAGCACCTCAAGCTAGCGCGTCTGCCATTCCGCCACCCGGACAAGGTGTCTGTCGTGCGGGGTTTCCCCCGCGGCGACGAAGGAAACACTACCAGGCTTTGGAGGGCCCCCGATCACACCCCGTTCCCTGGGACCGGGAGGTGGTGAACGCCGTGTTACGGGACGGTCCGGCTCTTGGGGCGACGGGCGGGGCAGGAGGAGGATGAGGGGGAACCACCAGCAGCGACAGCGGGAGGAACCAGCGTGAGCGACACGGACACGGCCAGGCACGTGACCGGCGAGGACGAGGTCGTCGACCTCTGCCGCGAGCTGATCCGGATCGACACCAGCAACTACGGCGACCACTCGGGCCCGGGCGAGCGCGTGGCCGCCGAGTACGTCGCGGAGAAGCTCGCCGAGGTGGGGCTCGAACCGAGGATCTTCGAGTCGCACCCGGGCCGCGCCTCCACGGTGGCCCGTATCGAGGGCGAGGACCCGTCCCGGCCCGCGCTGCTCATCCACGGCCACCTGGACGTGGTCCCGGCCAACGCCGACGACTGGACCCACCACCCCTTCGCCGGTGAGGTCACCGACGGCTGCGTCTGGGGCCGGGGCGCGGTCGACATGAAGGACATGGACGCGATGACCCTCGCGGTCGTCCGCGACCGGCTGCGCAGCGGCCGCAGGCCCCCGCGCGACATCGTCCTCGCCTTCCTCGCCGACGAGGAGGCCGGCGGCACCTACGGCGCCAAGCACCTGGTGAAGAACCACGCCGATCTCTTCGAGGGCGTCACCGAGGCGATCAGTGAGGTCGGCGGTTTCTCGTTCACGGTGAGCGAGGAGCGGCGGCTCTATCTGATCCAGACGGCCGAGAAGGGCATGCACTGGATGAAGCTGACCGTGGCCGGGACCGCCGGGCACGGCTCGATGATCCACCGGGACAACGCCATCACCGAACTCTCGGAGGCCGTCGCCCGCGTCGGCCGGCACACGTTCCCCGTCCGGGTCACCAAGACCACCCGCGCCTTCCTCGACGAACTCGGCGACGCGCTCGGCACCGAACTCGACGCGGAGAACATGGAGGGCACCCTCGCCAAGCTCGGCGGTATCGCCAAGCTCATCGGCGCGACCCTCAGCAACACCGCCAACCCCACCCAGCTCGGCGCCGGTTACAAGGTCAACGTCATCCCGGGCGAGGCCACCGCGCACATCGACGGACGGTTCCTGCCCGGTTACGAGGAGGAGTTCCTCGCCGACCTCGACCGGCTGCTCGGCCCCAAGGTGCGCCGCGAGGACGTCCACGCCGACAAGGCGCTGGAGACCTCCTTCGACGGGGCGCTCGTCGAGGCCATGCAGTCCGCGCTGATCGCCGAGGACCCGACCGCCAAGGCCGTCCCCTACATGCTCTCCGGCGGCACCGACGCCAAGTCCTTCGACGACCTCGGTATCCGGGGCTTCGGTTTCGCCCCGCTCAAGCTGCCGCCGGAGCTGGACTTCGCGGGCATGTTCCACGGCGTCGACGAGCGGGTGCCGGTGGAGGGGCTGAAGTTCGGGGTCCGCGTCCTCGACCGGTTCATCGACGCGTCCTGAATTTCCCCGCACCCTCCCCACGGCTTTGAAACATTCCGAACCAGCCGGAACCAGCCGTGTTCTGTCCGGAATTGTGCGCTGAAACGAGACTTCACTATTCGGCAGCGCGTACGAGGGCCGACCGGAGCGGGTGAATCGGACCATAAGCTCGTAGCTCCATTACTCCCTCCTCGTTACAGGTGATGCGACTCGCTACTACGGGCCGCTTTGCCAACAAGGAGGAATAATGATCAAGAAGGTCGTCGCTGCTGCGGCTGCCACCGGTGGTCTGGTGCTCGCGGGTGCGGGCCTGGCTGTCGCCGACGCCGGTGCCCAGGGTGCCGCCATCGGTTCCCCGGGTGTCGCGTCCGGCAACGTCGTCCAGGTGCCCGTTCACGTCCCCGTGAACGTGTGCGGCAACACGATCAACGTGATCGGGCTGCTGAACCCCGCCTTCGGCAACACCTGCATCAACAAGTGACGTTGTGCCTCACCCGATAAGGGTTCGATAACCGTCGGCCCCGGAGTGCGCGCCATGCACTCCGGGGCCGACTGGTCTCCGAGAAAAGGCGCGAAAGTCGGAAAAGTAGATCAAGGTACAACGTCGAAGGCAGGTAAATCAGCAATGCGACAGGTCACCCGCAAAGGCCTCATGACGGTGGCGGCGGCCTCCGGCGTACTCGCCGCGGTCGGCGGAACCGCCCACGCCGACTCCGGCGCCCAGGGCTCCGCCACCAACTCGCCGGGTGTGCTCTCCGGCAACACCGTCCAGGCGCCGGTCGAAGCCGAGGTCAACGTCTGCGGCAACACCGTCAACGTGGTCGGCCTGCTCAACCCGGCGGCGGGCAACAAGTGCTCCAACGGCGGCGGGGGCGGCAAGCACGCCAAGCCCGGCGGCGGCCACGGCGGCGGTCACCAGGGCGGCGGCCACGGCTCGTCGTACGGCGGTGGCTCCCAAGCGGACGGGCACGCCACCAACTCGCCGGGTGTGCTCTCCGGCAACACCGTCCAGGCGCCCATCCACGCGCCGGTCAACGTCTGCGGCAACAGCGTCAACATCATCGGCGTCGGCAACACGGCCGTGGGCAACGACTGTTCCAACGGCGGGGGCGGCAACGGCGGCGGTCACCACGGCGGTGGTCACTCAGGCGGCGACGGCGGCTACGGGTCGTCGCACGGCGGCTCCCACGCCGACGGGTACACGAGCGATTCACCGGGCGTGGGCTCCGGCAACACCATCCAGGCCCCGGTGAACGTGCCGGTCAACGTGTGCGGCAACAGCGTCAGCGTGGTCGGGATCGGCAACGGGGTCACGGACAGCGACTGCGGGAACTCGGGCGGCGGAGGGGCGCACGAGATCCCTGGCGGCAACCAGCACAACCCGCCGACCGAGCCCGGACAGCCGGCCCCGCAACTGCCCGAGCAGCCGGGGCAGCCGGGCGAGCCGGGCAACCCCGGTCAGCCGGGCAAGCCGGGCGAGGAGGTGCCCGGCGGCGACACCAACACCCCGGGTACGCAGACCGTCACCGAGCCCGACGTGGTCGGGGCGCTCGCCCAGACCGGCGCCGAACTCCCGCTCGGCCTCGCGTTCTCGGTGGGCGCGGGCACGCTGATCGGCGGCGCCCTGATCTACCGCAAGGCCAAGGCCGCGGCCCAGTAGCCGTACGGGGAAAACGGAGCGGGCCCCGCATCAGCGGGGCCCGCTCCGTTTCGATCTGCCCACCTACCACGTGGCGCGCACCTGGCGGATGATCCGTCGGCGCAACCGCACCCTGCGGCTGCCATCGCGCAGCAGGCTCAGTCGGTCCAACTCCCAGTGTCCGTACTCGGCATGGTCCGTCAGCAGGCGTGTGGCGTCCTTGCGGGAGACCCCGCGAGGTACGTACACGTCGACAAATTCGTATTCCGGCATCGGTATCTATTGTGCGGGCTGGGGCCCCATACGGATAGCGTCTGCACTATGTCTGATGCTGCGCAGCCCACCGCTGCCGAGGTACGCGCCGCCGCCGAGGCGGTCAAGACCGCGCTCGACCGCCATCTCGCGGCTGTCGAGCAGAGGACGGGCGAGGACGACCCGGCCGTCTACGAAGCGTTCAACGAGCTGGCCGCCGCCGCCGAGGAGTACGACGAACTGCTCTACGACCGCTACGACGAGGTCACTCCCTTCGAGATCCCCGGCACGGAGGACATGCCGCCGTACACCGGCCCCGAGGAACCCGGCGCGCTCAGTGTGCTGATCCGCCGGGACTACACGGTGGCCGAGCCGCAGCGGCTGCTGGCCCAGGCGCAGCGGGTGGAGGCCGCGGAGGAGCCGGCCGTCTCCGACGGGGCGTCGCCCACCGTCCACGGGGCGCTCGGTGTTCTCTTCGGGGAGTACGAACCGGACGAGATCGCCTCCCGCCACAAGGAGTTCGGCCTTGAGGAGGGCGACTCCACGCTCTGGGTGACCGCCGCCGACGACACCACCGAGCCCGGTGAATGGCTGGAGGCCCCCTTCGACCAGGTCGACCCCCAACGCGTCGTCTGCCGCTTCGACGTCAGCGCGGTCTTCGACGACGAGGACGAGGAAGAGGCCGAATCGCTGGAGGACGACCTGGACCTCGAACTGGACGACGAGGAAGACCTGGAACCACTGGACGCGGAGCGCCGGTAGCAGGTGCCGGGCGCCCAGTAGCTCGGGGGTACCTGCTGTAAGGCGACTGCGGGTGGTGTGTGGTTGCTCGCGCAGTTCCCCGCGTCCCTCTGAGGCCTCCGGCCTCAGAGGGACGCGGCTGTAAGCGCCGCTAAACGAAACCCTGCCCCCGCTCGGCCCCCACCCCGCCGCACTCTCACTCGGCCGCCGGTACCTGCGCCTTCAGCAGGACCGGCAGCCGGGTGGTCCGAGGCTTCGCCGGGACCTCCGCGACCGCGCGGGCCAACGCCTGCTCCACGCCGTGCACAACCGACAGATGCCGCTCCGCCCGCCCGAACGCGGTATACACCCAGGGCCGGCTGAGCGCCGCCGCCGCGTCCCCGGGCAACACCACGACCACGGCCGGCCACCGCTGCCCCACGGCCTGGTGCGCGGTCACGGCCCACCCGTGCCACACGGCCTGCTCCACCCGCTCCTTCGCCACGACGACGGCACCCCCCGCACACTCCAGATGCAGCCCCTGGGCATCGGCCTTGACCACCCGCCCCGCGGTCGCCCGCCCCGGCACGGCCGAGTACACGACCCGGTCACCCGGATCGAACCCCCCGAACCGCCCCGGCCCGGGATTCAGCCGTTCCTTGAGCGCGACGTTCAACGCACGCGTCCCGGCCGCACCACCATGCCCGGGAGTGATCACCCGCACCTGCTCGGCGGCGACACCGAAGGCTCTCGGCACCGAATCGACGACGAGCTGAACGGTCCGATGCACGGCCTCCCCGGCATCCCGCACCGGCACGATCACGACCTCCTTCCCGGGCGCGTCGACCTGGTTCAGCTCCCCGATCCCGATCCCGGAGACCAGCTCACCGATGGGCCCCGGGTCAGGTGTCCGAGAGGCCACCTGGGGGCACGTACGGGCGGCCAGCAGATCCGCGAACACCCGCCCGGGCCCGGCCGACCACAACACCCCCGGATCACCGCTGAGCACCAGCCGGGCCCCGTCCGGCAACGACTCCACCAGCAGGGCCGCCGTCTCCACGTCGAGCTGCGGCGCGTCCAGCACGACGAGCAGATCGAGGGCCGGCGCACCGTCGGCGTCCCGCCCAGGACCCTCCGCCCCGGACAGCAGCCCGGCGACGGTGGTCACGGCCGTACCGTCGCCGTCACCCTCGGCGTCCTCACCACCGGCCACGAGAGCCGCGAACCGCCGCTTCCCGTCCGTGCTGTGCGCGGCGGCGTACGCCCGCAGGCCCAGCGCCCGCGCGGCGGTGACCAGCGCCGCCGGTTCCGCGCGGGCCGCCTCACCGCCGGTGTGCAGGACGAGTCCGTGCGCGGCGACGGCACGGATCAGCTCGACGGCGGCCCGTGGCGCCGAGCGCTCCGCCGAGGCCCAGTCCGTGGCGCCCTCCTTGGTGTCCTCCTTGGGCAGGGAGTTCACGATCCGGGCGAGCCCGTCGGCGAGACTCTCCTCGGCGAGCGCGTGACGCTCCAGCCCGATGAGCACCCGTACGGGCCGCTCCGGCTCTTCCTCGTCCTCGTCGCCGTCCTCGCGCGCGGCGGTGGTCGCGGCGCCGGCGGGCCCGTCGTCGAGGGCGTCCTGGAAGACCAGCGCCTCACCCTCCGCGACAGCGTTCTGGACGGCCGCCTCGGGGTCGGGCACGGACCGCTGGGCGAGCGCGGCGGACAGCGCCGGGGCCTCCAGCGCCGTGTGCCCGGCGAGGGCGGCCTGTTCCAGCAGCCACACCGTGAGCGCCCGGCCGCGTCGCTCGTCGTCCGGCCCGCACTCCGCGCCGAGCAGCGCCCGGGCGAACCCGTCGGCCTGCTCCGGCCGTACGCCGGGCACCCGCAGCAACTGCCAGGGATCTTCCCGGAGCCGATCGCCGGCCCCCTCCCCGAGCACTTCGGCGACCTGCGCGCCGAGCGCCTCCGGCGCACCCCCCGCGACCAGCACACCGCGCACGTCCTCGACGGTCTCCCCGGAGGGCGCCGCCGGACCGCTCGCGGGCGTCACCGGCTGGGGCGCACGCACCGGCTCGGGCGCCGGGCGTCGGGGCGCGGGCTCCGGCTCACTGAAGACGGTGGCGGCGGGCTTCTGCCCGCCCTCCACGGCCCGTACGGCGGCCAGCAGATCGGCAGCCGTCCCGCTGAGCTTCCCCCCGCTGGCGATGGGCCCCTGCTTCTCCGCCTTCCGCCGCTCGATCCGCTCCCGCTCCAACCGCTGCGCGGCCAACTCGGCCTGAGCCTCGGACACATCGCCCGCGCCGCCCTCACCACCGTCGCCGCCGCCGTCACCGGCCTTGGCCGCCTCCGAGGCCCCGCCGTCGGCCGCGGTGCCCTCCGACCCGGCGTTGTCCGACCCGGCGCTCTCGGACGCGGCGCTCTCCGAAGCGGCGTTCTCCTCGTTCTCCGTGGACGCGGGCTCCGTGCTCACAGCGTGCTCCAGTCGTGATCGGGATAGCGGTGCACGGGCGCCGACACATCGTCGAGAGCCCGGCAGATCTCGTCAGGAAGACTAAGGGTCTCCACTGACAACGCGGCCGTGAGCTGCAGTGCGTTGCGCGCGCCGACGATGGGCGCGGCGACGCCCGGCCGGTCGCGCACCCAGGCGAGCGCCACCTGGAGCGGGGTCACGGCGAGCCCGTCGGCGGCGGTCTGCACCGCGTCCACGATGCTGCTCGCGGTGTCGTCGAGATACGGCGCGACGAACGGCGCCATGTGCTCCGAACCGCCCCGCGAGTCCGGGGGAGTGGAGTGCCGGTACTTGCCGGTGAGCACACCGCGCCCCAGCGGCGAGGACGGCAGCAGACCGACGCCGAGGTCCAACGCGGCGGGCAGCACCTCGCGTTCGACGCCGCGCTGGAGCAGGGAGTACTCCAGCTGCGTACTGGCGAGGCGGGTACGTATCCCCGGTGCCGCGAGCTGCCAGGTGGCGGCCTTGGCGAGCTGCCAGCCGCAGAAGTTGGAGACGCCGACATAGCGGGCCCGGCCGCTGCTGACGGCCAGATCGAGGGCCTGGAGGGTCTCCTCCAACGGGGTCTCCGGGTCGAAGGCGTGGATGTGCCAGAGGTCGACGTAGTCGGTGCCGAGACGGGCCAGGGAGGCGTCGAGGGCGGAGAGCAGGTGGCCACGGGAGCCGTCGAAACGGCGGTCGGGGTCCGGGACGCTGCCGGCCTTCGTGGAGATGACCAGGTCACGGCGGGGGACCAGCCCGTCCATCAGCTGCCCGAGCAGATATTCGGCCTCGCCGTCGCCGTACACGTCCGCCGTGTCGACGAGGCTGCCGCCCGCTTCCCAGAACACCTTCAACATGTCCGCGGCGTCATGCTCGTCCGTGTCGCGGCCCCAGGTGAGGGTGCCGAGCCCGATTCGGGACACGCGCAGGCCGGTGCGGCCGAGATGCCTCTGCTCCATGTCCGCCGACATTACTGGCCGGACTTCACCGTGTGTGAGCCTGTGGACAACCGATTTCCGCCCCCGCCGCCCCTACCCTCCCCCACTCTCAGCTTCGTTCGAGCGGGGGGGGGGACCCCCATCATCCCCAGGGGCTGCGCCCCTTCGACCCCCTGGCGCCTTATAGCTCGGGGGTGGGGTTCGTTGGCGGGTGCGGGTGGGTGGGGGCTGGTCGCGCAGTTCCCCGCGCCCCTGAAAAGCAGGGGCTGCGCCCCGTGCTTTTCGGCCCGCAGGGCCGTGTCTTTTAGGGGCGCGGGGCTGTGTCTGATATGCGGCTCCGCCGTGTGGGCGGGGCCCCGGAAACGGCGGAACCGTTATTGTCGTCGCCCAAAGGGCACGTTACCGCTCGGTAAGGGGATGGCATGCAGCTCGGGATCAACCTCGGTTACTGGGGCGCCGGAATGGACGCGGACAATCTCGCCGTGGCCCAGGAGGCCGACCGGCTGGGCTACGCCGTGTGCTGGGCCGCCGAGGCGTACGGCTCGGACGCGGCCACCGTGCTGACCTGGGTCGCCGCCAAGACCGAACGCATCGACGTGGGCTCCGCCATCTTCCAGATCCCGGCCCGCCAGCCCGCGATGACCGCGATGACCGCCGCGACTCTCGACTCGTTGTCCGGCGGCCGTTTCCGGCTGGGGCTCGGCGTCTCGGGCCCCCAGGTCTCGGAGGGCTGGTACGGCGTCAAGTTCGACAAGCCGCTCGCCCGCACCCGCGAGTATGTCGAGATCGTCCGCAAGGCGATGACCCGGGAGCGGCTGGCGTACGAGGGCGAGCACTGGACGCTGCCGCTGCCCGGCGGCCCCGGCAAGCCGCTGAAGCTCACCGTGCACCCGACCCGTGAGCACATCCCCCTCTACATCGCCGCGATCGGCCCGAAGAACCTGGAGCAGACCGGCGAGATCGCCGACGGTGCCCTGCTGATCTTCCCGTCGGCCGCGCACCTGGAGGACACGGCCGTCAAGCATCTGCGCGCGGGCCGGGAGAAGGCCGGCAAGAGCCTCGACGGCTTCGACGTGTGTCCGACGCTGCCGATCTCCCTCGGCGACGACAAGGACGTCACCGCTCTCGCCGACGCGTTCCGGCCGTACACCGCGCTGTACGTCGGCGGCATGGGCAGCCGCAAGCAGAACTTCTACAACCAGCTCGCCCAGCGCATGGGCTTCGAGAAGGAGGCCGCCGAGATCCAGGACAAGTACCTGGCCGGCGACAAGACGGGTGCCGCCGCGGCCGTCCCGCACGAGCTGATCGACCGGACGTCGCTGCTCGGCTCCGTGGAACGCATCGCCGACCGGATGGCCGCGTACGCCGAGGCCGGCGTCACCACGCTCACGCTGAACCCCGCCGGCTTCACGCTCGACGAGCGGCTCGCCTCGCTCCGGGCGGGCGTCGAAGCCATGCAGCGCGCCAACCTCGCATAGCCGAAGCCGATAGCCAAGGACCAACAGCGAGAACCACCGCCGAGGACCAACGGCGAGAGCCAGCGGCGAGAACCAGCGGAGCGAAACCGGAAAGCACTACGGCCGTGGTGGGGGCTCGGGGGTCTTCCCCGCCACGGCCGTCACGGGGGACAACGCGGCACGGGCCGCTCGGTTACGCGTCTTCGCCGCCCCGCCATCCTCCGTTCGGCGGATTTGTCCGACACAGCTGTTGCCGGGCTCCTGGTACCCCATTTGACTCGATTCGCAGGGTCTCGCAGAGAGGTGCCTCAGATGCTTTCGGCCAAGAGTCTGTTCCAGGAAATCGTCGACGACGACGAGTCGTTCCGACTGTTCTGCTCCATCGCCGCCAGCGGAGAGTCCCAGGGCGGCTGGGAGAACGCGCGTATCGCCGCACTCGTCCCGCGGAGCGAACGCGCACTCGCCCCCAAGATCACCCGGCACGGCGCCGACGAGGACAAACACGGGCGGATCTTCAACGCGCTGATGAAGAAGCGCGGACTGAAGCCCGTGGAGGTCCCCCCGGAGACCGACTACACCAAGCTCCTGGAGCGCAACGGCATCGGTCTCGCGCACGAGAAACTCAAGGCCGACCAGTCGCTCACGGTGAACGACATCATCGTCTACCTCTCCCACAGCCGCGTCACCGAACAGCGGGCCGCCGACCAGATGGTGATGCTCCGCACGTACTTCGCCGACGACCCGGAGATCGGCAAGGCCGTCCGCATGATCTCCGACGACGAGGACAACCACCTCGCCTACACCCACGAGGAACTCCTCCGCTTCGCCGCCGCCGGACACGGCCGCCTCATCCAGCGGACGCTGCGCGAGTGCGCGCTCGCCGAGATCGCCGTCCACCGGGACGTCAGCCTCGCCGTGATGGCCCACATGGGACGCATCCTCGGCTGGTCCAGGGCTAAGTCCACCGCCCTGGCCATGGGCATCCGGGCCACCTACGTCTATGAACGGGCCGTCGGCTGGCGCCGCATGGTCTCCCTCACGATGCCCGAACGCCTCGACGCCCTGGGCGGCCCGGCGACGACGGCACCCGAGTTCGCCTGAGGCGGCAGCTCACGTCCACACCCGTCTCACATCCAGCCCCGCCGCTTGAAGAGCCGGTACAGCAGTACTTCCGCCAGGACCAGCAGGGCCATCAGGGCGGGGTACGACCACACCCAGTGGAGTTCGGGCATGTGGTCGAAGTTCATGCCGTAGACACCGGCGGCCATGGTGGGGAGCGCCGCCATGGCCGCCCACGCGGAGATCTTCCGCATGTCGTCGTTCTGCCGGACGCTCATCTGCGCCAACTGGGCCGACAGGATGTCCGACACCAGCCGGTCCAGGCCCTCCACGGAGTCGTTCACGCGCGCGAGGTGGTCGCTCACATCGCGGAAGAAGGGCTGGGACTTCTCGTTGACGAAGGGCACCGGCGCGGCCGTGTTGCCGGTGCCCGCGAGCCGGACCAGGGGGGTGGCCAGGGGAGTCGTGGCACGGCGGAACTCCAGGACCTGGCGTTTGAAGGTGTAGATCCGGGAGGCGCTGTTCCGGGAGCCGCCGACGTCCGGGGAGAAGACGTCCGCCTCCAACTCCTCCAGGTCGGTCTGGAGTTCGGTGGCCACGTCAAGGTAGTGGTCGACCGCGGCGTCGGTGATCGCGTACAGGACGGCGGTGGGCCCCTTGCCGAGCAGTTCGGGCTCCTGCTCCAGTCGGCGTCGTACGACACCCAGCGGTGAGCCGGCGCCGTGGCGGACGGTCACCACGAAGGCGTCACCGAGGAAGATCATGATCTCCTCGGCGGCGACCGTGTCGCTCCTGGGCTCGTACACCACCGGCTTGAGCACCATGAACAGAGAGTCCTCGTACACCTCCAGCTTGGGCCGCTGATGGGCCTTCACGGCGTCCTCGACGGCCAGCGGGTGCAGCGCGAACTCCTCGCTGACCAGGGCGAACTCCTTCTCCGTCGGCTCATGCAGCCCGAGCCACACAAAGCCGCCGACGGCACGGGCGGCGGCCAGGGCGTCGGAGAGGTCATCGGGGCTCTCGGTGCGGTGGCCCTCGCGGTAGACGGCACAGTCGACGATCACGGGAGATTCCTTCCTCGGGGGACACGCCGCTTACTCATGGCGCACGCCGGTTGTCCACAGCTCGGCCCTTCGCGGGCCGGCTCTCCACGGACCGGTTGTCCACAGGGCCCAGGCGGCCGGCGGGCGGGCGTCTACGCTGGGCGGCATGCCCACGTTGATCCTTGTCCGGCACGGACGTTCCACCGCCAACACCGATGGAGTGCTCGCCGGGCGGATGCCCGGTGTCGCGCTCGACGAGCGCGGCGCCGCCCAGGCCGCGGCGCTGCCCGGCCGGCTCGCCGGGCTGCCCATAACCGAGGTCGTCACCAGCCCGCTGCGGCGCTGCCAGGAGACGCTCCGGCCTCTCCTCGACGCCCGTCCGGAGCTGAGCCCGCACACCGACGACCGCATCGGCGAGTGCGACTACGGCGACTGGTCCGGCCGCAAGCTCGCCGAGCTCAAGGACGAGCCGCTGATGGAGGTCGTCCAGGCGCATCCCACGGCCGCCGCGTTCCCCGGCGGCGAGTCGATGCGCGAGATGCAGCACCGGGCCGCCGAGGCGGTACGGGAGTGGAACGCGCGCGTGGAGCGCGACCACGGCTCCGACGCCGTCTATCTGATGTGCTCGCACGGCGACATCATCAAGTCGCTCGTCGCGGACGCACTCGGACTTCATCTGGACCTCTTCCAGCGGATCTCTGTCGAACCGTGTTCCATCACCGCGATCCGCTACACACGTCTGAGGCCGTTTCTCGTACGACTCGGCGACACCGGGGACTTCGCGTCCCTGATGCCGCGCGAGGAGCCCCCGAGCGGTGACGCGACCGTCGGGGGCGGTGCGGGGGCACCGTGATCGTCAACCGCAGTAGGGTGAAGCGGTCGCGGCGGCGCTGAATCCAGTCAGCAGCCGAAGCGGCCGGTCCCGATGTCGATTCCAATGGAGACAGGACGTGTCCCGTCAGGTGTTCCTCTACGACCCCCCGGACCGCTTCGTGGCCGGTACGGTCGGGCTGCCCGGGCGCCGGACCTTCTTTCTGCAGGCCTCCTCCGGGCAGCGCGTCACCAGCGTGTCCCTGGAGAAGACCCAGGTCGCCGCGCTCGCCGAGCGTATGGACGAACTGCTCGACGAAGTGGTGCGCCGCAGCGGCGGCAGCGCCGCGGTGCCCGCCGTCGCGCCCACCGAGGTGTCCGACACCGCCCCGCTCGAAACCCCCATCGAGGAGGAGTTCCGGGTCGGCACCATGGCCCTGGCCTGGGACGGCGACGAGCAGCGCATGATCGTCGAGGCCCAGGCCCTCGTCGAGTTGGACGCCGACTCCGAGGAGGACCTCGCGGAGGCGGAGGAGCGAATGCTCCAGGACGAGGAGAACGGCCCGCCGATGCTCCGCGTCCGCCTCACCGGAACCCAGGCCCGGGCCTTCGCCAAGCGCGCCCTCGACGTCGTCAACGCCGGTCGGCCGCCGTGTCCGCTGTGCAGCCTGCCGCTCGATCCGGAAGGACACGTATGTCCGCGCCAGAACGGATACCGCCGAGGGGCGTGACCTCCGCGACACCGACGACCGAGCTGCTCGCCGCCGGTGAGCTGACCGTGCGGGGGCGGGTGCGCGAGGCGTCGAACGCGGTGCTGTACTGCTCGGTCGCGTACGACGGGCAGGAGGCCGCCTGCGTCTACAAACCCGTCGCCGGTGAGCGCCCCCTGTGGGACTTCCCCGACGGCACCCTCGCCCAGCGGGAGGTCGCCGCGTACGAGGTCTCCGAGGCCACCGGCTGGGGTCTGATCCCTCCGACGGTCCTGCGCGACGGCCCGTACGGCGAGGGCATGTGCCAGTTGTGGATCGAGGGCGTACCCGGCTCCGAACTCCTCGCCCTGGTGGACGGTGAGGAGGCCGAGGACGGCTGGAAGGCGATCGGCTTCGCCGAGGTCGGCGACGGCAGGACGGCCCTCCTGGTCCACGCCGACGACGCCCGTCTCCGCCGGCTCGCCGTGCTGGACGCGGTCATCAACAACGCCGACCGCAAGGGCGGTCACCTCCTGCCGGCCGCCGAGGGGCGTTTGTACGGCATCGACCACGGGGTGACCTTCAACGCGGAGAACAAGCTGCGGACGCTGTTGTGGGGCTGGGCGGGGGAGTCCCTGACGGAGGAGGCCGTGGCCGTCCTGGAGCGACTGCGGGACGGCCTGGGGGAGGGCGGGGCCCTGGCGACCCGTCTGTCGGACTTGATCACGGGCGCGGAGGTGGAGGCCACGAGGGACCGGGTGGCCGCACTCCTGAAGATCGGGCGGCACCCGGAGCCGAGCGGGGAGTGGCCGGCGATTCCGTGGCCCCCGGTCTGAGCGGCACCGTCTCTCGAAGCGGGCAAGGGCGTGGGTTCCGCGGCTCGGCGGTTACGAGGCGCCGCTCTCTTTGGGACGGGCGCCGCCCCAGCGCCACGATTGCCCGCAGCAGGGGCGGGTAGGGCGGATGCCCGCGCTGGGTAGGTCAGCGTGTGGCAGCTGGGTCGCGCCCCGTTTTTAGGGGCGCGGGGAACTGCGCGACCAGCCACGTACCACCCGCAGTCGCAATTACAAGGCGTACCCCCGAGCCCTTGGGCGTCCCAACCCCGGGCCGCTGCAAAACCCCCGAGTCACAAGGCCCCCGGCTTAAGGGCGGAGCCATCGGGTTAGGCTCATGTACATGCATGCTTGGCCCCCTTCCGAGGTCCCCGCCCTGCCCGGTCAGGGCCGCGACCTGAGGATCCACGACACCGCGACCGGCGGCCTGGTCACCCTCGACCCCGGTCCCGTCGCCCGTATCTACGTCTGCGGCATCACCCCGTACGACGCGACCCACATCGGTCACGCGGCGACCTACAACGCGTTCGACCTCGTTCAGCGCGTGTGGCTCGACACCAAGCGGCAGGTTCACTACGTCCAGAACGTGACCGACGTCGACGACCCGCTGCTGGAGCGGGCCGAGCGCGACGGCGTCGACTGGGTGGCCCTCGCCGAGCAGGAGACCGCCCTCTTCCGTGAGGACATGACGGCACTGCGGATGCTGCCGCCGCAGGACTACATCGGCGCGGTCGAGGCCATCCCCGGCATCGTTCCCCTCGTCGAACGCCTCCGGGACGCGGGCGCCGCGTACGAGCTCGACGGTGACATCTACTTCTCCGTCGAGTCCGACCCCGACTTCGGCAAGGTGTCGGGTCTCGACGCCGCCGCGATGCGTCTGCTGTCCGCCGAGCGCGGCGGCGACCCGGACCGTCCGGGCAAGAAGAACCCGCTCGACCCGATGCTGTGGATGGCCGCCCGCGAGGGCGAGCCCAGCTGGGACGGCGGCTCCCTGGGCCGCGGGCGCCCCGGCTGGCACATCGAGTGCGTGGCCATCGCCCTCGACCACCTCGGCATGGGCTTCGACATCCAGGGCGGCGGCTCCGACCTCGCCTTCCCGCACCACGAGATGGGCGCCTCGCACGCTCAGGTGCTCACCGGCGAGTTCCCGATGGCCAAGGCGTACGTCCACGCGGGCATGGTCGCGCTGGACGGCGAGAAGATGTCGAAGTCCAAGGGCAATCTCGTCTTCGTCTCCAAGCTGCGCCGCGACGGCGTCGACCCGGCCGCCATACGCCTCGCGCTGCTGGCCCACCACTACCGGGCCGACTGGGAGTGGACCGACCAGGTGCTCCAGGACGCCGTCGCCCGGCTGGACCGGTGGCGCGCAGCCGTCTCCCGCCCCGACGGACCGCCCGCCGAGGCGCTGGTCGAGGAGATCCGCGCGGCCCTCGGGAACGACCTCGACGCCCCGACCGCCCTCGCCGCCGTCGACCGCTGGGCCGAACTCCAGCGGGAGCGGGGCGGCACGGACGAGTCCGCCCCCGGCGTCGCATCGCGTGCGGTGGACGCTCTCCTCGGCGTAGCGCTGTAACGCTGTGAAGTAACGAATCTGCTCAGCCGTTGCACGTGTCACACGGCGTGACGGCGACAGGGCGCCCCCTCGTGGCGGAGGGGGCACCCTGTCGCGTCGGCACCATCGGGAGCATCGGGGCGAAGCTGTCGTGACACTGTCAAGAGGCTGTCGGTCGCATGTCCAAGGGCTGCGGGGGCAGTCGGCATGTGATGGGGTGTCAGCGTCAGTTGAAAGCCGGACCGGCCAGCTGCCGGTCCCTCGTGGAAGGGACGAACAGTGGCACCCCCGCTCTCCTCCTCCGCACGTCACCTCAGTCGGCGTGGACTGCTCGCGACGTCGGCCGCCACCGCAGGCGCCCTGCTCGTGGGGTCGCACGCACAGGCCGCCGAGACCTCCCGGACCACCGGCTCGGCCAAGAAGACCTGGCCCGACCTCATCCCGCTGCCGGGCGGCTTCCGCCCCGAGGGCATCACCATCGGGGCCGGCCCGTACGCCTATCTGGGCTCACTCGGCGACGGCTCGATCTACCGCGCCGATCTGCGCACCGGCCAGGGCGGCATCATCTCGACGGGCCCCGGTACACCGTCGGTGGGCCTCAAACTCGATGATCGGGGGCGGCTGTTCGTCGCCGGACGCGGTCAGGGCGCCCGGGTCGTGGACGTCCGCACCGGTGCGGTCCTCGCGTCGTACACGCTCACCACCAAGACGCCGACCTTCGCCAACGATGTCTTCCTGACGCCGCGCACCGCGTGGTTCACCGACTCGTTCCAGCCACAGCTTTACGCCCTCCCGCTGGGCCGACAGGGGCAGTTGCCGGACGCGGACGACGCGGTGACGCTGACACTGAGCGGTGACTGGGTCCAGGTGCCGGGCGAGGTCGTCAACGCCAACGGCATCACCCGCACGCCCGACGGCAGGGCGCTGCTCGTCGTCCAGTCCGGTGTGGGCGCCCTGCATCGCGTCGACCCCAGGACGGGCGTCACCGAACTGGTCGACCTCGGCGACGCGGCACCCCTCACCAACGGTGACGGCCTGCTGCTCCTCGGACGGCGCCTGTACGTCGTACAGAACCGTCAGAACGCGATCGACGTCTTCAAGCTCTCCTCCGACGGCCGCACCGGCATCTTCGAGGGCCGCCTCACCGACCCCGACTTCGACGTCCCGACCACGGTCGCGGCATACAACGACAGGCTGTACCTCCCCAACGCCCGCTTCACCACGACCCCGACCCCGGACACGACATACGCGGTGGTGGCGGTGAAACGCTGAGGGCCACTTGTAAGGACTGAGGGTCCCCGCGCCCCGTTTTGAGGGGCGAAGCCCCGAAAAAAGGGGCGCGGGGCAGTGTCGATATGCGGCTCCGCCGCGTGGGCGCGACCAGCCCCAACGGCGCAGCGTCACACAAACAAGCCCGCACTGACCGCGCAGCGTCAAACGCCCACCGTCACGTAGTCAGCCCTCGGACTCGTCCTCGTCACCAGCCTCCGGCTCAACCCCCGGCTCAACCTCCGGAGGAGACTGTCGCGCCCGCCCCCCGGGGTTGTCCCGGAGATTCCACGTACCCGCACCACCGGGCGCCCCGTCACCCCCGTCGGTGGCGTGGCCCCCGGCCGGCCCGGACCCCGCCGGACCACCCCCGTCACGGCGCCGCAGATACCGTTCGAACTCGCGCGCGATCGCCTCGCCCGACGCCTCCGGCAGCTCCGCGGTGTCCCGGGCCTCCTCCAGCGTCTGGACGTACTCGGCGACCTCGCTGTCCTCGGCGGCCAGCTGATCCACCCCGACCTGCCACGCACGCGCGTCCTCGGACAGCTCGCCCAGAGGGATGCGTACGTCGATGAGGTCCTCCAGGCGGTTGAGGAGGGCCAGTGTGGCCTTGGGATTCGGCGGCTGGGAGACGTAGTGCGGCACGGCGGCCCAGAGCGAGACGGCCGGGACGCCCGCGTGGGTGCACGCCTCCTGGAGGATGCCGACGATGCCCGTGGGGCCCTCGTACTTGGTCTCCTCCAGATCCATGCGCCGCGCCAGATCGGGGTCGGACGTGACCCCGCTGACCGGCACCGGACGGGTGTGCGGGGTGTCACCGAGCAGCGCGCCCAGGATGACGACCAGCTCGACACCCAACTCATGGGCGAAGCCGAGTAGTTCGTTGCAGAACGAGCGCCACCGCATCGACGGCTCTATACCGCGGACCAGCACGAGATCGCGCGGCTTCTCACCGCCGACCCGGACCACCGACAACCTTGTCGTCGGCCAAGTGATCTTCCGTACGCCGCCGTCCAGCCACACCGTGGGGCGGTTGACCTGGAAGTCGTAGTAGTCCTCGGCGTCCAGCGCCGCGAACACCTCGCCCTTCCACTCCCTGTCCAGATGCGCGACCGCGGTGGAGGCGGCGTCGCCGGCGTCGTTCCAGCCTTCGAACGCGGCCACCATGACTGGGTCGATCAGCTCGGGAACCCCCTCCAGCTCGATCACCCAGCGCCTCCTTCCGACGAACCCTCACGTACGCCCCAACCTTACGGCGTGCCCAGGGGGCCTCCGCAGCCCCCTTGCACGGGGGAGTGAACGGATCACTGCCCCGCCGAATGCCTTGAAACACCCGTTGGTGGTCCGAGCTGTACGTGATCAACTTCACCCATCGCTCACAGCGAGGACCGCAGCCACTGTTCCACGCTCGCGATATGGACCGTCGCCCAGGAGCGGGCGGCCTCGGCGTCACGGTCGCGGAGGGCGGCGAGGATGGCCCGGTGCTCGTGGAGGGTGCGGCTGACGGCGTCCTCCTGGGTGAGGCCGCGCCAGACCCGGGCCCGGGTCGTCGGGCCCGACAGTCCGTCGAGGAGGGAGCAGAGCACCGAGTTCCCGGAGCTCTGCACGATGCCCTTGTGGAACTCCAGGTCGCAGGCGACCAGCTCCTCCACCGACGGCTCCGTACCGAGCTTGTCCAACTGGGCGCCCAGCGCGTCCAGTTGCTGCTCGCTGATGCGCAGGGCGGCCATCGCCGTGGCGGCCGGTTCCAGGATGCGGCGCACCGCGAGGAACTCCAGGACCGTGTCGTCGCGATGGAAGTCCACGACGAAACTCAGCGCTTCGAGGAGAAGCTGCGGGTCCAGGCTGGTGACGTAGGTGCCGTCGCCCTGCCGTACGTCCAGGATGCGGATCAACGACAGGGCCCGCACCGCCTCGCGCAGCGAGTTGCGGGACAGTCCGAGATCGGCGGCCAGCTCGCTCTCCTTGGGCAGCCGGTCGCCGGGGCGCAGCGCGCCGGAGACGATCATTCCCTTGATCTTCTCGATCGCCTCGTCGGTCACTGCCATACCGGGACCCTCCCTGTCGTTCAGACATCCGATGTCTCAGGCCATTATGGGGGCTCTATCAGGCAAAAGCCTCCGGGTCGGCCCTGTGAGGTCCCTGTACGGCGCGGACGCCCCTGACGACGGGCCTCCCCCTGAGGCCGGGACTCGCCCTCCTCCTGGCGGCGCCCTACTCTGATCATCACCATCCGCGAGCGGGGGAGGCACGACGGTGGACTCGGGCGTACGTATCCGGCCCGCGCGGAGCGACGAGGCGGGGGCGCTGACCGAGCTGGTCATGCGGTCCAAGGCGCACTGGGGCTATGACACGGCGTTCCTCGAAGCCTGCCGTGAGGAGCTCACCGTCCGGCCGGAGGAGATCGGCCCCCACCGGATCGTCGTCGCCGAGGACCCGGACGCGGCCGTCGGTGCCGAGGGGGTCGTCGGAGTGGCCTCGCTCCAGGGCACGGCTCCCGACGGTGAGTTGGGCCTGTGCTTCGTCGAGCCACAGGCGATCGGCCGTGGAGTGGGCCGCGCGCTGTACTTCCATGTGCTGGACACCGCCCGAGCGCTGGGCTTCACCCGGCTCACCATCGCGGCGGACCCGAACGCCGAACCCTTCTACCGCCGGATGGGCGCCCGCCCCGTCGGCCGTACCGTGTCCGGCTCGATCGCGGGACGCGAACTCCCCGTTCTGGAAGTCGACTTCACGGCCTCGCGGCACACCCGCCACGACCACTGGACGCACATCTGGACCGGCGGCCGGCGGGCGATCCACCTCGGCAACGTCGCCGAGTTCCAGTCCCAGTTCGGCCCCGCATCCCCCGAGGCCGCGCACTACTCCTGCCTGGCCGCCTTCGTCTCCCCGCACCCGGCCGTCCTGATCCTGCCCCGAGCGGTTCCCCCCGACTGGATCGACCTGGTCGGCGCCACCCTGAACTGGGACCCCGTGGAGGTCTACGACGGCCTGACCGCGCCAGGGCCGGGCGACGATCTCACCCGCGCCGTCCTGTCCCGGCCCGCCCTCGCCGAACGCCCGCACTCCCTCGGCCTGCCCGTCATCCCCTGGGGCCGCACCCCCGCCGTCGCCGAACTCACCGGCGACCCCCTGCCCCCCGACGCCCTGCGCCACGAGTCCAAGCGGGCCGCGCACGAACTGTTCACCCGGCTCGCGCCCGCCCACCCGGACATCAAGGTGCCGGAACAGTGGCAGGCGGCGGACCGGCGCGCGGCCCTACGCCTCCTCAGGGCCCGTGGCCGCGCGGGGCAGGCCACCGTCGTCAAGACCGAGCACGGCGCCGGAGGCTCCGGCACCTGGGTGATACGGGACAACGGCCACCGGCGGCCCGCCTGGCGACGCGGCCCGCTGTTCCCCGGCGACCCACCCCGGCTGCCCCAAGGGCCCCTGCTCCTGGAGGAGTTCGTGTCCGGGGAGAGCGAGCCACGCGATCTGACCTTCGACGGACTTGTGGACCCGGAGGGGCAGGCGCACGAGGTGGGCGTCGCCGTCATGGATGTCCGGGGCACCGCCTATCAGGGCGCCACCGTCGGCCCCGGTGTCGTCCCGCGCCCTCTCGCCGAGGCCATGAAGCACTTCGGCATGGCGGTGGGGGAAGCGGTGGCCGCCACCGGCTACCGGGGCTGGTTCGACGTCGACTTCGTGACGGGCTCCGACGGCCGCCCGGCCCCCACCGAGGTCAACCTGCGGATGACCGGCCCTGCCGTCGCCTTCATGGTCAAGGCCCGGCTCGACGAGATCCGGGGCGGCGACCATCTCGTCCGCACCGTCGACCACATCGCGCTCGGCGCCCGGCTGCCCGGCCCCCAACTCTCCGCCCTGCTGCGGGAGACGGCGCGACGCTGCGCCGGGATCGACGCCGTCCTGCTGCCCTCGATCCCGACCGCCGCCCAGGAACCGGCCCCCCGCCTCGGTGTCGTCCTGGCCGCCCACACCCGTGAACGCCTGGACGCCGCCGAGGCGTTGGTGCGCACCGCCGCCCAGGACACCGGCCGGATGTTCACTGCCTAGCGCCGCGCTCCGGGCGCCGGGTCGGCGTCGGTCTTCGGTCGCCGTGTCACGAACACGGCGACCACCACCGCCGCGATCATCAGCGGCACATTGAAGGCGTACACCAGCGCCGCCTGCCGCTCCCAGTCGTCCTTCCCGGCGAGCCGGTAGAAGTTGTCCTGCGGCCACCAGGAGACCAGCAGCCAGACGACGGCCAGATGCGCGGCCGTCGTCAGCCCGGCCGAGCGGCCCTGGCGGGCCATCAGCGGACGCCCGGCGAACAGAAAGGCCAGCCCCAGGCAGAAGGCCAGCAACTCGGCGGCGTACAACCCCCGGAACAGCCACGACCACGGTGCGGGTACGAGGGTGAGGTCGGTGGAGCCGGGCCAGAACACATCCGTGAGGGACCACGCCAACGGCAGACCCAGCGCCAGCGTCGCGCACCCCATGCCGTAGAGGAACCCCTCCGGCTCCAGGGGCACTCCACCGCCCTTGCCGCTCACCGCCCCCGACGCCGAGCGCTCGGCGGGCAGCGGCAGCAGCCGACGGTCGATCCGCCCCGCCCGGTTGCGTGGCAGGACCCCCATGTTCACCACCGCCCCCGGGATCTCCCGCTCGGGCACCAGGCCCGTCAGACGGCCGCGTACCGTATCGACACCCGGAGCACCGGTGGGACTCCTCGGCACGACGTAGGCGATCAGCCGGTCCTCCTCCACGGCGATGATCGCGGCCTCCCGGATCTCGGGGTCGGCGGCCAGCGCGACCTCGGCGCGGTACGGGTCGACGGTACGGCCCCGTACGCGGACCCGGTGCCCCAGCCGCCCGCCGAACTCCAGCAGCCCGTCCTCCCGCAGTGTCCCCGCGTCACCGGTGGGTACGGCGCCGTCGCGGGCACCCGCGCCACCGGTGGGTGTGGCGCCGTCCCGGGTTCGTGTGTCACCGGTGGGTGCGGCGTCACCGTCCTCGGCGCCGCCGGGCGGCGTCAGCCATATCTCGCCCTCGCGGATCTCGGCCCGGCAGCCGGGGAACGGGCGGCCGAGCAGGCTGACGCGTCCCGCGTCGGCCACCGGCCCGGAGAGCTGCCCGACCTCGGACCAGGTGCCGCACCCGACGGCCTCCACGGTCCCGTACACGTTCAGCACCCGCGCACCCGGCGCCAACAGCCTCTGGAGCCGCACCTGTTCGTCAAGAGCGAGCCGTTCCCCGCCGACCGCCACCATCCGCAGCCCCTCGGGCACCGAGCCGCCCAGCAGCACACGGGCCATCAGCGGGTCGGTGTCCAGCACCGTGACACTCTCGACGAACGACTGACCCCACAGCGTGGGCCCGATCTCGTTCTCCGGCAGCACCAGGGTCCCGCCGGAGCCGAGCGCCCGTATCCAGCCGTAGGTGAAGGCGGCCGTGTCGGTGGGCGCGGTCACCAGGTGCGCATCGGTGGGCCGCAGCGCGAACACCTCCGCCCACGCCTCGTACGCCGCGCGCAGCCGCCCGTGCCCGGCGTCGACGGGCCGCGCCTCGCCCGTCGTACCCGCGCTGAACAGCACGGCCGCCGCGACCCCGCATGTCACCTCGGGCGGTTCGGGGGAGTGGGCGTCGATCAGGGCCGCGTCCGTGTCCAGGCAGACGACACGGCGGCCGGTGCCGTCGTCGACGGCCGGCCGGAACCGCTCATGTGTGAGGACCGTGTGCGCGCCCGCCCGCTCCAGCGACCGCCCGATGTCCCCGGTGGGTTGCCGCGGCCCGACCACGGTGTACGCCGCGCCCGCCTTGAGCACCCCGACCACCGCGACCAGCAGATCCGGCGGCCGGGTCACGCACACGGCCACGGTGTCACCCGGGCCGAGCCCCGTGTCCAACAGATAGCGGGCCAGCCGGTTGGCCCCGGCCTCCAGCGCCCCGTACGTCATCCGGTCCCGCCGCGTGACCACCGCCGCCCGATCGGGAGTCTCCCGCGCCCACGCCTCGAACAACCGATGGATTTCCTTCGCCCCGTTCATGACCGCAGATGATCCCAGAGCGGCCCCGGCCGGGGAAGACGATCCGCCCTGACGGAAAGGGGCGGCTCCACACCGGCCTTCTGGTGTGGAACCGCCCCTCTCGTCTCCCTACGGTCCGGCCCCGGTCAGGGAAGGGGCCGGACCGAGCCGTGGGGTCACTTCTTGTCGAGCAGGTCCTGGACCTTCGTACGGATGTCGTCCGTGGCCAGCCCCCGGATCGTGAGGGTGGTCCGGCGGCGCAGCACGTCGTCGACGGTCTCGGCCCACTCGGTGTCGCGGGCGTAGACGACCTGGGCCCAGATCTCGGGGGCGTCGGGGTGGACGCGCTCGCCCAGCTCGGGGTTCTCGTTGGCGAGGCGGGCGATGTCGAAGGCGAGCGAACCGTAGTGCGTGGCCAGGTGCTTGGCGGTGTCGGCGCCCATGCGGGGGCCGGGCGCCGGGCGGTCCACGAGCAGCCGGTGGGCGACGGCGCGCGGGTTGGCGACACCCGGCAGCGGCAGCCGCTTCGGCAGCGTGCCGACCGGCTCGAAGTCCTCACCCAGCGGTCGGCCGGGCAGTGACTCCAGCTTCTTCATGATCGTGCGGCCGATGTGCCGGAACGTCGTCCACTTGCCGCCGGCCACGGACAGCATCCCGCCCCGGCCCTCGGTGACGACGGTCTCCCGCTTGGCCTTGGCGGTGTCGCCGGGCCCACCGGGCAGCACCCGAAGACCGGCGAAGGCGTAGGTGATCAGATCACGGTCGAGTTGCTGATCCCGGACGGAGAACGCGGCCTCGTCCAGGATCTGGGCTATGTCCTTGTCGTCGACGGCGACATCGGCCGGGTCGCCCTCGTACATCTCGTCGGTCGTGCCGAGCAGCAGCATGTCCTCCCAGGGCAGGGCGAACGTGATGCGGTACTTGTCGATGGGGGTGGCGAGCGCGGCCTTCCACGGCGACGTCCGCTTCAGGACGAGGTGCGCGCCCTTGGACAGGCGGATGGAGGGGGCCGCGTTCGGGTTCTCCATACGGCGCAGGTGGTCGACCCACGGGCCGGTCGCGTTGAGCACCAGCCGGGCGTCGACGCCGAACTCGTCGCCGGAGAGCCGGTCGCGTAGCTCGGCACCGGTGACCCGGCCCTTGGTGAAGCGCAGGCCGGTGACCTCGGCGTGGTTGAGGACGACCGCGCCGGACTCGACGGCCGCGCGGACCGTCATCAGGGCCATCCGGGAGTCGTTCATCTGGTCGTCGCCGTACACGGCCACGGCCTTCAGGTTCTCGGTGCGCAGCTCGGGCACGTCCTGCGCGGCCTTGGCGGGGGAGAGCAGGTGGCCCACTCCGTCGCCGAACGCCGACAGCGCCGAGTAGGCGAAGACGCCGGCCCCGAGCTTCGCCGCGCCGTGCGGCCCGCCCTTGTACACGGGGAGGTAGAACGTGAGCGGGTTCGCCAGATGGGGGGCCACCTGGCGGGAGACCGCACGGCGCTCGAAGTGGTTCTCCGCCACCAGCTTCACCGCGCCGGTCTGCAGGTAGCGCAGACCGCCGTGGAGCAGCTTGGAGGAGGCGGAGGAGGTGGCGCCGGCGAAGTCACCGGCGTCGACCAGCGCCACCCTGAGCCCGGACTGCGCGGCGTGCCAGGCGGTGGAGATGCCCAGGATGCCGCCGCCGATCACGAGAAGGTCGTACGACGCCTTGGAGAGCTGTTCCCGGGTCTCGGCTCGGCTCGGGGTGGAGCCGCCTGCCGGGCGCGTACCCAGGGCAGGCAGGGCTTGCAGGGTGGACTGACTGGTCATGTCGGGTTCTTACTCCTCATCAGAGCGTGTTCGGAGCCGTTGTGGGCCCCGGCTCAGCTCTCGTCCTCGATCCAACCCATGGTCCGCTCGACGGCCTTGAGCCAGGTCTTGTACTCACGGTCGCGGGTGTCCGCGTCCATGCGGGGGGTCCACTCGGCGGCCCGGCGCCAGTTGGCGCGCAGGTCGTCGGTGCTGGTCCAGAAGCCGACGGCGAGACCGGCGGCGTAGGCGGCGCCGAGGCAGGTGGTCTCGGCGACCATCGGGCGCACCACGGGGGCGTCCAGGAAGTCCGAGAGGGTCTGCATCAGCAGGTTGTTGGAGGTCATACCGCCGTCGACCTTCAGGGCGGCCAGCTCGACACCGGAGTCCTTGGTCATGGCGTCGGTGATCTCACGGGTCTGCCAGGCGGTGGCCTCCAGGACGGCACGGGCGAGGTGCGCCTTGGTGACGTACCGGGTCAGACCGGCGATCACACCGCGGGCGTCGGAGCGCCAGTGCGGGGCGAAGAGGCCGGAGAACGCGGGCACGAAGTACGCGCCGCCGTTGTCCTCGACCGAGAGCGCGAGGGTCTCGATCTCGGCGGCCGTGGAGATCAGCCCCATCTGGTCGCGCATCCACTGCACCAGCGAACCGGTGACGGCGATCGAGCCCTCCAGGGCGTAGACCGGCTTCTCGTCGCCGATGCGGTAGCCGACGGTGGTCAGGAGACCCGAGTACGAGTTGATGATCTTCTCGCCGGTGTTCATCAGCATGAACGTGCCGGTGCCGTAGGTGGACTTGGCCTCGCCCTCGGAGAAACAGGTCTGGCCGAACAGGGCGGCCTGCTGGTCGCCGAGCGCGGAGGCGACCGGGATGCCGCCGAGCAGTTCGCCGAGGCTGCCGCCGGTGATCTCGCCGTAGACCTCGGCGGAGGAGCGGATCTCCGGGAGCATCGCCATGGGGACGCCGATGGACTCGCAGATCTTCGGGTCCCACTCCAGCGTGTGGAGGTTCATCAGCAGGGTGCGGGAGGCGTTGGTGACGTCGGTGTAGTGCTTGCCGCCGTTGACACCGCCGGTCAGGTTCCAGATGACCCAGGTGTCCATGGTGCCGAAGAGGATGTCGCCGGCCTCGGCGCGCTCGCGCAGGCCCTCGACGTTGTCCAGCAGCCAGCGGGCCTTCGGACCGGCGAAGTAGGAGGCGAGGGGGAGACCGGTCTCCCGGCGGAAACGGTCCTGCCCGACATTGCGGCCGAGTTCCTTGCAGAGGGCGTCGGTGCGGGTGTCCTGCCAGACGATGGCGTTGTGGACGGGCTCACCGGTGTTCTTGTCCCACAGCAGCGTGGTCTCGCGCTGGTTGGTGATGCCGATGGCCTTGATGTCGTCACGGGTGATACCGGCCTTCCGGATGGCCCCGGCGACGACTTCCTGGACGTTGGTCCAGATCTCGTCGGCGTTGTGCTCGACCCAGCCCGGCTTGGGGAAGATCTGCTCGTGCTCCTTCTGGTCGACGGAGACGATGCGGCCGTCCCGGTCGAACACGATGCAGCGGCTGGAGGTGGTGCCCTGGTCGATGGCGGCGATGAACGGGCCTGCGGTGTGGGCGTCGGTCACGGTGTGCTCCTGAAAGGTCAACTGGTCAACGGGCTGTACGTACGGCACGGCTTGAGCGTTCCGCGAAATCCGGCTCGCGGGAACTGCGGCTCACGGGGTTTCTCAGGCGAATGCGACGTTGTAGATGCCTGCGGCGACCGCGGCACCGATCAGGGGGCCGGCCACCGGGACCCAGGCGTAGCCCCAGTCGGAGCCGCCCTTGTTGGGCAGGGGGAGCAGGGCGTGCACGATACGCGGACCGAGGTCACGGGCCGGGTTGATCGCGTAACCGGTCGGGCCGCCGAGCGACAGACCGATGGACACCACGACGAGGGCGGTGACCAGGGCGCCGAGGGTGCCGAGGCCCTTGCCGGAGTCGTTCAGCCCCTGGGTGAGAACGGCCAGGACCAGCACGATGGTGCCGATGACCTCGGTGGCGATGTTCTGCACGGCGTTGCGGATCTCCGGGCCGGTGGAGAAGATGCCCAGCACCGGGCCGGCACCCTTCTCACGGGCCTCGACGGCCTTGGCCTTGGTGGTCTCCGCGCCCGGACCGCCGACGATCTCCTTGTCGGTGAGGTGGGCGTGGAACTGGCCGTAGTAGGCGACCCAGACCAGAGCGGCACCGATCATCGCGCCGAGCAGCTGGCCGCCCCAGTAGGTGGGGACCTGGCTCCAGTCGATGCCGTCCTTCTTGAGGGCGAGCGCGAGGGTCACGGCGGGGTTCAGATGGGCGCCGGAGAGCGGCGCGGAGGTGTAGACGGCCGTGAGAACGGCAAAACCCCACCCGAAGGTGATGGCGAGCCAGCCGGCGTTACGGGCCTTGGAGGCCTTCAGCGTCACGGCGGCGCACACGCCACCGCCGAGCAGGATGAGTATGGCGGTACCGATGGTCTCGCCGATGAAGATGTCGGAGCTGGACACCCGCGACTCCTTTGTCCTTCGTCCAGGGGAAGAGTTCGGCCCTTGGCGGTGTCACACTCTAGCGCGTATTGCCGGTAGGTGTTCGACAATGCCGACCGATGGACGGGAGTCTCGCTGTGGCGTGAGTGACTCGTCAAGGGTCGTGTTATCGAAAACACGATCGTTATTGATCGAATCGGACCCTCGATCTTGAGGCGGCTGCTAGGGGTGCCCGCGCGCGCATACGGCGAAGGCCGGGGCGCCTCATGGCACCCCGGCCTTCGCCGTCTCAGGTGGGTCGGCCTTCGCCGTGTCAGGTGGTCGGCCTTCGCCGTGTGGTCGTGGCGGTCAGAACCGCGCCGCCCCCAGATCCCGCGACACCGCCCGCGCGCAGTCCCGTACGGCCGCGATCAGCTCGGGCCGCAGCTCGCCGTCGCGGCACAGGCGCTCGACCGCGCCGGTGATGCCGACCGCGCCCACGGGCATCCGGCGGCGGTCGTGGATGGGGGCGGCGATGGACGCGACGCCCTCCCAGGTCTCCTCGACGTCGTCCGCGTAACCACGCGCGCGTGTGAGGTCCAGCACGGCCTCGAAATCCGCTGGTTCGCACACCGTCCGCTCGGTGAACACCTTGCGCTCGACCTCCAGGACCTCGCTGTGCGCCACCGGGTCGTACGCCGCGAGCACCTTGCCCAACGCCGTGGAGTGCAGCGGCTGCATCGCCCCTATCTCCAGCACCTGCCGGCTGTCGTCCGGCCGGAACACGTGGTGCACGATCAGCACGCCCCGCTGGTGCAGCACACCCAGGTGGACGCTCTCGCCGCTGGAGCGGGCGAGGTCGTCCGTCCACACCAGCGCGCGGGCCCGCAGCTCATGGACGTCGAGATAGGTGGTGCCCAGACGCAGCAGCTCGGCGCCCAGCTGATAGCGCCCCGAGGAGTCGTCCTGCTCCACGAAGCCCTCCTGTTGGAGGGTGCGCAGTATGCCGTGGGCGGTGCCCTTGGCGAGGCCCAGCGACGAGGCGATGTCCGACAGACCGAGCCGCCGCTCGCCGCCCGCGAGGAGCCGCAGCATCGCGGCCGCCCGTTCGAGCGACTGGATGTTCCGTGCCATCGCGCTTCTGCCTCCGTCCCCTTCGACCGCCGTACGTGAATGAACATCAACGTTCGGCAATGCCGAACACTACCTGTCGTTGCCGACCTCCCGCTAATGGCCGTCAACAGCTTTTCAGCCACGAAGGCGACTTGTGTGCGCGGGGTGCCCACCATGTGCCCGTTCGGTGCGCGTCCCTCGCCGTCCCCCGCACAGCCCACGCGTCCGTCCCGCGCAGCCCACGCGCCCGTCCTCGCACAGCCCGCCCGTCCGCGCCGAGCAGGCCTCGCGTCCGTACCGTAGGGGTCGCACGTCCGTCGTGGGAGTGCTGCGTCATCCCGGGGGGGGCGACCCCCGGACGCCCGGCAGAAACGCGGGTCGGCCGGGAGGACCGGCGCGGACATCGTCAGGCATGGTGAGTAAACCGCACTCGGTCGCCGACGCCACACCAGTCCGTCTCCTGGACTCATCGACCCTCTCGGGGTGCTCCGGGCTACCCTGACGGCGGGCGCCTTCCACGGGAAGCCGCAAAGCCGACAGCCGTCGCACTCCAGGGAGCACTTTCATGGCCTCGTCGCCGAACCAGTCCCCTACGTCCGCCGCCGCAGGCAGGGCCCGAGCCGAAGCGCTCCATACGGCGCTCACCACGCGCGTGGTGGTCGCCGACGGCGCCATGGGCACCATGCTGCAGGCGCAGGAGCCCTCTCTGGACGACTTCCAGCAGCTGGAGGGCTGCAACGAGGTCCTCAACGTGACCCGCCCGGACATCGTCCGCTCCGTGCACTCCGCCTACTTCGACGCGGGCGTCGACTGCGTCGAGACCAACACCTTCGGCGCCAACCTCACCGCGCTCGGCGAGTACGACATCCCCGAGCGCATCGTGGAGCTGTCCGAGGCCGGCGCCCGTATCGCCCGCGAGACCGCCGACGAGTACGCCGCCCGCGACGGCCGGCAGCGCTGGGTGCTCGGCTCGATCGGCCCCGGCACCAAACTCCCCACCCTCGGCCACACCACCTTCACCGCCATCCGCGACGCCTACCAGCAGAACGCCGAGGGCCTTCTCGCGGGCGGCGCCGACGCCCTGCTCGTCGAGACCACCCAGGACCTCCTCCAGACCAAGGCGTCCGTCCTCGCCGCCCGCCGCGCGATGGAGACCGCCGGGTACGAGGTCCCGCTGATCGTCTCGGTGACCGTCGAGACCACCGGCACCATGCTCCTCGGCTCCGAGATCGGCGCCGCCCTCACGGCCCTGGAGCCGCTGGGCATCGACATGATCGGCCTGAACTGCGCCACCGGCCCCGCCGAGATGAGCGAACACCTGCGCTATCTCTCCCGGCACTCCCGTATCCGTCTGTCCTGTATGCCGAACGCGGGCCTGCCGGTGCTCACCAAGGACGGCGCCCACTACCCGCTCTCGGCCCCGGAGCTGGCCGACGCCCAGGAGAACTTCGTCCGCGAGTACGGGCTCTCCCTCATCGGCGGCTGCTGCGGCACCACCCCCGAGCACCTCCGCCAGGTCGTCGACCGCGTCCGCGACCTCACCCCGGCCACCCGCGACCCCCGCCCCGAGCCCGGCGCCGCCTCCCTCTACCAGACCGTGCCGTTCCGCCAGGACACCTCGTACATGGCGATCGGCGAGCGCACCAACGCCAACGGCTCGAAGAAGTTCCGCGAGGCCATGCTTCAGGCCCGCTGGGACGACTGTGTCGAGATGGCCCGCGACCAGATCCGCGAGGGCGCCCACATGCTGGACCTGTGCGTGGACTACGTGGGCCGCGACGGTGTCGCCGACATGACGGAACTGGCCGGCCGCTTCGCCACCGCCTCCACCCTCCCCATCGTCCTCGACTCCACCGAAGTCGACGTCATCCAGGCCGGGTTGGAGAAGCTCGGCGGCCGGGCCGTCATCAACTCCGTCAACTACGAGGACGGCGACGGCCCCGAGTCCCGCTTCGCCAAGGTCACCCGCCTCGCCCAGGAGCACGGCGCCGCGCTGATCGCGCTGACCATCGACGAGGAGGGCCAGGCCCGCACCCCCGAGAAGAAGGTCGAGATCGCCGAACGACTGATCGACGACCTCACCGGCAACTGGGGCATCCACGAGTCGGACATCCTCATCGACACCCTGACCTTCACCATCTGCACGGGTCAGGAGGAGTCCCGCAAGGACGGCATCGCGACGATCGAGGCGATCCGTGAGCTGAAGCGCCGCCACCCGGACGTCCAGACCACCCTGGGCCTGTCGAACATCTCCTTCGGCCTCAACCCGGCCGCCCGTATCCTCCTCAACTCCGTCTTCCTCGACGAGTGCGTGAAGGCCGGCCTGGACTCGGCCATCGTCCACGCCTCCAAGATCCTCCCCATCGCCCGCTTCAGCGAGGAGGAGGTGCGGACCGCCCTCGACCTCATCCACGACCGCCGCGCCGAGGGCTACGACCCCCTCCAGAAGCTGATGCAGCTCTTCGAAGGCGCCACCGCCAAGTCCCTGAAGGCCGGCAAGGCCGAGGAACTGGCCGCGCTGCCGCTGGAGGAGCGCCTGAAGCGCCGCATCATCGACGGCGAACGCAACGGCCTCGAAGCCGACCTCGACGAGGCCCTCCAGGACCGCCCGGCCCTCGACATCGTCAACGAGACCCTGCTGGACGGCATGAAGGTCGTCGGCGAACTGTTCGGCTCCGGCCAGATGCAGCTGCCGTTCGTCCTGCAGTCCGCCGAGGTCATGAAGGCCGCGGTCGCCCACCTCGAACCGCACATGGAGAAGTCGGACGCCGAGGGCAAGGGCACCATCGTCCTCGCGACCGTCCGCGGCGACGTCCACGACATCGGCAAGAACCTCGTCGACATCATCCTGTCCAACAACGGCTACACCGTGGTCAACCTCGGCATCAAGCAGCCGGTCTCCGCGATCCTGGACGCCGCCGCCGAGCACCGCGCCGACGTCATCGGCATGTCCGGACTCCTGGTCAAGTCCACGGTGATCATGAAGGAGAACCTGGAGGAGCTGAACCAGCGCGGCCTCGCCGCCGACTACCCCGTCATCCTCGGCGGCGCCGCCCTGACCAGGGCCTACGTCGAACAGGACCTGCACGAGATCTACGAGGGCGAGGTCCGCTACGCCCGTGACGCCTTCGAGGGCCTGCGCCTGATGGACGCCCTGATCGGCGTCAAGCGCGGCGTCCCCGGCGCGAAACTGCCCGAGCTGAAGCAGCGCCGGGTCAAGAGCGCCGCCGCGACGGCCGTACTGGACGAACGCCCGGAGGAAGGCCACGTCCGCTCCGACGTCGCCACCGACAACCCCGTGCCCACCCCGCCGTTCCGGGGCACCCGCGTCATCAAGGGCATCCAGCTCAAGGAGTACGCGACCTGGCTCGACGAGGGCGCCCTGTTCAAGGGCCAGTGGGGTCTGAAGCAGGCCCGCACCGGCGACGGCCCGACGTACGAGGAACTGGTCGAGACCGAGGGCCGCCCCCGGCTGCGCGGACTGCTGGACAGGCTCCAGACCGAGAACCTCCTCGAAGCGGCCGTCGTCTACGGCTACTTCCCGTGTGTCTCCAAGGACGACGACCTGATCATCCTGGACGACGACGGCAACGAACGCACCCGCTTCTCCTTCCCCCGCCAGCGCCGCGGCCGGCGCCTGTGCCTGGCCGACTTCTTCCGCCCGGAGGAGTCCGGCGAGACCGATGTCGTCGGCCTCCAGGTCGTCACCGTCGGCTCCCGCATCGGTGAGGAGACCGCCAAGCTCTTCGAGTCCAACTCCTACCGCGACTACCTCGAACTCCACGGACTGTCCGTGCAGTTGGCCGAGGCCCTCGCCGAGTACTGGCACGCCCGGGTCCGCGCCGAGCTGGGCTTCAGCGGTGAGGACCCCACCGCCATCGAGGACATGTTCGACCTGAAGTACCGGGGCGCCCGCTTCTCCCTCGGCTACGGAGCCTGCCCCGACCTGGAGGACCGGGCGAAGATCGCCGAGCTGCTCCAGCCCGAGCGGATCGGCGTCCAGCTCTCCGAGGAGTTCCAGCTCCACCCCGAGCAGTCCACCGACGCCATCGTGATCCACCACCCCGAGGCGAAGTACTTCAACGCCCGCTGATGCGCTCCGCTGGGCCGCCGTGTTTTCTCTGCGGCGCCGTTGTGGCTGGTCGAGCCCACGCGGCGGAGCCGCATATCAACACTGCCCGCGCCCCTTACGGGGCGCGGTACAGCCTTACTGGAAGGCGCTTCCTCACCTGGCGTCGTACACTGGTCGGTCCACCGCAGGCCGGTTCCCCCTCCGGGAACCGGCCTGCTCGTCCCCCAAGGAGGTGCGCCGGATGACCACGACGATCCCCGCGCTAGGAACCCGTACGGCCGAAGGCTCCGCCCTTCAGGCCGTGCTCCTCGACATGGACGGCACCCTGGTAGACACCGAGGGCTTCTGGTGGGACGTGGAGGTGGAGATCTTCGCCGGTCTCGGCCACACCCTCGACGACTCCTGGCGCCATGTCGTGGTCGGCGGCCCCATGAGCCGCAGCGCGGGCTTCCTCATCGAGGCCACCAGCGCCGACATCACCCTCGCCGAACTGTCCGTCCTGCTCAACGACGGCTTCGAGGCCCGGATAGGCCGGGCGCTGCCGCTGATGCCCGGCGCGGCGAGACTCCTCGCCGAACTCGCCGCGCACGGTGTGCCCACGGCCCTGGTCTCCGCCTCGCACCGGCGCATCATCGACCGCGTCCTCGCCTCCCTCGGCCCCCAGCACTTCGCGCTGACGGTCGCCGGCGACGAGGTCGAGCGCACCAAGCCGCACCCCGACCCCTACCTCCTGGCCGCCTCCGGCCTGGGCGCCGACCCGGCCCGCTGCGCGGTCATCGAGGACACCGCGACCGGGGTCGCCGCCGCCGAGGCCGCCGGCTGCCATGTCGTCGCCGTACCCTCCGTCGCACCCATCGCCCCCGCCACCCGCCGCACCGTGGTGACCTCGCTGGAAGAGGTCGACCTGCCTTTTCTACGCGGCCTGATGGTGCTCTGACGACGGAAATACGCTGACGCGTACACCCTGCGTGAACAATTGAAGTCGCAAAGAAATCGAAGATCATTCGATTGTCGGCTTCGATGGAATTCCAGCCACCGTGAATGACTGAATTCCCATACCTGGGAACCCCTTCGGTTCTGTGACCTTCCCCACTGAAGCCACCCACACCGAAGGGTTTCCGGGCCTTCCAATGCCCAACTTCCCGGGCCTCCGCCGCACCCTTGCGTCCCGATTGATCCGGCATGCGCCAAACATTCCGTGCATGCTGCACCGGTCTGTCCGCGCCCGGTTCCACAGCGTGAGCGAAATCCAACTCCGGTACGTGCGAAGCCCTTGCGCGGCGCGGGCTAATCTCGACGCGAGAACATCGCCGTACACCCCGGGACGCGCCCGCACCACCCCGCTGGCACCCCTCTCGGAACACAGCTTGGAGATCGCGCGAGCATGAACCGCAAGACCCTGGTGCTGCCCGCCGTCATCGGTCTGCTCACCCCGGTGCTCGCCGCCTGCGGCGCCACCGACGGCGGCAGCGGCGACGGCGACGCCATCGTCGTCGGCACCACCGACCGGTTCACCGCCTCCACCGACGCCCCGGCCCCCGTCGACCCGGCCTACGCCTACGACGTCGGCACCTGGAACATCCTCCGCCAGACCATGCAGACCCTCCTCGTCCAGCCCCGGGGCGACGGCGAACCCCAACCCGAGGCCGCCTCCGAGTGCCGCTTCACCGACACCGGCAACGAGCGCTACCAGTGCACCCTGCGCTCCGGCCTCAAGTTCGCCGACGGCAGCCCCATCACCGCCGAGGACGTCAAGTTCTCCATCGACCGCGCCCGCTCCCTCAAGGCCGACAGCGGTGTCTCCTCCCTGCTGTCCACCATCGACCTCGTCGAGACCAAGGGCGACAAAGAGGTGATCTTCCACCTCAACAGCCCCGACGCGACCCTCCCCTACAAGCTGTCCACCCCCGTCGCCGGCATCGTCAACCCCGCCGACTACGCCAAGGACAAGCTCCGCGACGGCTTCCAGGTCGACGGCTCCGGCCCCTACACCCTCGACGCCCAGGTCGAGGACAACGAACTCGTCAAGGCCGTCTTCACCAAGAACCCCCACTACCGGGGGCAGTTGGACCCGAAGAACGACAAGGTCGAACTGCGCTCCTTCGCGAGCGCCGACGCCATGGGCACCGCCCTCAAGGACGGCGACATCGACCTGATGACCCGTTTGATGACACCCCAGCAGATCGACGAACTCGCCAACTCCGACGACAGCGACATCGACCTGATCGAGTCACCCGGCCTGGAGATCCGCTACCTCGGCTTCAACACGGACGCCGCCCCGGTCGAGAAGACCGCCGTCCGCAAGGCCATGGCCGAGGTCATCGACCGCACCGCCCTCGTCTCCGAGGTCTACGGCGACCAGGCCCAGCCCCTGTACTCCCTCGTCCCGGCCGGCATCACCGGCCACTCCAACTCCTTCTTCAACACCTACGGCGACCCGGACCCCGCCAAGGCCAAGGCCACACTGAAGCAGGCCGGCATCACCACCCCGGTGAAGCTGACCCTGAACTACACCACCGACCACTACGGGGCCGCCACACAGAAGGAGTTCGAGCTGCTGAAGAAGCAACTCGACGACAGCGGACTCTTCGACACCACCATCAAGGGCACCCCCTGGTCCACGTTCAAATCCGCCGAGAAGAAGGGCGAGTACGCCGTCTACGGCATGGGCTGGTTCCCGGACTTCCCCGACGCCGACAACTACCTCGCGCCCTTCCTCGACAAGGACAACTTCCTCAACTCGCCCTACACCAACGGCGAGATCCGCAACAAGTTGATCCCCGAGTCCCGCCGTGAGGCCGACCGCCTCAACGCCTCCGAGAGCCTCACCGGCATCCAGGACATCGTCGCCGACGACGTCCCCGTACTCCCGCTGTGGCAGGGCAACCAGTACGTCGCCGCCCGCGACGACATCACGGGCGCCGAATACGCCCTCAACGCCGCCTCCACCCTCCAGCTCTGGGAACTCGGCCGGGGCATGGGCAACTGACCCGACCTCACCCAAGGCGCGCGGCCCTCGGGGGAGCCCGGCGCGCCGTCCGACACCACCCCACGACCCAAGGCACTCACACGTGAACATGCGCACCCAGTGGCCCGCCCTGACCATCGCCACCGGGCTCGCCGCCGGCCTGCTGACCGGCTGCGGCACCGAAACCGGAGGCACCGGGGACTCCGGCTCCAACGTGGTCATGGGGATGTCCGACGACGTCCTCGCCACCGACCCCGCCTCCGGCTACGACCCCGGGTCCTGGCTGCTCTTCAACAACGTCTTCCAGTCCCTGCTGAACTTCCCCAACGGCGCCACCGAACCCGAGCCCGACCTCGCCGACGAGTGCCACTTCAACGGCACCGACACCAAGGTGTACACCTGCACCCTCAAGGACGGCCTGAAGTTCAGCAACGGCGAGGCCCTCACCGCCTCCGACGTCAAGTTCTCCTTCGACCGCATGCTGAACATCGACGACGCCGACGGCCCCGCCGTCATGTTCCCCATGCTCGACAAGGTCGCCACCCCCGACGACAAGACCGTCGTCTTCACCCTCAAGTACGCCGACGCCACCTTCCCCAGCAAGATAGCCTCCGGCGCCGGCTCCATCGTCGACGAGAGCTCCTACGACGCCGACCGGCTCCGCGAGGACGGCGAGGCCATCGGCTCCGGCCCCTACAAGCTGGAGTCCTTCGGCGACGACGCGGCCGTCTTCTCCGTCAACGACAACTACAAGGGCACCGCCGACATCGAGAACACCGGCGTCACCCTCAAGTTCTTCCACGGCGACCGCGACGCCCTGAAGAAGGCCCTCCTGGAACAGAACGTCGACGTCGCCTACCGCGGCCTCAGCGCCGGCGACATCTCCGACATCGAGAACGACACCTCCACCGCCGACGGCGTCGAGATCGTCGACGGCACCGGCGCCGAGGTCCAGCACCTCGTCTTCAACATGGACGACCCCGTGGCCGGCAAGCTCGGCGTCCGCCAGGCCATCGCCCACCTCCTCGACCGCGAAGCCCTCGTCGACGAGGTCTACCAGAACACCGCCACCCCGCTGTACTCGATCGTCCCGGCCGGCATCACCGGCCACAACACCGCCTTCTTCGACACCTACGGCGCCCGCCCCTCCAAGGACAAGGCCGCGGCCGCCCTCCGCGCCGACGGCATCACCGACAAGGTGAAACTGACCCTCTGGTCCACCCCGTCCCGCTACGGCCCCTCCACCGACCAGGAACTGGAGGCCATCGCCCAGCAGCTCAACGACAGCGGACTGTTCGACGCCACCATGAAATCAGTCGCCTTCGACCAGTACGAGAAGGACATCGCCGACGGCAAGTACGGCCTCTACGTCAAGGGCTGGATTCCCGACTACCCCGACCCCGACAACTTCACCAGCCCGTTCTTCGGCGACGGCAACGTCCTCGGCAACAACTACACCAACAAGACCATCACCGGGCAGCTGATCCCCACCACCGCCGCCCGGGGCGACCGCTCCGCCACGGAGAAGGAATACGCCGAACTCCAGAACATCGTCGCCGCCGACGTCCCCATGATCCCGATCTGGCAGGCCAAGCAGTACGCCGTCGTCCGCGACAACGTCTACGGCCTGGAGTACTGCCTCGACTCCTCCACCGTCTTCCGCTTCTGGGAGATCAGCAAGAGCTGACGACCGCGGCTCCACCCACGGCGCGAGCATCCCCATACGACCACGAGGGCGCCCCCTTCACTCCGCTCGAAGAGGGCGCCCTCGGCGCACAGGTACGAAACCCGCCCGCTACTGCGCGCCAGGACGCACCAGCCCGCTCTCGTACGCGTACACCGCCGCCTGCACCCGGTCCCGCAGCCCCAACTTGGTGAGCACATGCCCCACATGGGTCTTCACCGTGGTCTCGCTGACGAACAGATCCGCCGCGATCTCCGCGTTCGACAACCCCCGCGCCACCAGCTTCAGCACCTCGACCTCACGATCGGTCAACGTGTGCAGCGTGTCCGGCACCGGCTCATCCCCCGACGGCAGATGCGACGCGTACTTGTCCAGCAACCGCCGGGTGATGCTCGGCGCCAACATCGCCTCGCCCGCCGCCACCACCCGGATCGCCTGCACCAGTTCATTCGCCGGAGCGTCCTTCAGCAGGAACCCACTGGCCCCCGCCCGAAGCGCCTCCACCACATACTCATCCAGATCGAACGTCGTCAGCACCAGCACCTTCGCCGGACCGTCCCGCCCCGGCCCGGTGATCTGACGCGTCGCCTCCACCCCGTCCATCCGGGGCATACGAATGTCCATCAGAACCACATCGGGCTGCAACGCCCGCACCTCGTCGAGCGCCTGCAGACCGTCACCGGCCTCCCCGACGACCGCGATGTCCTGCTCCGCCTCCAGAATCATCCGGAACCCGGTACGCAACAGCGGCTGGTCATCGACCAGTAGGACGCGGATGGCCACGAAAGTCTCCTTCGCTAGTCCCGGCCCATTCTGCCTTGCGCACACACGCCGATTCGCGGCGGCTCACGGGCCGGTGGACTCGCGTGACGTCACCTGCAAGGGGTACGGCGGGGGAGTACCACCGAACTCCGGGCACACCGCCCGGTGATCACACCAACCGCACAGCTTCGTCGGACGCGGCCGCCACTCACCCGTCTCCGTCGCCACCCGGATCGCCTCCCACAGCGCCAGCAACTTCCGCTCCACCCGCTCCAGATCCGCCGGCACCGGGTCGTACGTCAGCACATCCCCACTGCCCAGATACACCAGCTGCAGCCGACGCGGCACCACCCGCTTCAGCCGCCACACCACCAGCGCGTAGAACTTCATCTGGAACAGCGCGCCCTCGGCGTACTCCGGTCTCGGCGCCTTCCCCGTCTTGTAGTCGACGATCCGCACCTCACCCGTCGGCGCCACATCCACCCGGTCGATGATCCCGCGCAGCCTCAGCCCCGACTCCAGCTCCGCCTCCACGAACAACTCCCGCTCGGCGGGCTCCAGCCGCGTCGGATCTTCCAGAGTGAACCAGCGCTCCACCAACGCCTCGGCCTCCCCCAGCCACCGCGCCAGCCGCTCACCTTCCGGATCGTCCGCGAACAGCTCCTCGACCTCCGGCCGGCTCTCCCGCAACCGGTCCCACTGCCCGGGCACCAGCGACTTCGCCCGAGGCGCCGTACGCTCGACCGCGGGCGCGTCGAAGAGTCTCTCCAGCACCGCGTGCACCAGCGTCCCACGGGTCGCCGCCTCGCTCGGCTTCTCCGGCAGCCGATCGATCACCCGGAACCGGTACAGCAGCGGACACTGCATGAAGTCACTGGCGCGCGACGGCGACAGCGAGGCAGGCGGCGCGGCGGCCCGCACGGCGGGACGGCCGCCCTCACCGCCCACGGGGACGGGACCGGCGCCGTCGGTGCTGGTTTCCATGCCACAGACCATACGACCCACCACTGACAGTGACCGCCACGGCCCCCGATCGCCCCCGCCCCCTCCACACCCGTGTGCCTCGTGCGACGCGGGGGAACACAGAGGGGGTGCCGGGGCGGAACGCACCCCGGTGACCGCATAGCATCGACCGCAGACCCTTCCGCCCGGCCACCGGGCCAGGAAGACGCTTCGAACGAGGGGACATCGTGGAGACGAGCGGCGGGAGCGGACAGCCGCGGTCCGGCAGCGACGAGGCGCCCGAGCGCACCACCGGCAACACCACCGAGCCACCGCCGGACACCTCCCGCACCCCGAACGACTCGCAGCCGCCCGAGAACACACCGAACCTGCGCAAGCCTCCGGCGCCGACCGAGCGGGAAACACCGCCCGAGACGAACGAAACAGAGGCCGCGCCCGCAGGGCAGGCCGAGGCTGCTCCCGCAGAGGATGCCGAGGCCGGACCGGCAGGGCAGGCAGAGGCCGGACCGGCAGAGGGCGTCGAGGCCGGCCCCCTGACGGAAGTGCCGGAGCACACCGGCACCCCGGCGACCACAGCAGCACCGGACGCGGACGCACCGCAAGCGGCACCCGCAGACGTCCCGGACGGGGCGCCCACACCGGAACCCCAGCACCCCTCGACCGAGCCCACCCCGGACCGCACCCCCACACGCCCCCACGCCCACTCAGGCGCCCCCAAGCCCCCCGAGCGCCCCAAGGAGCCCGGCGGCGGCATCCTCATGGGCCGCCCCTTCGGCGTACCCGTCTACGTCGCCCCCAGCTGGTTCCTCGTCGCCGCCCTGATCACCTGGGTCTTCGGCGGCCAACTCGACCGCGTCCTGCCCGAACTCGGCGGCGCCCGCTACCTCGTCTCCCTCTTCTTCGCCGTCGCCTTCTACGCCTCCGTCCTCGTCCACGAACTCGCCCACACCGTCGCCGCCCTCCGCTTCAAACTCCCCGTCCGCCGCATCCAGCTCCAGTTCTTCGGCGGCGTCTCCGAGATCGAGAAGGAATCCGAGACCCCCGGCCGCGAATTCGTCCTCGCCTTCGTCGGCCCCCTGCTCTCCCTGATCCTCGCCGGCATCTTCTACGTCGTCCTGCTCGCCGTGGAGCCCGGCACCGTCCCCGGCGTCCTCCTGGCCGGCCTGATGATCTCCAACCTCATCGTCGCCGCCTTCAACCTCCTCCCCGGCCTCCCCCTCGACGGCGGCCGCATGCTCCGCGCCGTCGTCTGGAAGATCACCGGCAAGCCCATGACCGGCACCATCGCCGCCGCCTGGGTCGGCCGCGCCCTCGCCATCTCCGTCCTCATCGGCCTCCCCCTGCTCACCCAGTCCGGAGCGCTCGGCGCCGACGCCGTCGACAACGTCGGCATGGACACCGTCATGGACGCCCTGCTGGCCGCCATCCTCGCCGCGATCATCTGGACCGGCGCCGGCAACAGCCTCCGCATGGCCCGCCTGCGCGAACACCTCCCCGAACTCCGCGCCCGCGCCCTCACCCGCCGAGCCGTCCCCGTCCAGACCGACACCCCCCTCTCCGAGGCCCTCCGCCGAGCCAACGAAGCCGGCGCCCGCGCCCTCGTGGTCGTGGACCCCGACGGCGAACCCCTCTCCCTCGTCCGAGAGGCCGCCATCGTCGGAGTCCCCGAACACCGCCGCCCCTGGGTCCCGGTCAGCGGCCTCGCCCAGGACCTCACCGAGGGCATGCGAGTCTCAGCGGAACTGTCAGGCGAAGAACTCCTCGACGCCCTCAGGGCCACCCCCGCGACGGAATACCTGGTGGTGGAGGAGTCGGGCGAAATCTACGGAGTCCTGTCAGCAGCAGACGTAGAACGAGCCTTCGTCAAGGCAATGGCAAGGCCCAGCTGAAGCGGGCCCCGTTAGGGGCGCGAGGAACTGCGCGACCAGCCACGACGAACCCGCACCACCGCCACAAACCCCAGGCCCCCCAAACCGTGGTCACCGGCCCTGCCAAACGCCGGTAGGCTTATTCACATGTCCGAACCGACCGGTGCCGCCCGCCGACGCGGGCCCTTCAAGGTCGGGGACCAGGTCCAGCTCACCGACCCCAAGGGACGCCACTACACGTTCACGCTCGAAGAGGGAAAGAACTTCCACACCCACAAGGGTTCCTTCCCCCACGACGAGCTGATCGGCGCACCCGAGGGCAGTGTTGTCCGCACCACAGGGAACGTCGCCTACCTGGCGCTGCGCCCCCTGCTCCCCGACTACGTCCTGTCCATGCCCCGCGGCGCCGCCGTGGTCTACCCCAAGGACGCGGGGCAGATCCTCGCCTTCGCCGACATCTTCCCCGGCGCACGCGTCGTCGAGGCAGGCGTCGGCTCCGGCTCACTCAGCAGCTTCCTGCTGCGCGCCATCGGCGACCAGGGCATGCTCCACAGCTACGAGCGCCGCGCGGACTTCGCCGAGATCGCCCAGGCCAACGTCGAGCGCTACTTCGGCGGCCCCCACCCCGCCTGGCAACTCACCGTCGGCGACCTCCAGGACAACCTCAGCGACACCGACGTCGACCGCGTCATCCTCGACATGCTCGCCCCCTGGGAATGCCTCGAAGCAGTCTCCAAGGCCCTCGTCCCCGGCGGCATCCTCTGCTGCTACGTGGCGACCACCACCCAACTCGCCCGGACCGTCGAATCCATCCGCGAGATCGGCTCCTTCAACGAGCCGACCGCCTGGGAGACGATGATCCGCAACTGGCACATCGAGGGCCTCGCCGTCCGCCCCGACCACCGCATGATCGGCCACACCGGCTTCCTGCTCACCGCCCGCCGCCTCGCCGACGGCGTCGAGCCCCCCATGCGCCGCCGCCGCCCCGCCAAGGGCGCCTACGGCGAGGACTACGCAGGCCCCAACGCCGACGGCGGCACCACCCGCTGAACCCCGCCCCGTATCAACGCGGCCTTGACGTGGCCGAGTTCCCCACAGCGCACGGGAACTCGGCCACGGCGCTTTCCCGTTGACGCGCCACCCCAAAGCCGCGACAACCCCGCACCCCACCGTTCCGACCCCACTGTGACGTGTGGCACCATGCGGGTCATCCCAACCGGCACAGCACCCTCAGGAGACGCTCCTAGTGCAATCCGCGGTCCCGGAACTGGCACACGCGCACCCCCGCCCGATCCACTGGCTCGCCACGGCCACCGCCCTCGCCGCGGTCGTGGCCCTGTCGTCGGCACTCCAACCCGACGCGGCGAGAGCCGCCCAGCCCGGCCCCGAACCCAAGCCGGCACCCGCCGTGGTCACCGCCCCCGACCCCGCCGACACGGACCTCCCACTCGACTGCGGACCCGTCGACCTCGTCATCAAACAGAAGGCATCAGGAGACCTCGACGGAGACGGCCGCCCCGAAACCGCCGTCACCGTCCACTGCGACGCCAGCATGGGCACCCCACCCGACACCCTCTACGTCCTCACCCGCGCCACCGACGCCGCCACCCCCCGCGTCGTCGCCACCCTCATCGCCGCCAAGGACCGCAACACCGTCTCCAACCTCGCCGTCCGTGACGGAGCCGTCACCGCCACCATCCACGGCTACTCCTCCACCGACGTCCCCAACTGCTGCCCCGACATCACCCACGAGACCAAGTGGCAGTGGAAGAACGGGGCGTTCGTACGCTCCACACCCGCCGGCACCCAAAACGTGTGACACCCCGCCCAACACCAAGTGATCACCCGGCAAACCCGGTGTGAGAAAGCAGACACAAGATCGCGCGGAGTGCCCGCCCGGTCACTCCGCGTCCGGACCGAACACCTCGACCCTGTCCGAAACCCGACGCACATGGATGCACTCGCCCGGACACTCCCTCGCCGAGTCCACCACATCCGTGAGAAGCGTCAACGGAACGGGCGTTGTGGCCCCCCGGGCCTGCAACAACTCCTCGTCCACGCCCTTCACATACGCCAGCCCGTCGATGTCCAACTCGAACACCTCGGGCGCGTACTGGGCACAGATCCCGTCCCCCGTGCACAGGTCCTGATCGATCCAGACCTCCAGCGCCTCGCCCACGACTTGGGCCTCCTGCCGCACGGCCATCTCCGCAGCTCCCTCAAACGTCGAGCCGATCGGGAACGATGCAGGCTCTGACGGGTGTTGAACACTTCGACCCTACCCGGGCCCGCTTTCCAATCATGTTCCGTGGGTATTCCCCTGGCGTGAGGGAGAGCGCAAGGGTGAAGATCGGACACACCCCGACCGTCTTTGTGATCTAGGGGTTTCAATCGACACCCACCCAGGTAGGGTCTGGAAGCGTCCAGCTCCCCTTGGAGGAGGTGAGGACCGTGGCAGCCCACGACGACGACATGAACCGCGGCATCCGCCCGGGACGGGGGTCCGACGACCCCGCCGGTCAGATTGCCTACCTTGAGCAGGAGATCGCCGTCCTGCGACGCAAGCTCGCCGACTCTCCGCGACACACGAGGATTCTCGAAGAGCGGATCGTCGAGCTGCAGACCAACCTGGCCGGCGTGTCCGCACAGAACGAGCGGCTCGCCAACACGCTCCGTGAGGCCCGCGACCAGATCGTGGCCCTCAAGGAAGAAGTCGACCGGCTCGCACAGCCCCCGGCCGGCTTCGGTGTCTTCCTCACGGCGAACGAGGACGGCACGGCCGACATCTTCACCGGAGGCCGCAAACTCCGCGTGAACGTCAGCCCCAGCGTCGACCTGGACGACCTCAGGCGCGGCCAGGAAGTCATGCTCAACGAAGCACTCAACGTGGTCGAAGCCATGGAATTCGAGCGCGTCGGGGACATCGTCACCCTCAAGGAGATCCTTGAGGACGGCGAGCGCGCCCTGGTGCTCGGGCACACCGACGAGGAACGGGTGGTACGGCTCGCCGAGCCGCTGCTGGACGTCACCATCCGCCCCGGCGACGCCCTCCTGCTCGAACCCCGCTCCGGCTACGTCTACGAGGTCGTCCCCAAGAGCGAGGTCGAAGAACTCGTCCTCGAAGAGGTCCCCGACATCGGCTACGAGCAGATCGGCGGCCTCGGCAACCAGATCGAAGCCATCCGCGACGCGGTCGAGCTCCCGTACCTCTACCCCGACCTGTTCAAGGAGCACGAACTGCGCCCACCCAAGGGCGTCCTGCTCTACGGACCCCCCGGATGCGGCAAGACGCTCATCGCCAAGGCCGTCGCCAACTCTTTGGCCAAGAAGGTCGCCGAAGTGACCGGCCAGGCCGCCGGCAAGAGCTTCTTCCTCAACATCAAGGGCCCCGAGCTCCTCAACAAATACGTCGGCGAGACCGAACGGCAGATCCGCCTCGTCTTCCAGCGAGCCCGCGAAAAGGCCAGCGAAGGCACCCCCGTCATCGTCTTCTTCGACGAGATGGAATCCCTCTTCCGCACCCGCGGCTCCGGCGTCAGCTCCGACGTGGAAAACACCATCGTCCCCCAGCTCCTCGCCGAGATCGACGGAGTCGAAGGCCTCCAGAACGTGGTCGTCATCGGCGCCTCCAACCGCGAGGACATGATCGACCCCGCCATCCTCCGCCCCGGCCGACTCGACGTGAAGATCAAAATCGAACGTCCCGACGCCGAGGCCGCCAAGGACATCTTCGGCAAGTACCTCACCGAGCGCCTCCCCCTCCACGCCGACGACCTCGGCGAACACGGAGACAGCAAGGCCACCACCGTCCAAAGCATGATCCAGACGGCAGTGGAACACATGTACGCCGAATCCGAGGAAAACCGCTTCCTGGAAGTCACCTACGCCAACGGAGACAAAGAAGTCCTCTACTTCAAGGACTTCAACTCCGGCGCCATGATCGAAAACATCGTCGGCCGCGCCAAAAAAATGGCCATCAAGGACTTCCTCGAAAAGAACCAAAAAGGCCTCCGCGTCTCCCACCTCCTCCAAGCATGCGTGGACGAGTTCAAGGAGAACGAAGACCTCCCCAACACCACCAACCCGGACGACTGGGCCCGAATCTCCGGAAAGAAGGGCGAACGGATCGTCTACATCCGTACCCTGATCACCGGAAAGCAGGGCGCCGACACCGGACGCTCCATCGACACGGTGGCCAATACCGGTCAGTACCTGTAACACAAAGGGCGGCTGCGGGTGCCCCCACCGGGCACCCGCAGCCGCCGCATTTCAGGCCACGACCGCACCAAAGGCGAGCAAGGCAATGACGCAAATGATCTCCCCGCCGGCGCGGAGGCGTTCTAGGCTCTTTCATACCGCCACATCGCACAGTGCGGGGACGGGCACCGCACACGCACCGGAGCGCCAGCGGTACTTGAGCAGCGTCCCCGACCGAGGACGCCGCCGGGCAAGGAGGGCCGCATGACCGTACGGCGAGTAATGGGCATCGAGACGGAGTACGGGATCTCCGTCCCCGGCCACCCCAATGCCAATGCCATGCTCACCTCGTCCCAGATCGTCAACGCCTACGCCGCGGCGATGCACCGGGCCCGACGAGCCCGCTGGGACTTCGAGGAAGAAAACCCCCTGCGAGACGCGCGAGGCTTCGACCTCGCCCGCGAAGCCGCCGACGCCAGCCAGCTCACCGACGAGGACATCGGCCTCGCCAACGTCATCCTCACCAACGGAGCCAGGCTCTACGTCGACCACGCCCACCCCGAATACAGCGCACCCGAAGTCACCAACCCCCGCGACGCCGTCCTCTGGGACAAAGCCGGCGAACGCATCATGGCCGAAGCGGCAGACCGCGCCGCCCAGCTCCCCGGCGCCCAACCCATCCACCTCTACAAAAACAACACCGACAACAAAGGCGCCTCCTACGGCACGCACGAGAACTACCTCATGAAGCGGGAAACCCCCTTCTCCGACATCGTGCGCCACCTCACCCCCTTCTTCGTCTCCCGCCAGGTCGTCACCGGCGCCGGCCGCGTAGGCATCGGCCAGGACGGCCACGAACACGGCTTCCAGATCAGCCAGCGCGCGGACTACTTCGAGGTCGAGGTCGGCCTGGAGACGACGCTGAAGCGTCCCATCATCAACACCCGGGACGAGCCACACGCGGACGCGGAGAAGTACCGCCGCCTGCATGTGATCATCGGCGACGCGAATCTCTCGGAGATCTCGACGTACCTGAAACTCGGGACGACGGCCCTGGTCCTTTCCATGATCGAGGACGGCTTCATCGCCGTCGACCTGGCCGTCGACCAACCCGTACGCACCCTCCACCAGGTCTCCCACGACCCCACCCTGCAACGCCTCGTCACCCTCCGCAGCGGACGCACCCTGACCGCCGTACAACTCCAGATGGAGTACTACGAGCTCTCACGCAAATACGTGGAGGAACGCTACGGCTCCGACGCCGACGAACAGACCAAGGACGTCCTCACCCGCTGGGAGGACACCCTCACCCGCCTCGAGAACGACCCCATGAGCCTCTCCGGAGAACTCGACTGGGTCGCCAAGAAAGAACTCATGGAGGGCTACCGCCGCCGCGACAGCCTCGACTGGGACGCCGCCAGGCTCCACCTCGTCGACCTCCAGTACGCCGACGTACGCGCCGAGAAAGGCCTCTACAACCGCCTCGTCGCCCGCGGCAAGATGAAACGACTCCTGGACGAGACCGACGTCGACACAGCCCGCACCAAGCCCCCGGAGGACACCCGCGCGTACTTCCGCGGCCGCTGCCTGGAGCAGTACGCCGACGACGTCGCCGCCGCCTCCTGGGACTCCGTGATCTTCGACCTCCCGGGCCGGGACTCCCTCCAACGCGTCCCAACCCTCGAACCACTACGCGGAACGCGAAATCACGTCAAAGAGCTCCTCGACCGCTGCCGCACCGCAGAAGACCTGGTCAGGGTCCTGTCGGGCGGCTGAAAGAGGTTGCACCCCCGATCTTCGGGGCAGGGTGGAAACAACGACGTCCGGGAATCATCGAGGTGGTCCCCGGACGTTGTGGATACAGGAAACAACGGGGCCAATGTCAGACCCGGCTTGTAGGGTCTGATCATCACCGATCGGCAGGAATGCCGACCTGCCGACCATGTCGGGCAACAGAGCGGGGTGAGGGTTATGGCGACCAAGGACACCGGCGGCGGACAGCAGAAGGCCACACGCTCGACCGAGGAGGTCGAGGAGCAGGCCCCCGAGGCTCAGGCGAGCGAGGACCTCAAGGAACGGCACGAGAAGCTGAGCGATGACGTGGACTCGGTTCTGGACGAGATCGACGACGTCTTGGAAGAAAATGCAGAGGATTTCGTACGCTCGTTCGTTCAAAAGGGTGGACAGTAGTCACATCCATGAACGATGGGGGGTCGAAGAAGTGCTCGGCTTGCCAGCAAGTGCTTCCGGCCGACGCATTCGCGAGCAACCGGTCGCGACCTGATGGTCTGCAGGCCAACTGCCGTGAATGCGCGGCCGAGTACTACCGGCGACGCCAAGAAGCACGCGGCAAGACGGTTCGAGAGAAAGCCGACGTACCCGACGGGCACAAGCTCTGCCGGACGTGCGGTGAGGTCAAGCCTCACAGCGAGTGGCATCGCAATGGCACTGCATCCGACGGCCTGTCCACTCGCTGCAAGGCGTGCCGAGCCGTGCAGTCCAGGCAGGACCACCTGAAGCGTGAGTACGGCATCACCGAAGCCGAACGCGACGAGCTGATCGCCTCCCAAGGCGGCGTCTGCTGCATATGTTTGGCGGCTTTGCCGGTGCATGTGGATCACTGCCACGAGACGGGTAGGGTCCGAGGCGTACTGTGCTTCAGCTGTAACGCGGCGCTGGGGCAGTTCAAGGATCGGCCCGATGCCATAAGGCGGGCTGCGACGTATGTGGAAGGAAACGCGTGGAAGCCAACACTCGTAGCACCGGGCGTCTACCAGCTGCCTTCCTGACGCCTGGGTCGTCGTCCTTCATGGACTTTCTGTCGGAGCACCAGCCGGAGATGCTCCCCGGCAAGCGGCAGCTGCCGCCGACTCAGGGTGTGATCGAGGCTCCGCATGGGACGACGATCGTGGCTGTGACGTTCCCGGGTGGTGTGGTGCTCGCGGGTGACCGTCGGGCGACGATGGGGAACATGATCGCGCAGCGGGACATCGAGAAGGTGTTCCCGGCGGATGAGTACTCGGCTGTCGGGATCGCCGGTACGGCGGGGCTGGCCGTGGAGATGGTGAAGCTGTTCCAGTTGGAGCTGGAGCACTTCGAGAAGGTGGAGGGTACGCAGCTCTCCTTGGAGGGCAAGGCGAACCGGCTGTCGACCATGATCCGTTCCAATCTGGGCATGGCCATGCAGGGCTTGGCCGTGGTGCCGCTGTTCGCCGGCTATGACGTGGACTACGAGAAGGGCCGGATCTTCTCGTACGACGTGACGGGTGGTCGTTCTGAGGAGCGGGGGTATGCGGCCACCGGTTCGGGTTCGATCTTCGCGCGGGGCGCCATGAAGAAGCTCTACCGGGACGACCTGACCGAGGACCAGGCCACGACTCTCGTGGTGCAGGCCCTCTACGACGCGGCTGACGACGACTCGGCGACCGGTGGTCCCGATGTCGCGCGCCGGATCTACCCGATCGTCACCGTGATCAGCGAGGACGGTTTCCGTCGGCTCGGGGATGACGAGTCCTCTGAGATCGCTCGTTCCATTCTGGAGCGGCGTCTGGAGCAGCCCGACGGGCCGCGGGCCGCGCTGCTGTAGGCGGTGGTTCGGTCTTTTGAAGGTGATCCAGTGACTTCGACAGAAAGGGACGGTTAGCCGGTGTCGACGCCGTTCTATGTCTCACCCCAGCAGGCGATGGCCGACCGGGCGGAGTATGCCCGGAAGGGGATCGCGCGCGGCCGGAGTCTGGTCGTGCTGCAGTATGCCGACGGCATCGTGTTCGTCGGTGAGAATCCGTCCCGTGCGTTGCACAAGTTCAGCGAGATCTATGACCGGATCGGCTTCGCGGCGGCCGGTAAGTACAACGAGTACGAGAATCTGCGGATCGGTGGTGTGCGGTATGCCGATCTTCGGGGGTACACCTACGACCGTGACGATGTGACTGCTCGCGGTCTCGCGAACGTCTATGCCCAGACCCTGGGCACCATTTTCTCCTCGGCGGCTGAGAAGCCGTATGAGGTGGAGTTGGTGGTGGCCGAGGTGGGGGAGACCCCGGAGGGTGATCAGATCTATCGGTTGCCGCATGATGGTTCGATCGTGGACGAGCATGGCTCGGTGGCGGTCGGTGGGAATGCCGAGCAGATCAGTAGCTATCTGGATCAGCGTCATCAGGACGGGATGTCTCTGGCTGAGGCGTTGAAGTTGGCTGTTCAGGCGTTGTCGCGTGACACCAATGGCACGCAGCGGGAGATTCCGGCGGAGCGTCTTGAGGTGGCTGTGTTGGATCGGACGCGTCCGCAGCAGCGGAAGTTCAAGCGGATCGTCGGGCGTCAGCTGTCGCGGTTGTTGGAGTCGGAGGGTGCGGCTACGGAGGCCGAGAGCGCCGACGAGGAGGAGTGAGCAGGGCCCCGCTGGGTGAGGCCCGCTGAGTAGGGAAATTCGCCCGTAGTGCGCCCCGGCTGTCTCAGGCCGGGGCGCGCGGCGTTTGGGGGCTTACGGTCCTGGTGGGGCTGTGGAGCCTCGGATCACGAGTTCCACGGGGATGTCTCCCTCGGCTGGTGTGCGGCCTTCCAGGACGGCGAGGAGGGCTTCCATGCCGCGTTCTCCGAAGAGTTCGGCGTCGAGTCGGACGGTGGTGAGTTCGGGGTCGAGGGCTGTGGCGAGGGCGAGGTCGTCGAGGCCGGTGATGGAGATGTCTTCGGGTACGCGGAGGCCGAGTCGGCGTGCGGCTTTGTAGGCGCCGGCTGCGAGTTTGTCGTCGTCGCAGACGAGTGCGGTGGGGTGTTTCCAGGGGCCGGTGTCGGTTGTCCGTCGGGTCTTTGGTCCGCTGAGGGCGGCTTCGGTGGCTGCTCTGGCGTCCTCGATGGAGATCGGTGCGGCGGTGGTGGTGACTGTGGTGCCGGGTACGGCTGCGAGTCGTGTGGTGAGTTCGTGTGCGCGTACTTGGAAGGTCCAGGAGGGGATGTCGGCGGCGAGGTGCAGGAAGTGTCTGTGGCCGAGTCCGAGGAGGTGTTCGGTGACTTGGCGTACGCCGTCGCGGATGTCGAGGTTGACGGTGGCGGCGCCGAGGCTGCCGTGTGGGTCGCTGTCGAGCATGACGAGGGGGAGTTGGTCGCCGCGGATGGGGGTGAGGGCGTCGGCTGCCATGGAGGAGGCGATGACGCCGTCGAGGGCGGCTTGGGCGGAGGCGAAGGGGTTGCGGGCGGGGCCGACGCCTTCGGGGGAGGGGTAGAGGACGACTCCGAAGCCGTGGCGGGCGGCGATGCGGGCGGCGCCGGTGTAGACGCCGCCGAAGAATTCGGTGGTGAGGGCGGGGACGACGAGGAGGATGGTTCTGGTGTGGCCGAGGCGGAGGTTGCGGGCGGCGAGGTTGGGGCGGTAGCCGAGTTCGTGGGCGGCGGCTCGTACGCGTTCGGCGGTGGTTTCTGAGACGCGGCCGCGCCATTTGTCGCCGAGGACGAGGGAGACGGCGGCCTGGGAGACTCCGGCGGCCTGGGCGACGTCGCGGCTCGTGGGCCGGGTGGTACCTCGTGCCACCGTCGGTCTGCTCCTTCGTGTGGACTCGTGGACTGGGCTCATGGTACGTATGACAGCGGACGTTATACGTAACACTTCCTTCGTTGACCGCCCGTCGAGAGGCAGGACATGGCCGCCGGATATCTGGAGATCCTCAGGGCGCGGCATGCCGCGCGGTTGCTGGCCGGGACGTTGGTGGGGCGGTTGCCGAACGCGACGGCGGCGATCGCGGTCGTGTTGTTCGTGCGGGCGGAGGGTGGGACGTACAGCCTGGCGGGGGCGCTGGTGGCGGTGTACGGGGTGGCGAACGCGGTGGGGCAGCCGTTGCTGGGGCGGCTGGTGGATCTTCATGGTCAGCCGCGGGTGCAGTTGTCGGCGGCGGTCCTGTCCGCCGTGGGGATGACCGTTTTCGCGTTCGTCGGGTTGGAGCCGCTGCCGGTGGCGTATCTCGCGATCGCGGTGGCGGGGTTGTTCACGCCGCCGTTGGAGGGCGGGCTGCGGGCGTTGTGGCCGAGTGTGCTGCGTCGGGAGGAGCAGGTGCATACGGCGTATGCGATGGACGCGGTGGCGCAGGAGGTGATGTTCACGGTCGGGCCGTTGTTGGTGACGTTGTGTGTGTCGTTGTGGTCGGCGTCGGTGGCGTTGGTGGTGTTGAGCGTGATCGGGGTGGTGGGGGCGTTGTGGGTGGTGGTGTCGCCGCCGTCGCGGGCGTGGCGTTCGGCGCCGCGTGAGGCGCATTGGCTGGGGGCGTTGCGTTCGCCGGGGTTGTTGGTGTTGCTGGGGGCGTTTTTGTTCGTGGGGGTCGCGTTGGGGTCGATCACTGTGGCGGCCGTGTCGTATGCGGATGGCCATGGTGGGGATGTGGTTTATGGGTGGTTGATGGCGGGGCTGGGGTTCGGGGCGCTGGTGGGTGGTACGGCGTACGGGGCGTGGGGGTGGCGGGGGGCGCCGGAGCGTCGACTGCGGGGGTTGGTGGCGTTGCTGGCGGTGTGTTATGTGCCGTTGTTGGTGATGCCGGGGCCGGTGGGGATGACGGGGTTGACGGCGCTCGCGGGGGTGTTTTTGGCGCCGGCGATCGCGTGTGGGTTTGTGCTGGTGGATCGGTATGCGCCGCGGGGGACGGTGACGGAGGCGTTCTCGTGGATCGTGACGACGTTCACGGTGGGGCAGTCGTTGGGGACGGCCGTGGCGGGGCCGGTGGTGGAGTGGGGTGGGACCGTCTGGGGGTTTGTGGTGCCGGGTGCGGCGGGGGCGGTGTCGTTGCTGGTTCTGCTGGCCACGGGGCGGGTTCTGGCTGTTCCTTCGGGGGGTGGGGTGGTGGCGGGGTCGTCGGAAAATGATCCGAACCGTGCTGTCGAACCCCGTTTCAGCTCGGTGGATCGGGCGTAATGTTCAGTCATGGACCGCCGCATTTTCGGGCTGGAGAACGAGTACGGCGTCACGTGCACGTTCAGGGGACAGCGCCGTCTGTCTCCTGACGAGGTGGCGCGGTACCTCTTCCGCCGTGTCGTGTCATGGGGCCGCAGCAGCAATGTGTTTCTGCGGAACGGGGCCCGTCTGTATCTGGACGTGGGCTCGCATCCCGAATACGCGACACCCGAATGTGACAACGTGACCGAGCTGGTCACTCACGACAAGGCCGGCGAGCGCATTCTGGAAGGGCTGCTGGTCGACGCGGAACGCCGCCTGCACGAGGAGGGAATCGCGGGCGACGTCTACCTCTTCAAGAACAACACGGACTCGGCGGGCAACTCGTACGGTTGCCATGAGAACTATCTGGTGGCGCGGCACGGGGAGTTCTCCCGGCTGGCCGACATCCTTATTCCGTTCCTGGTGACGCGGCAGTTGCTGTGTGGGGCGGGCAAGGTGCTGCAGACGCCGCGTGGTGCGGTGTACTGCGTGAGTCAGCGGGCGGAGCACATCTGGGAGGGTGTCAGTTCGGCGACGACCCGTTCCCGTCCGATCATCAATACGCGTGATGAGCCGCATGCGGACGCCGAGCGTTACCGTCGTCTGCATGTCATCGTGGGTGACTCGAACATGTCCGAGACGACGATGCTGCTGAAGGTCGGTGCGACCGATCTGGTGCTGCGGATGATCGAGGCGGGCACGGTGATGCGGGATCTGACCCTGGAGAACCCGATTCGGGCGATCCGTGAGGTCAGCCATGACATCACGGGCCGGCGCAAGGTGCGTCTGGCCAGTGGTCGGGAGGCCTCGGCGCTGGAGGTGCAGCGGGAGTACTACGAGAAGGCCGTGGACTTCTGTGAGCGTCGTGGTATTCGTACGGGCACGGTCGAGCAGGTGCTGGAGCTGTGGGGTCGCACGCTGGACGCGATCGAGGCGGAGGACCTGGACCGGATCGGTACCGAGATCGACTGGGTGATGAAGTACAAGCTCATCGAGCGGTACCGGGCGAAGCACAACATGACGATGTCGCATCCGCGGGTCGCGCAGATAGACCTCGCGTATCACGACATCCACCGTCGTCGTGGGTTGTACTACCTTCTGGAGAGGAAAGGGCAAGCCGCTCGTATCTGCAATGACTTGAAGATCTTCGAGGGCAAGTCGGTTCCGCCGCAGACGACTCGGGCGCGTCTTCGTGGTGACTTCATCCGTCGTGCGCAGGAACAGCGTCGTGATTTCACGGTCGACTGGGTGCACTTGAAGCTCAATGACCAGGCGCAACGCACGGTGTTGTGCAAGGACCCGTTCCGTTCGGTGGACGATCGGGTGGAGAAGCTGATCGCGGGAATGTAGCGCGGATAAGTTCCGGCTGGGTTTGTCGGAACGCGACGCGGGGCGCCGTACGTTATGCCGTACGGCGCCCTTCCTACGTCGTAGAGTTGCGCGCACGTCATCCGCAAGATCGACCGAACGAGGCTCTCACCGTGCGCCGACGCTCTCTTCTGATCGCTGTTCCCGCCGGGCTGCTCACGCTGTCCGCGTGTGGGGACGACACGTCCGACTCGGCCAAGACCGACGGCAGCCCGTCGGCGTCGGCGAGTGCGGCGCCGCCGCCGAAGATCGTGGACGGGCCGTTGCCGGCGATCACGGCGGGTGAGAAGTTCGACGAGAAGCCGACGGTCGCCAAGGGCAGTGGTGATCCGTCGAAGGATCTGGCGGTGAAGACGGTCATCGCGGGCAGCGGGCAGACGGTCGCGGAGGGTGACTACATCCAGGCGAACTATCTGGGGCAGATCTGGGCGACGGCGAAGGTCTTCGACAACTCGTACGACCGGAAGACGCCGCTGGTGATCCAGCTTTCGCCGCAGGGCATCATCGACGGCTGGCGGTATGCGCTGACGGGGAAGAAGGCCGGCAGCCGGGTCGAGATGGCGGTGCCTCCGACGTGGGGTTATGGCACGGACGGCAATCAGCAGGCGGGGATCAAGGGCACGGACACGCTGGTGTTCGTGGTGGACATCCAGAACACGTTCAACGCCAAGAGCTCCGCCAAGGGCGAGCAGGTGGCGCAGGACAATGTGGATCTGCCGAAGGTGGGCACGAACACCGACGGGAAGGCGCCGTCGATCGAGGTGCCGAAGGTGGACCCGCCGACGAAGCTGGTGGCGAACTACATCCTGGAGGGCGACGGCCCCGAGATCGGCGCCGACGACAGTCTGCTGGTGCAGTACAAGGGCGTCATCTGGGACACGGGCAAGGAGTTCGACTCCTCGTACAGCCGGGAGCAGCTGAGTTCGTTCGGGCTGCAGCAGGTCGTCAAGGGGTGGCAGCAGGGTATGGCGGGGAAGAAGGTGGGCAGCCGTCTGCTCATCGTGATTCCGCCGGAGCTGGGGTACGGGGACACGCCGCCGAGTGGCAGTGACATCAAGAAGGACTCCACGATGGTGTTCGTCGTGGACATCCTCGCGAAGATGTGAGAGCCGCTGGATGCGAGACTGTTCCGCGTTGCCTTGTTCGTACAAAGCAGGAGCTTGAAGACGTGAGCATTGACAAGCCCGAGATCGATTTCCCCGAGGGTGAGCCGCCGGCGGACCTGGAGATCAAGGACATCTGGGAGGGCGAGGGCGAGGTGGCCCGGGCGGGTCAGACCGTCACCGTGCACTATGTGGGTGTCTCCTTCTCCACGGGTGAGGAGTTCGACGCCAGCTGGAACCGTGGTGCGCCGTTCCGTTTCCCGCTGGGTGCCGGCCGGGTCATCAAGGGCTGGGACCAGGGTGTTCAGGGCATGAAGGTCGGTGGCCGTCGTCAGCTGACCATCCCGGCGCACCTGGCGTACGGGAACCAGAGCCCGACGCCGGCGATCAAGCCCGGTGAGACGCTGATCTTCGTGGTCGACCTGATCGCGGTCTGATCGCTGTCATGGTCTGATCGCTGTCGCGGTCTGATCGCGATCGGAGCCGATCGGCTGGGGTCCATGCCTGTTCGGGCATGGGCCCTCGGCTTTTGCCGCGACGCTTCGTAGCGGTACGGTCTTGCCTCAGAGGACCCGTAGGGAAGGGCGTCGATGGCCATTGCCAAGGCCGAGCGGTTGATGAACCTGGCGCTGTGTCTGCTGGGGACGCGCCGGCCGCTCAGCAAGCGCGAGTTGAGGGATTCCATAGAGGCGTACGTCGAGGCCGTAAGGCCGGAAATCGGTGCAGCCGGCAGTGATGATTCCTTCAATCGCATGTTCGAGCGCGACAAGGATGATCTGCGCGAGCTGGGCCTGGTCATCGAGACGGTGGAGAACCTCGACGGTGAGGTCGGCTATCTCGCCCGCCGTGACAGCAACCGCCTCCCTCCCATCACCCTCGACGCCGAGGAGGCCGCCGCCCTCGGTCTCGCCGCGAAGGTCTGGCAGCAGGCCCGTCTCGCCGGAGCCGCCAGCGGTGCCATCCAGAAGTTGCGTGCCGCGGGTCTTCCCGAGGACGTCGACCCTTACGAGGCCCATGGCGCCCTGGAGCCGCGTATCCCGGTGCATGAGGCCGCGTTCGAGCCGTTGATGCTGGCCTGCCGGGACCGCCGGCCCGTCGTGTTCGACTATCGCAAGGCCACCGCCGCCCGTCCCGAGCCCCGTCATGTCGAGCCGTGGGCGCTGGAGTGCTGGCGCGGCCACTGGTATCTCGCCGGCTATGACCGGGACCGGGGTGCCGAGCGGGTCTTCCGGCTGTCCCGGATCACCGGGAAGGTCCGCAGCAAGGGCAGTGCCTTCACCGCGCCCGTGCCCGATGTGGTCACCGTGCGGGAGACCGTCGCTGGGTGGGCGGGGGAGACCGCCGACCGTTCCGCGCTGATCCGGCTGCGTTCCGACGCCGGATATCCGCTGCGGGCCCGCGCCGGCGCCGTACGGGAACTCGGGGACGGCTGGGACGAGTTGGAGATTCCGTACGGGCACGGTCTGGATGCCTGGCTGGTGGAGTTCGGGCCGGACGTGGTGGTCCTGGAGCCTGCCGAGCTGCGGGCCGATGTGGTGGATCGGCTGCGTGCCGTGGCCAAGGGTTGAGGGGGACGTAAGAACGTGGTGGGAAAACCGGCCCGGCCGGCGAACGCCATCGACCAGACCCGGCGGATGCTGTCCCTGGTGACCTATCTGCGGGAGCGGCCCGGCGCCCGGATCGAGGACGTCGCCCGCGCCTTCGGGATCACCGAGGACGAACTGGTCTCCGACCTCGATGTGCTGCCCATGTGCGGGACCAGCTTCCGCGGCGGTGATCTGCTCGACATCGACACCGACGGCGAGCGCATCTGGTGGCACAACCCCGCCGCTCTCGGCGCGGAGGCCGCCGAACCGCTTCGGCTCGCCGCCGACGAGGCCACCGCCCTGCTCGTCGCCGCCCGTGCCGTCGCCACCCTGCCCGGGCTGCGTGAGAGCGACCGGCAGGCGCTGCTGCGGGCCACGGCCAAGGTGGAGGGCGCGGCCGGGGAGGCGGCGGGCGCCAGTTCCCGGCTGTCGGTGACGTTCGAGGCCGAGGGCGGGGTCTTCGCGGATGTCGACCGGGCGATCTCCGAGCGGCGCAGACTGTGGATTCGCTACTACTCGCCCGCCCGTGACGAGGTCACCGAACGCGAGATCGACCCGATTCGCCTGGTCAGCGTGGGTCACACCTATGTCGAGGCCTGGTGCCGGCGCTCCGAGGCCCGGCGTACGTTCCGGCTGGACCGGGTCGCCGAGATCAAGATCCTCGACGAGCCGTCCGCGCCGCCCGAGATCGAGTTGCGGGATCTGTCCCAGGCGCTGGTGCAGCCCGCCGCGGAGGACCCGGAGGTCGTCGTCGAGGTGGGGCCCGGCGGGCGCTGGGTCGCCGAGTACTACCCGCACGACAGCGCCGAGGAACTGCCCGACGGGGGCCTCAAGATCACGCTGCGTACCCCCGATCCCGCCTCGCTGCGGCGCCTGGCGCTCAGGCTCGGGCGCGACGGCAGGATCGTCTCGCCGCAGGACCTCGCCGACAGCGCCCGCCGGGCCGCCCGCGAGGCGCTGGCGGCGTACGACGGGCCCGGCTCCACGGTGGCCGACGGGCCCGGTGGTTCGGCGGGCGCGGCCCATGGAGTTCGACAACGGCAGTGCGACGGGCAGGAGCGTGGGCTGTGAACGGCGGGTCGGCCATGTCTGATGTGCGGGGTGCTCAGGACGTGTCAGGGGCGCGGGGCGTACAGGGTGTGCAGGAGATGTCCGTGGCGGTGGCCTTCGCCGGGATGAGGCGGGCCGTCGACGTGGTGTTCCGGGCCGGGTGCCCCGACTGCCGGTCCAGCTTCGAGCTGGGCGCGGGCGCGCTCATGCTCGCCATCGGCGGCTCCACCAAGACCACCTTCTACTCCTTCACCTGCCCCGAGTGCGGGGTCGCCGTACGCAAGCCGGCCGGTGAACGGATCGTCGAGCTGCTGACCGGCGGCGGCGTCCGAACACTGCGGCTGCACTCGGCGGGCTAGGGTCGAGCCATGTTCTGGCCGATGTTGGGCGTTGCCGTGGGTTTTGTGGGGATTGCCGTGCTGGGAGTGCTCGCTGTGCGGGTTTTTCTGGAGGCGCGGAGGCTCGGTGCGCAGGTGTCGGAGTCGGCGCGGCGGATCAGCAGGGCGGCGGAGGACCTGGAGCGGGCGGCGGTGAGCGCGGCCCGCTCTGTGGACACTCTGTGACTTGGGCTCGGGGCCGCTGTGAGTTGAGGGCCCTGTGCGTTTTGCGCCACTTCGCCCTGTCACCTTCATACCTTCGGCAGGTACGCTGCCTGTCGCGGCACGGAGAACGAGGCCCGGGTCGCGAATTGGGAGGACGCACAGGGATTGCCCAGTGTTCACCCCTGAGAGTTACGATCGCTGCCAGTGCGATCGTTCGGACAGGTGTCCGACCGGTCGGACAGCCCTAACCCCCGCCGCCTCGGTGAGAAGGTAAACACCTATGTTCGGAAAGCTCGGCGCTCCCGAGATCATTCTCATCCTCGTCGTCATCATCCTGCTGTTCGGCGCGAAGAAGCTTCCGGACATGGCGCGCTCGCTCGGCAAGTCCGCTCGCATCCTCAAGAGCGAGGCCAAGGCGATGAAGTCGGAGGGTCAGGACAACACCACGGCCGCCTCCGCGCCGCCGCAGCACGACGACGCCCCGGCTCAGCGCACCATCCAGGCCGCCCCCGGCGATGTGACCAGCTCCCGCCCGGTCGCCGAGCCGACGGACACCACCAAGCGCTGATACAAGGCCGGATCGGATTTCCGGCCTGCCGCACGAGATGAGGACGTGGGTTGCTCAAGTCTGCCCGCAAGACTGAGAAGGATCCCGAGGGGCGGATGCCCCTCGCGGAGCACCTGCGCGAGCTGCGTAACCGCCTGGTGAAGAGCCTGCTGGCGATCGTCGTCACGACGGTCTTCGCGGCCCTGTTCTACAAGGACATCATCCAGTTCTTCACTGATCCCATCCTTCAGGCGGTGGGATGCGACCAGTCCTTCGCCGAACTGGCGGAGACCGCGAAGGACACCGGCGAGACGACATGCGCGCGCATCGTGCAGAACGGTCTGCTCAGCCCGTTCACACTCGCCCTCACGGTCTCGCTGTCATCGGGTGTGGTCCTCGCCAGCCCGGTGTGGCTCTACCAGCTCTGGGCGTTCATCGCGCCGGGCCTGCACCGCCACGAGAAGAAGTACGGCCTCGGCTTCGTCGCCGCCGGCTTCCCCCTGTTCGTCATGGGGGCGTACTTCGCCTACTGGTCGCTGCCCAAGATGGCGTCCGTGATGCTGGAGTTCTCCATCATCGGAAGCGACAACCAGCTCCCCCTCGACGATCTGCTGAACCTGATCATGCGGATGATCGTCGTCTTCGGCCTCTCCTTCGAGCTGCCGCTGCTGCTGGTGATGCTGAACTTCGGCGGAGTGCTCTCCGGCAAGAAGATGGCCGGCTGGTGGCGGGGCATGATCCTCGGCATCACGCTCTTCGCGGCGATCGCCACCCCCAGCACCGACCCCATCTCCATGCTGGCGCTGGCGGCCCCCATCTGGATTCTGTACTTCGTCGCGACGGCCATCGCGCTCACCAACGACAGGCGCAGGGCCCGCCGCGATGCCATGGGACCGGCCGACGACGAGGCCTCCGAGCTGGACCTCACCCCCGAGGACATCGGCGAGATCGAATCCGTCTCCGCGAGCCGGGTACTGCCCTCCCAGGCGAGTGAGCCCGAGACCGAACGCGACCGGATCAACGGCTACGACGACGTCACCTGACCCGTCCCGCCGAACCTGAACGCGGCCGGGGCGCCCACGAGGCGCACCCGGCCGCCGTCATGCGCGGGAGCGCGCGTCCCACCGGGACGTACCCCCGCCTCCCGACCCGCGATCGCCACCGTCGCCTCCATGCGCGGGGGTGCGGGGGCAATCATCCGGATAATGATCGTCCTGTTGTCAGTGGGGCCCGGTACGCTCGAAAGCACGATGACAGAGGACCTCTCCCCGGCCGAGCGGTATGCGGCAGCACGTAGGCGCGCTGCCGAGCAGGCCACCGCGCTCGCGTCCTTCCGCGAGATGTACGACTTCGGTCTCGACCCCTTCCAGATCGAGGCCTGCCAGGCGCTGGAAGCCGGCAAGGGCGTGCTCGTCGCCGCCCCCACCGGCTCGGGCAAGACGATCGTCGGCGAGTTCGCCGTCCATCTCGCCCTGCGCCAGGGCAAGAAGTGCTTCTACACGACACCCATCAAGGCACTGTCGAACCAGAAGTACACCGACCTGTGCCGCCGCTACGGCGCCGACAAGGTCGGCCTCCTCACCGGCGACAACAGCGTCAACTCCGGCGCCCCCGTGGTCGTGATGACCACCGAGGTGCTCAGGAACATGCTGTACGCGGGCTCCCAGACCCTCCTGGGCCTCGGTCATGTGGTCATGGACGAGGTGCACTACCTCTCCGACCGCTTCCGCGGCGCCGTCTGGGAGGAAGTGATCATCCACCTCCCCGAGTCGGTCACCCTGGTCTCCCTCTCCGCCACCGTGTCCAACGCCGAGGAGTTCGGCGACTGGCTGGACACCGTCCGCGGCGACACCCAGGTCATCGTCTCCGAGCACCGGCCCGTGCCGCTGTTCCAGCACGTCCTCGCCGGACGCCGGATGTACGACCTGTTCGAGGAGGGCGAGGGCAACAAGAAGGCCGTCAACCCCGACTTGACGCGGATGGCCCGGATGGAGGCCAGCCGGCCCTCGTTCCAGGACCGCAGACGCGGTCGCGCCATGCGCGAGGCCGACCGTGAGCGGGAGCGCCGCCAGCGCTCCCGCGTATGGATTCCGAGCCGCCCCGAGGTCATCGAACGGCTCGACTCCGAGGGCCTGTTGCCCGCCATCACCTTCATCTTCAGCCGCGCCGCCTGCGAGGCCGCCGTCCAGCAGTGCCTGTACGCCGGCCTCCGCCTCAACGACGACGACGCCCGCCTCAGGGTCCGTGCCCTCGTCGAGGAACGCACCGCCTCCATCCCCGCCGAGGACCTCCACGTCCTCGGCTACTACGAGTGGCTGGAGGGCCTGGAACGCGGAATCGCCGCCCACCACGCGGGCATGCTGCCCACGTTCAAGGAGGTCGTCGAGGAACTCTTCGTACGCGGCCTCGTCAAGGCCGTGTTCGCCACCGAGACCCTCGCCCTCGGCATCAACATGCCCGCCCGCTCGGTGGTGTTGGAGAAGCTCGTCAAGTGGAACGGCGAGCAGCACGCCGACATCACCCCCGGCGAGTACACCCAGTTGACGGGCCGGGCCGGGCGCCGCGGCATCGACGTCGAGGGCCATGCCGTGGTGCTGTGGCAGCGCGGGATGAACCCCGATCATCTGGCGGGGCTCGCGGGGACGCGTACGTATCCGCTGCGCTCCAGCTTCAAGCCGTCGTACAACATGGCGGTCAACCTGGTCGAGCAGTTCGGACGGCATCGGTCGCGGGAGCTGCTGGAGACCTCGTTCGCACAGTTCCAGGCCGACAAGTCGGTCGTGGGCATTTCACGGCAGGTCCAGCGCAACGAGGAGGGACTGGAGGGCTACAAGGCCTCCATGACCTGCCACCTCGGCGACTTCGAGGAGTACGCGCGCCTCAGGCGGGACTTGAAGGACCGCGAGACCGAACTGGCCAAGCAGGGAGCCGCCCAGCGTCGCGCGGAGGCCGCCGTCGCGCTGGAGAGGCTCAAGCCGGGCGACGTCATCCATGTGCCGACCGGCAAGTACGCCGGGCTCGCCCTGGTGCTGGACCCCGGGCTGCCCGCCGGGCGGTCCAACGGCCACCGGGGCTTCGAACACCACGACGGGCCGCGTCCGCTGGTGCTCACCGCCGAGCGGCAGGTCAAGCGGCTGGCGTCCATCGACTTCCCGGTGCCGGTCGAGGCGCTGGAGCGGATGCGCATCCCGAAGTCCTTCAATCCCCGCTCGCCGCAGTCCCGCCGGGACCTCGCGTCCGCGCTGCGGACCAAGGCCGGGCATCTCGTGCCCGACCGGCAGCGCAAGCGGCGTGCGGCCGCCGCCGACGACCGTGAGATCGCCCGGCTGCGGGCCGACCTGCGGGCGCACCCCTGCCATGGGTGCGACGAGCGTGAGGACCATGCGCGGTGGGCCGAGCGGTACCACCGGCTCAAGCGGGACACCGCGCAGCTGGAGCGGCGTATCGAGGGCCGCACCAACACGATCGCGCGGACCTTCGACCGGATCGTCGCCCTGCTCACCGAGCTGGACTATCTGCGTGGTGACGACGTCACCGAGCACGGGAAGCGGCTCGCCCGGCTCTACGGTGAGCTGGATCTGCTGGCCAGCGAGTGTCTGCGGGCCGGCGTGTGGGAAGGGCTCGCGCCCGCTGAGCTGGCCGCCTGTGTGTCCGCGCTCGTGTACGAGGCGCGGGTCGGGGACGACGCCATGGCGCCCAAGCTGCCGTCCGGGCAGGCCAAGGCGGCGCTCGGGGAGATGGTGCGGATCTGGGGGCGGCTGGACGCTCTGGAGGAGGAGTTCCGGATCACGCAGAGCGAAGGGGTCGGGCAGCGGGAGCCGGATCTCGGGTTTGCCTGGGCCGCTTATATGTGGGCTTCCGGGAAGGGGCTCGATGAGGTGCTTCGGGAGGCCGATATGCCTGCGGGGGACTTTGTGCGGTGGTGCAAGCAGGTGATTGACGTGCTGGGGCAGATTTCCGCTGCCGCTCCTGTGGAGGGGTCTACTGTGCCCAAGGCTGCGCGTAAGGCTGTGGATGAGCTGTTGCGGGGGGTTGTGGCCTATTCGTCGGTGGGCTAGCTGTGTTCTGGCGGGTGCGGGTTGTCTGTGGCTGGTCGCGCAGTTCCCCGCGCCCCTAGAAGACTTGCTGCGGCCCTTGGTGAGAAGTGTCAGTAGTAGGACTGGAGTTGGGCGTTCAGGGGCTGGTCCGAGAGGTGGGCGCCTACTACTGCCAGGCGGGTCTCTGGCTGGAGTAGGGCCCCGATTCGGGTCAGGCGGTCGTCTGTGAAGGCCGGGCCGATCAGCATCACTCCGAAGGGCAGGCCCCTGACCTCGCCCGCCGGGACGGCCACCGCCGCCAGGTCGAAGAGGTTCGTGGAGTTGGTGAAGCGGCCCAGGCGGGTGTTGGTGCCCACGGGGTCGTCCGCCACCTCGGCGAGGGTGGGGTGGCCTGGGGTGGTGGGGAGGAGCAGGGCGTCCGCGTCGGACAGTTCTGTCAGGGCTTGGGCCCGGAGGGTGGCCAAGTGCGCTTGGTCCGCGAAGAGTTGGTGGGCCGGGATGTCTCGGGCTCTGGTGATGATGCCGGTGACCGTGGGGTCCAGGCCGGGTGTGCCTTCTGCCAGTGACTTGTCGATGAAGGTGCCTACGGCTGTGTAGCGCTCGGCCACGAAGGCGCCCTGGTAGAGCATCTTCGCCGCCTCCGTGAAGGGGGTCAGGTCCAGGGGCTGGACCACCGCGCCCGCCCGGGTGAGTCGGTGGACCGCCGTCTCGTACGCCTCCGCCCAGCCGTCGTCCACCTCGCCCAGCTGGTCGCGGGGTGGGACGGCGATGCGCCACGGGCCCGGGGGGCGTTGAGGGAGGGGCGGGAGCGGGGTCGTGGGTGGGGTGGTCATGTGGGAGAGGGCCTGTTCGGCCTCCGGGAGGGTGCGGGCGAACACCGTCACACAGTCCAGGGAGGCGCAGGCCGGGACGACTCCCGTGGTGGGGACCAGGCCCCGGGTGGGTTTCAGGCCGACGATGCCGTTGAAGGCGGCCGGGACCCTGCCCGAGCCCGCCGTGTCCGTGCCGAGGGCCAGGTCCACGATGCCCAGGGCTACCGCCACCGCCGAGCCGGAGCTGGAGCCGCCGCTGATGTGGGTCGGGGCGTGGGCGTTGCGGACGGCGCCGTAGGGGGAACGGGTGCCCACCAGGCCTGTGGCGAACTGGTCCATGTTCGTGGTGCCGAGGACGATCGCGCCGGCCTCGCGGAGGCGGGCCACGGCGGGGGCGTCGGCCTTCGGCGGGTAGGCGTAGGGCGGGCAGGCGGCGGTGGTGGGGAGGCCGTGGACGTCGATGTTGCCCTTCACCGCGAGGAGGCGGCCGGCGAGGGGGAGGTGGGCGCCTGTGGTGAGGCGGGCGTCCAGGGCTTCGGCTTCCGCCTCGACCTCCGGTTGGGGGCGTAGGTCGATCCAGAGTTCGGGGCGGTTGACGGCTTCGATGCGGGCGTAGGCCATGCGGACGCGGGTCAGGGTGGGGGTGGGGGAGGGCGACATCGGTGCTCCTTGGCGGGGGTGGGTGGTCGGCTGCGGACCGTGGGTGGTGTGTGCCCACCCGTTCCGCCCTGCGGAACGACTGCCCACACACCACCGGGGTGGTTATGGGGCGCCCGACGTACCACCGGGGTGGTTGTGAGGCGCCCGCACACCACCGGGGTGGTTATGGGGCGCCCGACGTACCACCGGGGTGGTTGTGAGGCGCCCGCACACCACCGGGGTGGTTATGGGGCGCCCGACGT